>CAMLMI010000294.1 GCA_946480965.1 uncultured Verrucomicrobiales bacterium | reverse complement strand
CTGGTCTCCGCCAGGCTCGTCGCCTGGTGCGAGGCGAACCAGGTGGCGCTCCACCGCATCCAGCCCGGCAAGCCGACGCAGAACGCCTACATCGAGCGCTTCAACCGCACCTTCCGCGCCGAGGTGCCCAACGCCCATCTCTTCCACTCCCTCTCCGAGCTCCGCGACCACGTCCACCAGTGGATGCTCACCTACAACGAAGAGCGGCCTCACACCGCCCTCGGCCACCTGCCGCCCACCGTATTCCGTCACCAACAAACCAACCCCGCTCAAATCTCTAATTTCGATCTGTCTCGTTGACGGGGAAGCTTACAGATACACCGCGCATTCGTTCGCCTGTTCCGAGGTGAACATCCCGTCCAACCACGCTTCGCAACCGGGGGCCGATAGTGTCACTTCAAAATCGGTTGGCCCTTTGAACGGCGAACAGAGTCCACTGACCGCACGGTGCAGCCTGCGGACCTCGCCTCGCGCCCAAGTTTCACGCAACCGGCTCACCTCAAGTCTGGTGCCGTGTTTTGAGCCCGGAAACGTTTCTGGTTCACGCCGCTCAAGCTTTACGTTCGCTTCGCGAAGGTCTTCCGCGTTCTCTAATCGCTCCCAATCGAACTCGACGATCAATTCTTCACCGCCCTTGACGCGAGTGATCAACCGGATGAAGCGACCGAGCTTGTGAACCGACAACCGACCAAGTCCTTTTTCTCCGAGTGGAAACCGTTTGAACCGTGGCGTGTGGATATACGAAGCCCGTTGTGTTGCACGAAAGTCCGTCGCAATAACCATCCAGGCGTTGCGGATGACTTCTTCGTCCATCCCAAAGCCATTGTCCTCAATCTCGATGCGAGCCTTCGAGGGGCTGTCTGGATGCTCCAGCTTTACTGAACACCGAGTTGCGTCGGCGTCGTATGCATTCTTGACCAACTCAAACACCGCCAAGTTTGCGTCTCGAATAAGTTGATCCCCGAGCAAACGAAGCAAGCGCGGTTTGACGCGGAAAATCAGATTGTTGGGCGAAGGCATTCTAGGTCTTTTGCAAGACAAGCTGTTTCACCACCTGCCTCATAACCGGCGGACAGACCGCATTTCCGATCATCTTGATCCGCTCCCGTCGTGTGCCGGTTTCAAACTTCATCTTTGGCGGCATGCCCATCGCGGCCTGAAGCTCTGGCACCTGCAACATCCGCATGACATGGCCGTGTTCAGGATCGGGCTTCACCAAAGCAAAACGGTCCACCAGGGTGATTGTGCGGAGAGGGCGGTTCAGGCGGTGCCACCCTCCGGAACCGTCCGATCCGTAGTAGACCAAGAGAAAGGGCTGGTCCTCACCGAGGGCTTCAATGCCCCGCTCGGCGCGTTCCAGGGTGGCCTTGGCGCGCTTCGGCTGGCGCAGCGGGGTCCAACGGTAGTGACCGTTGAGATCGACTAGATCGCCAACTCTCTTCGGTGCCGTCTTCGGAGGAACCACCTCGGGCGGGCGCTGCTCGCGGTCGGCGAGCAGAAACAGACGCCGCCGCGACTGGGGAATACCGAAATCGGAGGCATTGAGAACCTGCTCGGTCATTTGGTAGCCAAGACCTGAAAGGCGTTCCTCGAACTCGGCGTAGCGCGACCACTTGCGCATGTTCACGACGTTCTCGATGACGATCCAGCGGGGTTTGAACTCCTCCGCAAACCGGACGACCTGGAAGGCCGTCTCCTTGCTAGCTTCGCAGCGGGGTATGTTGCCTTTGGCCGGGTTGTGATTGGTGCATTCGGGTGAGGCCAAGATGAGGTCGATCGGCCCGAACTGCTTGGCCAGCGATGCGACATCGTGCTCTTCCAACCGGCCGGAGATGAACTTGGCTTCCGGGAAATTCACGTCGTGCGCTTCACCGGCCAAAGGCCAAAGGTCGAAGGCGGCTGCGATCTCCACTCCAGCTTCACGAGCGCCCCTGCTGCTTCCGCCGGCGCCGCAGAAAAGGTCGAGGGCTCGGATTCGTGGGCGCTGCAAAGAGGACGGGCTCACGCTTCGACTCCTTTGCAGAGTTCGGAGGTGGTGAGTCGAAGGGCCTTGGCGATCCGTGCGACATTTTTGATGCCGGGATTTCGTTTGCCGCACTCGATTCCAGAAATGTAGGTCTGATCAAGGCCGGCCTTCTCGGCAAATTTTTCCTGAGAGTATTCCAGTTCCTCCCGTCGCTTCCGCAAGTTCAACCCAAGCGCAGCCAGGACCGTGTCACGTTTCGGCATGACTCATCGTCCATGTGAAGCGCGGAAAAACTCTATGGACGATCAGCCTGGTTTGGGGGCGGGGTCCGCTCCAAGCCGGTCAGTTTGCACTTGGCTGAAGGGGCCAAAGCGCAGGTTGCACGGGGCGAGGGTCGGAAGGCGTTGATAACGGGGCGGAATCCGCTGGCAGGGTTTCGGCTGGTTCGGAGATGAGCAGATGATCGGCCGGGATGGTTGTCCGGCCGGGCACGGGCATCGGGATGGCCGGTGGTCGTGTCGCTCTTCCCCTTGGACCTGATTCGGGCTGAAGCGCGCTGCGGGAAGCGAGGCGCGCGGGCGGTTTCTGGAATGTTGCCGCCCAGCGCCGGGCCGAACTTCCAGCGAACTTTGCAAAGCCCTTCCCGGGTGGAAACGAAACGCCATCACCCGAAAGGAACAGGAACAGCATGAAAGCCGACGTTTGTGACAAAGACACCGCGATCGAGACCGCCGGACGCCAGCGGCCCGAGGCGCAGCAGGAATTCCCTTCCCGGCAACCGCCGTCGTCGAAGGCCGATCCGGCGGACGCGATGAAGAAGATGGAGGCGGCGGGGACGCCGGGTCCGGCGCACCGGGCGCTCGCCGGTTTGGTGGGCGACTGGAAGGCGGAGGTGAAGTGTTGGTGCGAGCCCGGCGGCGAAGCGCAGGTGAGCCAGGGCCGGGCCAAGGCCAGCCTGAAGTTCGGCGGCCGTTTTCTGGAAGAGGACTTCCACGGCGAGGCGATGGGGCGGCCGTTCTCCGGCTACACGTTGATGGGCTACGACAACACGGAGCAGAGCTTCACCAGCGTGTGGATCAGCGACACGCAGACGGCGACCTTCGTCAGCGAAGGCAAGGGCGACAACGGCTACAAGGTCATCACGCTGCAGGGCACGTCGTCCTGTCCGGTCAATGGCCGGATGGAGGTGAAGTCGGTGCTGCGGGTGATCGGCCCGGACAAGCACACGTTCGAGATGTTCGACGTCACCGGGGGAAAGAACGTGAAGACGATGGAGATCGCCTACACGCGGGCTTGAGGTCGGTCGAACGGGCCAGCCCCGCCGTCGGCCGACGGCGGGGCTGGTTTTTCCGTGTCAACGAGACAGAAGGTTCACGCCTTGGCCGGCGCTTCGTCGGCGGGGTCCGGGACGGCGGGGCGGTGGCGGCCGACGAGCCACTCGAAGATGGGCGAGGCCATGAGGGTGGTGACGACGGCCATGATGACGAGGGTGGCGAAGAGCGCGGGGGAGATGATGCCGCGCTGGAGGCCGATGTTGATGATGATGAGCTCCATCAGGCCCCGGGCGTTCATCAGGGTGCCGATGCCGAGGGCTTCGCGGTTCGAGATGCCGGTGGCGCGGGCGGCCAGCCAGCAGGCGCCGCCCTTGCCCGCGACGGCGGCGAGCAGGACGAGCCCGGCCATGCCCCAGAGGTAGCCGGAATCGAGCAGGCCGATCTGGGTGTTGAGCCCGGAGTAGGTGAAGAAGAGCGGCAGGAGCAGCGCCACGGTGAGGGGCTGGATGCGGGCGATGAGGCCCTCGGCCACGATGCCGCGCGGCATGGCGATGCCCATGATGAAGGCGCCGAAGACGGCGTGGAGCCCGATGGCGTCGGTGAACCACGCGCCCAGGGCGAGGAGGATGAGGCAGACGACGAATTCGCGGTCGGAGAGTTCGCCGCGCCGTTCGATGCCTTGGGCCCATTTCGCGAGCAGCGGCCGGATGACCAGCAGCGTGAGGGCCACGTAGGCCGCGCCGCCGGCGATGTTCTTCACGGCATGGCCGATGTCGCCGTCGAAGCTGGCGAGCACGACCGCGAGCAGGGACCAGGCGGCGGCGTCGTCGATCGCGCCCGCGCCGAGGGCGACGGTGCCCATCGTGGTGCCGGCGAGGCCCTTGAAGTGGATGATGCGGGCGAGCATCGGGAAGGCGGTGATGCACATGGACGCGCCGAGAAACACGGTGGCTTCCAGCAGCGAGGTCCGTTCCGGAAAGAGTTCCGTGTGGTGGAAGAAGAACCAGCCGAGCGCGACGCCGAGGACGAAGGGAGCGACCATGCCCGCGAGCGAAACCGCGACGGCGCTGCGCAGGCGGCGCTGGACGATGTCCACGCGGAACTCGAGCCCGACGACGAACATGTAGGCGGCGAGGCCGAGCTGGGAGATGGGGAAGAGCACCTTCATGGAGTCGGCCGGGAAGAGCTTGGCGGAGATCTCCGGCCAGAAGAGGCCGAGGAGCGACGGGCCGAGGAGCACGCCGGCGATCATCTCGGCGACAACCTGCGGCTGGCCGAAGCGCTTGGCGATCTGGCCGACGATCTGGCAGACCGCGAGGATGACTGCGATCTGGAGGAAGAACTGGATGGCGAGCTGCAGGTTGCTCATGGAGCGGGAAGATGGCGCATCGGTGTTGGTAACGGAAATAACATCTCGCTATGGATTCGATGCCGATCTGTTATCACGGTCCTGGCATGGATCTCCGTCATCTCCGCTACTTCCTGGCCGTGGCCGAGGAGCGCAGCTTCTCCAAGGCGGCGCGGCGTCTGCGCATCGCCCAGCCCGCGTTGAGCCGGGCGGTGAAGGAGGTGGAGGCGTTCCTGGGCACGGCGGTGCTCGACCGGTCGCGGCACCATGTGCGGCCCACGCCGGCGGGGGCGGTGCTGCTGCAGGAGGCCGGGCAATTGCTGGAGCGTTGGGACGAAACCATCCGCCGGGTGCGCCGCACGGCGGCGGGCGAGGAGGGGGAGCTGCGACTCGGCTACATCGGGCCGCCCACGGAGCCGTTCCTCGGCCGGTTGCTCCAGGAATACCGGCGGCGCTATCCGCTGGTGTCCGTGCACCTGGAGGAACGCACCCCGGAGCGCGTGTGGGAAATGGTCGCGCGGGGACGGCTGTCCGCCGGGTTGACCCGGCCGGTGGCGGTGGAGGCGGCGCCCGGGCTGAAGACCGTGCTGTTGCGCGAGGAACCGCTCGGTCTGGCGCTGCGGGGGGACCATGCGTTCGCGGGGCGGGCCTTCGTGAACTGGAGCGCGCTGGAGCGGGAGCCGCTGGTGCTGCTGGCCCGGCGCGAGGGCATGGGCCTGCACGACGCGGTGATCTCCGGTTGCCGCGCGGCGGGCTTCTCCCCGCGCGTCGTCCACCTGCCGAGCCTGATCGGCACGGTGCTGAACTACGTGGAGGCGGGCGAAGGTCTCGGCGTGGTGCCGGACTCGGTGGTGCCGCCCGGCGCGGCGTTGCGGTTCGTGCCGCTGCGGCCGGTGGTCACGGTGCCGCTGGTGCTGGCCTGGCTGGAGCAGGAGGACGACCCGCCCGTGCGGCGTTTCCGCGAGCTGGTGGTGGAATGGAAAAGGGCCGGGCTGCTGTGGTCCGGCCCGTGACCCGTCGCCGACGGGGATCGGCGGATCATTCGCCGAGCACGGCGTCCCAGCGCATGTCGGCGATCCATTGGGCGAGCTTCTGGATGTCCTCGGGCGGGACCTTGCCCTTGAAGCCGACCATCGGCACCGCGCCCCACTTGCCGGTGCCGCCGTTCTCGATCTGCGCGGTGATCTTCGCGAGGAGGTCGGCGTCGTTCCGGTATCGGGTGGCGACGTCGAGGTAGGAGGGGCCGACGACCTTCTTGTCGAGCTGGTGGCAGCTCATGCAGGTGTGCTTCATGGCGAGGGCGCGGACCTTGGCGGATTCGGCCGGGACGAAGCGCGCGGGCAACACGACCCAACCTTCGGCCGTCTTGAGCGGCACGCCGAACAGGTTCTGCGGACCGGCGGGGATGTCGCGGCCATCGAGCGACTGGCCGACGAGGATCTTCGCCTCGGTCCCGGCGGCGTCCTTCACCGGAACGGTCTTTCCGGCGGCGAACTTCGGGGCAGCGGCGGCGAAGGTGACGTTGGTCAACACCACGTATTCGGCGACCAGCGCGGAGGCGTCCTTGAGTTCGTCTAGCGAATGGGCGGTGGGCTTGAGCGTCTTGCCGGAGCCGGAGACCGCTTCCTTGG
>CAMLMI010000293.1 GCA_946480965.1 uncultured Verrucomicrobiales bacterium | reverse complement strand
TGCGGAAGCTGATCCCGCTGCTGCGACACTGCGACTTCAAGGTGGTGAACATTGCCGGTCACCTCGTGGCCCATTCCGATGCCGAAGGTGTTTCGGAGCCGGAGTTCCGCAGGCTGCTGTCCGTGGTGCCGGATGAACGAGTGGGCCAGATGGCCAACGGACTTTTGCAGGTCGCCCGGAAACTTCGGGAAACGGCCGACTGGCTCTGGGGCGAGATCGAGCATCAGAGCGAACCGCGCGGACGGGCATTGCTGGACGCGCTCTGGATGCTTGAAATGCGCACTCGGAGGGAGAACGGCTGGCTCGGGGCCAAACTGGCTTCGACCAACGCGCTCGTGCGACTGGCCGCGCTCCGCGTCGCGCAGCATCCGGGCAAGTCCGAGCCGGTCTTCGGACAGGTGAAGGAGGTTGCGCTCAATGGAAATGCGGAGGAACGCGCGCTCGCCCTGCAAGCGTGCTCTTCGCTGGTGCTGGCTCCCAAGAAGCCTTTGGAGCTGCGCCTGGCGGCGTTCGGCGTTGTCCGCGATTCGGGCGATGGGACCTTGCTGGAATCGATGCGAAAGCGGGCGGGCGAACCGGGATTCCCCGAGGAGCTGAAGATGGTCCTGACGGAAACGCCGTCGCCTCATCCCTGACGTTTCCGGCGATCTCCCGTTCGCCGCCACGGCTCCCGATCAAACCCCGCCGAAGCGCCGGTGGCGCCGGGCGTATTCCTCCAGCGCGGCGTGGAACTGCGCCTTGCGGAAATCCGGCCAGAGCGTCTCGGTGACCACGAACTCCGCGTAGCTGATTTGCCAGAGGAGGAAATTGCTCACGCGAACTTCGCCGCTGGTTCGGATCAGGAGATCCGGGTCGGGCCAGTGGCGGGTGTAGAGATGATCGGCGATGACGCGCTCGGTGATCTCGGCGGGATCGAGCTGGCCGGACTTCACCTTATCGGCCACGGCGCGGGTGGCCTCCACGATCTCGGTGCGGCCGCCATAGCTGAGGGCGAGGATCAATGTCAGGCCGTTGTTCTTGACCAATGCCGCCTTGGTCTTCTCCAACTGTTCCTGGACGAACTCCGGCAACCGCAAGATCTGCCCGATGGCTTCCAGCCGGACGTTGCTCTTGTTCAGCTCGCCGATCTCGTTCTTCAGGAACCGGGCGAGGAACTTCATCAACGTGTCCACCTCGTCCTTGGGCCGGTTCCAGTTCTCGACCGAGAAGGCATAGAGGGTGAGGAACTTGATCCCCAGTTCGCCGGCGGAGCGGACGATGGTGCGGACGGACTCCACGCCGTTCCGATGCCCCTCGACCCGCGGCAGCCCGCGCTGCTTCGCCCAACGCCCGTTGCCATCCATGATGACGGCAACATGGGTGGGGAGATTGGCCAGGGCTTGGGCGGAAAGCTGGGGAGAGGTGCTCACTTGGAATCAATGCCTCTTGGAAGAAGCCAGCTTGACCAGGGGAAAGCCCGAAGCCGTGGCCAGTCGGTTTTGGTCTTCGTCAAAAGAAAGAAACGCATCGGCCCCGAGTTCGGAGGCTACGGCGACATGGAAGAGATCCATGCCGCGCACCGTCATTTTCAGGGAATGTTCCGCGCCGAGTTCGCAGGCGGTGCGCACGGCGTCGGTCCAATCGAATTCGACATGCGGCCAATATCCCAGGCGAACCTCCTGTTCCAGCAGCCGGATGATCTGTCGGGATTCACCCTTCGCCAGCAGGCCGGATTTCTCGGCCTGCCGAAAGGTGTTGAACACTTCGACGCGATGCCAAGGCGTCCATAGCACCGTTGCATCCGGTTTTCGGTCGAACAACGTGACTGCGGCGGCGTGATGCAGATCGCGGCGGCACTTGTAGGCCAGCCACCACGAAGTGTCCGCGTAGATCCTCATCTTTTGAGGCTCTTCAGGAAGGAGACTCCGTCGAACAACGGCGCGCTGCTGTCGCCGACTGCCCGTTCTTCGGCCAGCTTCCGCGTCATGCGGGGAACGCCGGATTTCGTGACCACAAAGCGGGTTTTCCCCTTGGCGGTTACGGCGATCTGTTGGCCAGCCGACAGGCCATCGACCACGTCGGCGTTTTCGTAGAACTTGCGGACAGGCACGGCTTTCATGGGTGGCGAAGTGTCGTCCAAGCTCCGGGACGGTCAAGGCTCACAGGAACATCGTCTGCTCGCGGCCGGGGCCGACGGAGGCGATGGTCAGATTCGCGCCGGTCAGTTCCGCGACGGCCTTGAGGTAGGCGCGGCACTTGGCGGGGAGCTTCTTGTATTCGGTGATCTTCTCGGTGGGCGTCTGCCAGCCCTCGAACTCGGCATAGACCGGCTCCACCCGGGCCAGGTCTTCGAGATCGTTCGGGAGGTAATCGATGTGTTTGCCGTCGAGCTTGTAGCTGAGCACGAGCCGGATGGTCTCCAGGCTGTCGAGGCCGTCGATGTTGGTGATGGCGATCTCGTCGATGCCGTTGACCATCGCGGCGTGGCGGGTGACGACCGTGTCCATCCAGCCGCAACGACGGGCGCGGCCGGTGGTGGAGCCGAATTCCCGGCCCATGCCGTGGAGCATGTCGGAGATGCCCTGGTCTTCGCTGGGGAAGGGGCCTTCGCCGACGCGGGTGGTGTAGGCCTTCATCACGCCGACCACGCGGTCCATGCGGTGCGGGGCCACGCCGGAACCGGTGCAGGCGCCGCCGGCCGTGGTGTTGGACGAAGTCACGTAGGGATAGGTGCCGTGGTCGATGTCGAGGAAGGTGCCCTGTGCGCCCTCGAAGAGGATGTCCTTGCCCTGCTGCATCGCCTGGTGGAGCAGCACGACGGTGTTGGTCACGTAGGGCGCGAGGCGGTCGCCGGCCGCGCGGTAGGCGTCGTGGACCTTCTGGTAGGAGAGCGGCTTGGCTCCGAGGGCCTTGAGGACGGCGTTGTTCTCCTTGATGCGCTCCTTGAGCTTGGCGGCGAAGCGCTCCGGCTTGATCAGGTCGATCATGCGCAGGCCGACGCGGGCGACCTTGTCGCCGTAGGCGGGGCCGATGCCGCGCTTGGTGGTGCCGATCTTGTTCTTGCCCTTGAGGACTTCGCGCTGGGCGTCGAGCTCGCGGTGGTAGGGCAGAACGATGTGGGCCGTCTCGCTGAGGAAGAATTTGCCGTCCACGTTGACCTTGAGCTTCTCCAAACCGTCCAGTTCGCCGACGAGCGCGACGGGATCGACCACGACACCGTTGCCGACGACGTTGGTCTTGCCCTTCCAGAGAATGCCGGAGGGGATGAGGTGGAGGACGTATTTGGTCTTGCCGACCCAGACGGTGTGGCCGGCGTTGTTGCCGCCCTGGGTGCGGACCACGACGTCGGCCTGTTCGGTCAGGACGTCGATGATCTTGCCTTTGCCTTCGTCGCCCCACTGGGCGCCGACGAGAATCGTGTTGGCCATAAAATCGGTCGAATTGGCGGGCCTCTCCCGCGACAAATCCGGACAGCCAAAGACCCCGAGCAAATCGGGGTCTGCGGCCGGTCTTTGCGGGTAGACGTTAGGGACCGTGACAGGAACGTGTCAAACCGGAAGGTCGCGGGAAGGTCCGCGGCTTCGCCGGCTGGAAAAGGCGCGAGCGGGGAGCGATGGGCCGAAGAAACGATAGGGCGACAAGCAAAAAGTCCGCGCTGCCGATGCAAAGGGAGCTGCCGCCAACGCCGCCAGCGCCGGGAGGCCATCAATGCTTTCGTGCAGGGATCAAGCGCCCCTTGGGCTGTTGTCGCCGGGTAGTGGCAACAACCTTCGCGTGGCTGCATCCTCACCTGCGCCCGCTTCCTCCATTCCTCGGTTTGGAAATGAACTCTAAACCACCCTTGCCCAGATCAGCTTGAGGTAGCGGCTCTCGGGGCAGCTCGACAGCACGGGATGGTCGCCGCCGGCTCCGGTGCGGTCGATGATCTGGAGCTTCCGGCTGAGACGATGCGCGCCCTTGATGACCGCGCGCTCGAAGTCCTCCGCCGACAACTGGCCCGAGCAGGAGCAGGTGACGAAGAGGCCGCCGGGTTCCACCAGCGACACGGCCAGCGTGTTCAAGTCCTCGTATTTCCGGATGCCCTCGTAGGCGTCTTCGCGGCCGAAGATCAGCTTGGGCGGGTCGCAGAGCACCACGTCCCACTTGCGGGCGTTCTGCTGCATCTGCCGGGCGTAGGAGAAGGCGTCGCAATGCACCCAGTCGATGCGCGTCATGTTCAGGTTCGCGTTGCGCTTGGCCTGGGCGACGGCCTTCTCGTCGAGGTCCACGCCGGTCACTTCGGCGGCTTTGCCGGTGAGCTTGGCGTTGAGCGCGAAGCCGCCGGTGTAGCAGCAGAGATCGAGCACGCGTTTGCCGGCGCAGAAGTCGGCGAAGCGGCGGCGGTTGTCGCGCTGGTCGCAGAAGAAGCCGGTCTTGTGGCCCTCGGCGAAGTCCACTTCGTAGCGGACGCCGTGCTCGTTGATCTTCACGGTGCGGACTTCGTCGTGCGGCAGTTTCTTCGGCTGGATGCCTTCCACCTGGGCGATGAAATCGTCCACTTCGAGCACGAAGCGTTTCGTGCCGAGGCGCTCGTGGAGCTTGGGCAGCCAATTGGCGAGCCGCTGGAAGATGCCGAGGCTGTGGACCTGCACGCTGAGCACGTCGCCGAACTTGTCGATGATCAGGCCGCTCAGGCTGTCGCCGTCGGAGCTGACCACACGGAAGGCGTCGGACACCGCAGGCAGTTTCAACGTGTCGAGCCGAAGGTTCAGCGCCTGGTCGAGCAGCGAGTCGAAGACGCTTTCCGAGGCTGCGGCGTCGCCGTGTTGATAGACGCGGAGCGGGACGCGGGCCTTGGGGTTGTAGAGGCCGACGCCGAAGGGTTCGTTCTCCTTGTTGTAGATGTTGACCAGCGATCCGGCGCGGGCGTCGGTCGAGGCGGCGCGGATCATCGCGGGATAGATCGTGGGGTGGTAGCTGAAGGTCTTGAGCTGCACCCAGGGCGTGCGCCAGGTCACGCCGGCGGGCGGGCCTTTCGGGCGGGGCGGGTTGGGCACGGCGGGACGCGGCGTGGGACGCGGGCGCTGGCCGGGACTGTCGAAATTCATCGCGTGTGCCTACGCGGCTTCGGAGCGCGGGGCAACCGATTTTCCCCGGATCGTCGGTCGCCTTTCGGGCTTCGGGTTTCCGTGCGGATGCGCGGTTGCTCCAAAGCGAGGAAGTCGAACCGCGCAGGATGCCGGCAGAGTTTCTTGGGCTAAAGCCGGAGTGCTACGGTTCCGCCGGTTTCAGCACGGTGAAGTGCGGCAGCAGATACGGCGGCACGTAGTATTGCAGGGTCTTCCAATCCGGCGCGGTGGTGTTCATCCAGCCCCAGCCACGTTTCACGGCCACATTGTAGGTGCCGTTCGGGCGCAGAAGGACGGAGTAGGTGGCAGGCTGGGTGCCGCCATTCCCGAAGGTGGAGTTGAGCCAATCCTCGCCGCTGCCGAGCACCAGCTCGGATCGTTGTTCGCCGAGAACCCGGCGGATCTCGGCGGTGAACTTTTCCGAGGCGGCTTGGCCAGCCTCGACCGGTGGATGGGCGAGGATGGTGATCGGGGTGCCTTCCTGGTTGGCGATGCCCGCGAGATGTTGGTCCGTGGTTTCGACGTGGGTGGCTTCCAAGTTCTGGAAATGGCGGACGATGGTTTGGAGCCGGGTGTTGAGGGCGCGGGATTCTGCTGGCTCCAAGGTCAAGACCTCGACAAGGCGGTTGTTCAAGGCTCCGTCCTGATCGAAGGACTGGAACGGCAGATGGGGCAACTGGTCCTTGCGCAACCAGACGTAGGGCGAATCCGGTTCCCAAGATGGCAGCTCGGCCGGTGGGCGGTCGAACTGCTGGGCCGCGCTCAACTGGTCGATCTGGCGAACGGCGTCGCTGGCGGCGAGGGAAGCGGAGGTGCGGACGCGCTCCGCTTCGGCGGTGGCGGCTTCGGCCACGCTCAAACGTCGCTCTAAGTCGTCTTGGACACCCTGGCGCTCGGAGAGCCGGGTGGTGAGGTTGGCTGACGAGGCCTGGAGTTCACCCAAACGGCTTCGCTGGTGGGTCCAGACCGCGCCGCCGAGGAGCAAGAGGACGGCGGGCCAGAGCAAGGAAGAGCGGCGCATGGCTTCAGCGGGTCGGGTTCGACGGGATGAGCTCCGCGCGTTTGGCTTCCTCGATCCAGTCGGCGAGATGGGGGCGGAGGTAGGCGGGGATTTCGTCGATGCTTCTTGTTCCCCAGACCCCAGCTCCC
>CAMLMI010000292.1 GCA_946480965.1 uncultured Verrucomicrobiales bacterium | reverse complement strand
GAAAACGGTTTCCCAAAGTGAAGATCCATTCCGACATCCAGGGCGCGCCCGTGGATCAGCGGAACCGCCGCAACGACTGCATCCAGCTCGGCAGCCTGCGCATCACCAACCGCGAAACGCCCGGCCATTCCGAGGACGGCGTCACCTACGTCGTGGGCAACTGGCCGGAAGACGCCCCGCATGTGGCCATCGTTGGCGATGCGATTTTCTGCGCCTCCATCGGCCGGGGAAACCAGTCGTGGGATCTCGCCCGGCAAAAGGTGCGCGAGCAGATCCTCAGCCTGCCCGCCGACACCCTGCTCTGCCCCGGCCACGGCCCGGTCACGACCGTCGCGACGGAGAAGGAGATCAATCCGTTCTTCTGAGCCGGAGGTTTTTTCCGCTTCCCGCATCCCACGTCCGGTCCCACGCTCGCGGGCGCATCGGCAGTTTGAGAACCCAGTCATCCGCATGTCTTCCTATCAGGTCATCGCCCGGAAATACCGGCCGCAGCGTTTCGAGGACGTCATCGGCCAGGAGCACGTCACGCAGACGCTGGCCAACGCCATCGCGGCCAGCCGCATCGCGCACGCGTATCTCTTCTGCGGCCCGCGTGGCACGGGCAAAACGACGGTCGCCCGCATCTTCGCCAAGGCGCTGAACTGCTCGGGTGGGCCGAAGGTGAACTTCGACGATGCCGACCCCCGTGTGATCGAGATCACGGAAGGACGCTCGCTCGACGTGATGGAGATCGACGGCGCGTCGAACAACGGCGTGGAACAGGTCCGAGAACTGCGCGAGACGTGCAAGTTCGCCCCCGCCTCCTCGAAGTTCAAAATCTACATCATCGACGAAGTCCACATGCTCTCCACGGCAGCGTTCAACGCGCTGCTGAAGACGTTGGAGGAGCCGCCGGCGCACGTGAAGTTCCTCTTCGCCACGACCGATCCGCAGAAGGTTCTCCCGACCATTCTCAGCCGCTGCCAGCGCTTCGACCTGCGCCGTATCCCCACGCCGCTCATCGCGAAGCACCTCTCCGAGATCGCCGGCAAGGAGGGCGTCACCATCGCGCCCGAAGCGCTCTACGCCGTGGCCCGCGCGGCCGAGGGCGGGATGCGCGACGCGGAATCGACGCTCGACCAGCTCATCAGCTTCTGCGGAAACGAAATCGCCGAGGCGGACGTGCTCTCGATGTTCGGCCTGACGGCGCAGAGCCAAATACTCGCGGTCGTCCGTGCCGTGCTCGACGGCAACGCCGACGCCGCGCTCCGCGAGCTGAACCAGCTCGCACATCAGGGCAAGGACCTGGGCCGCTTGTTGACCGATCTGCTCGGCCTGTTCCGCAATCTGCTCATCTTCCAGGTGTCCAAGGGCGATTTGAGCTTGCTGGAAGTGTCCGACACGGAAGCCGCCGCGCTGAAGGAAAACGCGGGGTTGATCTCCTCCGACGGCCTGACCCGCGTGCTGGAGATCCTGACCGACGCCGAAGGCCGCTTCCGCGACGCCGTCTCCAAGAAGATTCTGCTCGAAGTCACGCTCATCAAAGCCATCGAAGGCCGGACCGCCATTAGCTTGGATACGGTGCTGAAACAGTTGAACGCATTGCGCCAAGAAGCGCTGAGCGGCGCCCCTTCCCCGGGCCCAAGTCCCAATCTCAATCCCGCTCTTAATCCTATTCCTCCCGCCCCTGTCGCTCCCCGTCCGGCCGCGCCGATAGAACGCCCAGCGACTCCGGCCCCATTGATCAGCGTCGCTCCAGCTCCCGCGCCAGTGATCGCCGCGCCCGCCGCGCCGATTTCCGCCCCAGCTCCCCTGCCCCCCAGCTCCCCAGCTCCAAGTGCTCCGACCGCAACCGTCACCCAAAGCGCAGACGAACTCTGGCCCAGGCTGCTCAACGCGCTGGGCGGCCCGAAGTTCGTCTTCCTGAAGACCTACCTGCAGAGCGCCTTCCCAGTGTCGCTCACGGCGAACCTGCTGACCGTCGGTTTTCCGCCAGCCTTCGCCGCGAACCTCCCGATGGCCGACAACCCGACGAACCACAAGAACTTGTCGGGCGTGTTGCAGGAACTGGGATTGACCGGAGTGCAGGTGAAGTTCGTGCAAGCCGAGCCGCCCGCCGGTTGGACCCCCGTCATGGCTCCGGTCCCGGAAGACGCTCCTCCGTGGCCGACCGACACAACCGCCACTCCTCCGGCACGCACTCCACCCACGCGGCCCGCGCCGTCCGCTCCATCGGCTCCGCCCGCACCGGTGCTGACCAAGGAGGACTTCAAAAACGATCCGTTGATCCAGAAGGCCCTGGAAGTCTTCAAAGGCGAGATCGTGGGCATCCAAGCCAGTTGAACCCGCATACCGACCGCGAGCCTTTCGCCACCTTTCTTTCATGCAGATCAAATCCGCCACCTTCGAGCTCAGCGCCCCGGACCTGGCCTCTTGCCCGCCTCCGACCGTGCCCGAGTTTGCCTTCATCGGCCGGTCCAACGTGGGCAAGTCGTCGCTGCTGAACATGCTCACGGGGAAGAAGGACTTGGCCAAGGTGTCCGCCACGCCGGGCCACACGAAGACGATCAACTTCTTCGCGATCAACCAGGAGTGGCGTCTCGTGGATCTGCCCGGCTACGGCTACGCGGAAGTCGCGCGAAAGGACAAGGCCCGCTTCAACCACGCGGTGGAGGAATACCTGGCCAACCGTCCCAGCCTCGCGGGCGTCTTCGTGCTGATCGATTCCAAGCTGCCGCCGCAGAAGATCGATCTGGAGTTCGTGGAATGGCTCGGAAGCATCTCCGCGCCGATCGTGCTGGTCTTCACCAAGGTGGACCGGATCACGCCCACCAAGCTCAAGACCAACATGGAGGCGTTCCAACAGAAGATCGCGGAATACTTCGAGGAACAGCCCGCGACCTTTACCTGTTCGTCCATGAACCGGCTGGGACGTCAGGAGCTGCTGGGAGCGATCGAAGCGGTGCTCAACGAGGGCTGAAGCCGCTCATTGTCCCGTGGGATTGATCGAGGTGGGAGGCAGGGGCGGAAAATTGGCGGGCTGGGTCATGCGGGCGGCCTCGACCATGATCTCCGATTCCACGGCGCTCAGAGGAGCTGCCGCTGCGGAATTGTTCCTCGGATTGGCGATGGGCGAAGGATTCGCCACCGCGCTGGCTCCGCCGCCGGTAGTGCGAAGCGTCCGCTGGGGCATTCCGCCTTGGCTGTTGAAGGTGGGAACCTGCGGAATGGGCGGAGCCACACCGCCGCCCATCCGGTTGCCTCCGGTCGGATTGGCGATGGGGCTGTTGTTCATGTTCACGCCCGGAATGGCCGCCGTCGGCCTGACTCCGGGCCGGGGAGCATTGGGCACTCCGGGAATCGGACGCGCGCCGGGCACGACCGGTGCCGACGCTGCGGTCTCCATCCCGAGATTTAGATCCTTGCCGCGATAGGCGACCTTCACCTTCTGGGCCTGCTCGTCGATGGACAGCACTTCAACCCCCTCCGACTTCACTCCGGGAGCCAGCGAGAGGTAAGTCG
Organism: uncultured Verrucomicrobiales bacterium; assembly: GCA_946480965.1. Next base: position 2,762 of record CAMLMI010000292.1, on the reverse strand, counting down.
ATGTGCCGCCCGGCTCCAAGGAATCGATCACCAGCCAAGCGCTGACGTTGGGGCCATCCCAGGAAAGCCCGGTGAAACGGAGGTTGGTCTTTTCCTCAGGCGGCGGGTTCGTAACCACAACGACCGGCGGCGGCGGGTTGAGCCGAAACGCGTTCTTCTCCGCGATCACGCGGTAGGGATTGTCCGACGTTGCGGCCACGGCTCCGAAGCCTGCCAACAGCACCGTCGCCATTGCGATTCGACCAAGTTTCATACGTTGAAAACTATGCACGCTTCTGAGGAAACACCAGCCCGGCGGTTTGGTTACGGCGGAAAACAAAACGCCGGTCCCGATAAAGAGACCGGCGTGGCGTCGGCCGGATCGGCCAAAACCCAAGGACTTTTCAGTAGGCCGCCTGGGCGCCCTTGATGTTCGTCTTCCGCATCCAGGGCATGAGCGCGCGGAGCTTGGCCCCGGTCTTCTCGATGGGGTGCTGCTCGCCCTTCTTGAGGAGCGCGTTGTATTTCTTGTAGCCGCCCTGGTATTCCTTGACCCATTCCCGAGCAAACTTGCCGGACTGGATGTCCTTGAGCGCGGCCTTCATGCGCTTCTTCACGCTGGCGTCGATGATCTTGGGGCCGACGGAGACATCGCCCCACTTGGCGGTCTCGGAGATGGAGAACCGCATGCCGGCGATGCCGGACTCGTTCATCAGATCGACGATGAGCTTCAGCTCGTGCAAGCACTCGAAGTAGGCCATCTCGGGGCTGTAGCCCGCTTCGACCAGCACCTCGAAGCCCGCCTGCACCAGCGCGGAAGCGCCGCCACAGAGCACGACCTGCTCGCCGAAGAGATCCGTCTCGGTCTCTTCCTTGAAGGTCGTCTCGATCACGCCGGCGCGGGTGCCGCCGATGCCCTTGGCCCAGGCGAGGGCGATCTTCTTCGCGTCCTTGCCGGGGTTCTGATAGACGGCGATCAACGACGGCACGCCCTTACCTTCGGTGTATTGGCGGCGGACGATATGACCGGGCCCCTTCGGAGCGACGATGATCACGTTCACGTCCTTGGGCGGGACGATGGTCTTGAAGTGGATCGAGAACCCGTGGCTGAAGAGGAGCGTCTTGCCCTTGGACAGATACGGAGCGATGGACTTTTCGTAAGCGGCCGGCTGCTTGGTGTCGGGAATGGCCACCATGATCACGTCGGCGCGCTTGACCGCCTCGGCCGTGTTGAAGACCTCGAAGCCCTTCTCGCGGGCGACCGCGATGGACTTGGAGCCTTCGTAGAGGCCGATGATGACGTTGAGGCCGGATTCCTTGAGGTTCAGCGCGTGGGCATGGCCCTGGGAGCCGAAGCCGAGAACGGCGAGGGTTTTGCCTTTGAGCACGCCGAGATCGGCGTCTTTGTCGGTATAGACTTTTGCCATAGTGGGATTGGGTAAAACGGTCTGAAAAAAGCGTGGGTGCTTAGTCGCGGGGAAGAGCCACTTGGCCGGTCCGGGTCAGGTCCAGAATGCCAAAGCCCTTCATCAGGTCGATGAACTTGGCCACCTTGGTTTCGCCGCCGGTGATCTCGATGGTCAGGTTGTCGGGCTGCACATCGACGACCTTGGCGCGGAACAGTTCGGCCATCTGGGCGACCTCGGCCCGGTTGGTCTTGCCGGTTTTGACCCGGATGAGGACCAGTTCGCGGTCGATGTAAGTGCCGGCGCGGTAGTCGATGACCTTGACCACGTCGATCAGCTTGTTGAGTTGCTTGCAGATCTGCTCGACCGTGGCGTCGTCACCGGTGGTGACGATGGTCATGCGGGAGAGGGAGGCGTCGTGGGTGGGGGCGACGTTCAGGGAGTCGATGTTGTAGCCGCGCCCGCTGAACAGGCCGGTGACGCGCGTGAGCACGCCGAACTTGTTCTCCACCAGGACCGATATCGTATGTCTCATAGTTTGTTGGCGGCCGCTCCGCCGTCCCTTCCGAATCCGCAGGTCTTCCAAAACAAAAACCCGCGTTCCGAGCCGGAACTGCGGGCGACCTGTAGATGAGCCAGCTCCCAGGCCGCCTTACGCAAGGCGGACTACTACCAGGTGGCTGGACAGGAAAAACATGCGGGCGGGAGGCTAATCATCGTTGGAAACGGGGGTCAACCTGTTTTACCGGATGACACCGGTTTCCTGATCGGCGCAGTGCCGACCGGAGCCCCTGTCAGTCGCTGTGCGACGCGCCCTCGGTATCGTGGCCGTTCGCCGCCGCCAGAGTCAGCGACGCGACCAGAAGGAAGGTCCAGAAGATTCCCAAAGCCAACAGGAGCATAGGCGCGAACGCGGTAGCCCCAACGACATAGTTTGGCAGCCCAATCATAAGCGGGAGAGATTGCGTTGAAAATACGGAGCCTTGCCGTTCCCGCAACGGGAAATTCTCAAGGACGCGCACATTTCTGCGGGCTGCCCCCGGGAAGACCGTCCTGCGGCCGCCCGCATCGCATGAATACCGCTCCCGTCATCTCCATCCAGAAGGCGGTCCGACAAAATACGATTGGTCTCCGGGCCCGTTCCGCCGCAAAATCCGCGCACCCATGAACTACAAACCGGTCTGCATTTCCGCGTTGTCCTGCCTGGCCAGCCTCTCGATCCACGGAGCCGAGACGCTCGTGCCCGCAAGCATGTTCTCGCTGTCCGATCCGAACCTCGAAGTCACGGTCTGGGCCACGTCCCCCATGCTGAAGAACCCTACGAACATGGACATCGACAAGGATGGCCGGGTCTGGATCGCCGAAGGCGTCCGCTAT
>CAMLMI010000291.1 GCA_946480965.1 uncultured Verrucomicrobiales bacterium | reverse complement strand
TTCCTTGGTGAAGCTTTTCCAGACCCAACCGGCCGAAGGTTCCGCCGCGCCGGGAACCGTTCTCCAAGCCGACGACCAGGGCCTGGTCGTGGCCTGTGGAAAAGGTGCATTGCGCATCGGCGAACTCCAGCGCGAGGCGGCGAAGCGGGTGAAGGCGGCTGACTTTCTGCGCGGGTTCCCTCTCACAGCCGGGGCGCGGCTCGGGTGAGATTTGCAGACATCAGGATGAACGCTGGACCGGGGAACCCGGCCTGCAAAGGCCGCAGGCCGGGCGTCCTTGCCCGTTCTAGCTGGGCTTCCTGGACAACTGGAGGGCCTGGCGGACGGCTTCCATGAGTTCCGCCAGGGTGTGCGGTTTCTGGAGCACGCAGTCCACGCCGAGTTCACGGATCAGCTCGACGGTCAGGTCCTGGGAGAAGCCGGTGACGAAGATGATGGGCAGATCGGACCGGAGCGCGCGGATCTGCCGGGCGAGCTGCAGCCCGCCGAGCTTGGGCATGACGATGTCGGTCACGACGACGTCGTAGTCGCCCGGGGCTTTCCGGAAATCGCGCAGGGCGGACTCGGGATCGGTGTAGCCGAAGAAGCGGAAATTGCGCGGCTCCAGCATCCGCCGCGCGTTGCGCACCAGCGGCTCCTCGTCGTCGATGAACAGGATGCGTTCGCGGTTGCCCTGCTGCACGCGCGGCGGCAGCGGCCGGTCCGGCAGCGCGGACTCGGCGCTGGCGGGGAAATGGAGATCGAAGCGCGTGCCCTTGCCCGGGGCGGACTCGACGGAGATGGCGCCTTCGTGGCTCTTGACGATGCCGTGGACGACGGCGAGCCCGAGGCCGGTGCCCTTGCCGTGGTCCTTGGTGGTGAAGAACGGCTCGAAGGCGCGGGCCACGGTCTTCTCGTCCATGCCCATGCCGGTGTCGGCCACGGTCAGACGGACATAGCGGCCGGGTTCCAGGCCGTAGCCGCGGTTGGCGGGGCCGGGCAGGATATCGACCGCGCGAATGGAGACGGTCACCTGTCCGCCGCCCGGGGGCATGGCCTGGGCACCGTTGGCCACGAGGTTCATCACCACCTGATGGAGCTGTGCGGGGTCGGCCAGAACGGGCGGGCAGGCCTCGTCGAGATCGGCCATGACCTTCACCTCCGGCGGCAGGGTCTTCTCGATCAGGCGGAGAGCGCCCCGGACCGCCTCGGCCAAGGAGGTGGGCTGGCGGGGGCGGTCGCGGCGGCGGCTGAAGGAAAGGATCTGCTGGACGAGGTCGCGCGCGCGCAGGCTGGCGTAGTGGATCTCGGAGACGAACTCGGCGGCGGGATGGTCGGCCGGGAGGTCCATGGAGGCCATCTCGGCGTTGCCCATGATGGCGCCGATGACGTTGTTGAAGTCGTGGGCGATGCCGCCGGCGAGGGTGCCGAGGGCCTCCATCTTCTGGGACTGGAAGAGCTGCTCCTCCAGGACGCGCTGGTGTTCGGCCGCCTTGCGCATGGCGGTGAGGTCGCGGCAGATGCTGGCGATGCGGTGCACACGGCCCTCCGCGTCGCGGATCGGGACGTAGAGGGCGCTGAAGGTGACGAGTTCGTCGCGCAGGGTGAAGGAGTCGTCGATCGTGACGGGTTCGCCGGAGGCGGCGACGCGCCGGAGCAGGCCGTTGATGAAGGCGGCGCGGTCCGGGGGCAGCACCTCGTCGGGCGAGCGGCCCCAGACGGATTCGTTCGGCACGCCCTTGAGGGTCTCGGCCGCGCGGTTGATCCCTTCATAGACGAAGCGGTCGCCGGGCCGGACGCCGAAGATGGCGATGCAGTCGCTGGAGTTCTGGAAGACCTCGCGGAAACGGGCCTCGCTCTCGCGCAGGGCGACGAGGGCGGAGGTGAGCTCGGCATTCAGGGAGCGCACGGTGCGGTGGGCCTCCTCGGCCTCGTTCCGGGCGCGTTCGAGCTGGCCGATCTTGGACTCCAGCTTGTCGATCAGGCGCTGGTTGTAGGTGGTCAGGATCTGGGTGTCGGACGGGGACTGGCCGCCGCGCGCGGGGTTCTCGGCGGCGCGCCGGAGCATCTCGAAGACGCGCTGGACGAAGGCCTCGGGCTCCATCGGCTTGACCAGGAAACCGTCGGCCCCGAGGTCGTGCGCAAACTTCTCGTCCTTCGCGTCGGTGTAGGTGGCGGTGTAGAAGATGAACGGGAGGGCGTGGAGCGCGGGGCTGCTGCGGATCTCGCGGCAGAGCTGGAAGCCATCCATCTCGGGCATGAGGATGTCGGAGATGACGGCGTCGAACCCGCCCTGCTGGAGCTTGTTGAGGGCCTCGCGCCCGTTTGGGGTGGAGACGACCTCGTGGCCCAGGCCTCCGAGGAGCTGCTCGAGGAGGTAGCGGTTCTGGTGATGGTCGTCGGCGACTAGGATCTTCATGTCGGTTCGTCCGGGGTCCGCGCCACGAGGCGCAGGATGCGTTGGGAAAAATCGTCGGGATCGAACGGCTTCTCGATATAGTCGGCGAAGCCCATGCCCATGGCCCGGGCGCGGTCGCCGGGCATGGCGAAGGAGGTGGCGGCGACGATGGGGATGTCCTTCGTCTCCCGGTCGCCGAGCAGCACGCGGGCGGCCTCGTAGCCGTCCATCTCAGGCATCTGGATATCCATGAGAATGAGGTCGGGCCGCACGTCCCGGGCCATCTCGACGCCGCTGCGGCCGTCCTTGGCCACCAGGACCTCCAGGCCGGCCTGCTCGAGGATGAAGGAGGCGAGGTAGCGGTTGTTCGCGTTGTCCTCGATGAGCAGCACGCGGCGTTTGGTCTTCATGGCTTGGCTGGGCCGGACGGGGCTTCGGTCGCGGGGATCCAGAAGCTGAAGCATGAACCGGAACCGGCCTCGCTGGCCACCCCGATCTCGCCGCCGAGCAGGCCGACGAGCTTGCGGCACAGATACAGCCCCAGGCCCGTGCCCTCATAGACGCGCCGGGCGGAGCCATCCACCTGGCGGAAGGCCTCGAAGAGCTTGCCGACGTTTTCGGGCCGGATGCCCGGTCCCGTGTCGGTCACGCTGAACACGTAGCGCGAACCCTCGCGGCCGCCGCGGACGACGACGCTCCCGCGGTCCGTGAACTTCACCGCGTTGTTGGCGAGGTTCAGCAGGACCTGGAAGAGCTTCTTGCGGTCGGACCGGAGCATGGCGTCCCCGACAATACGGGTCTCGTAGGCCAGATCTTTCTGCCGAACCATCGGAAGGAGCATTTTTTCCACCTCGGCCGCCACGTCCGCCGGGGAAACGGGCTCCAGGTCCAGGTCCATCCGGCCCGATTCGATGCGGGAGAGGTCGAGCAGGTCGTTGATCAGGCCGAGGAGGTGCTTGGCCGAGCCGTGGACCATTTCGAGCTGCTTCTTCTGCTCGGGCGTGAGGGGGCCGGCCATCCCTCCCTTGAGGATGCCGGTGAAGCCGATGATGGAGTTGAGCGGCGTGCGCAGCTCGTGGCTCATGGTGGCGAGGAACTCGGACTTCAGACGGTCCAGCTCCTTGAGCTGGTCGTTGGCGGCGGCCAGCTCGCGGGTGCGCTCGGCCACGCGCTGCTCCAGGGTCTCGTTCGCCTCGCGCAGAGCGGCCTCGGCCGCCAGGCGCTGGGTGACGTCGCGCATGACGAAGGACAGCAGCTCGACCGCGCCGGTGGCCGAACGGTGGGCCACGACCACGAGCGAAACGGCCCGTTCCACGCCGTTGGCCCCGCGCAGCACCAGATCGCCCGACCACGTGGCCGGGGTCCCGCCCTGCTCGATCCAGTCCCGGAGAGCGCCCTCCCGGAACGGCTTCGGCAGGATGTCCGTGAGGAAGGCCATGCGGCCGTTGCCGCCGAAGAGCGCCCGGGCCGCCGGGTTCATGAAGACGACCAGCCCCGCCGTGTCCGACACCACCACCAGGTCGGTCGTGGTCTCCACGATGGCGGCCATGCGGCTGCGGTCGCCCCGGATCATGTCGCGTTCCTCGTGCGCGATGGCCGCGAGCATCAGGTTCGACAGCGCCCGCGCGAAGACCTGTTCCTCGGCCGTCCAGGCGCGCTGGAACCCGGCGGTCTCCAGGCAGATCACGCCGATCAACTGCCCGCCGACGATCATCCCGCCATCCAGCAGCGAGCGGACATCCATCGGCTTGAAGTAGGACTCCGCCAGCTCGGCGGTGCGCGCGTCGTCGAAGGTGCCGTCCACCGCCAGGACCCGCTCCTCCCGGATCGCGGCGAAGTAGTTCGGCGCGTCGGCCTCCAGGATGACCGCCTCCTCCAGCTCCCGGAACGACTCCTTGGGAAAGCCTGCCAGCAGGCGGATGCCCCGGCCGGTCGCGTCCGCCATCCACACGCTCGCCTGGCTGATCTTCATCGCCGGGACGACCTCGGCGACCAGCGCCGCGGCGAAGTTGGCCACGCTCGAATCCGCCGCCCCGAGCCCCTCGGAGAGCCGGTTGAGCGAATCGTTCAGCGCCTTCCGCCGCCGGTCGGTCACGTCGCGCAGCACGCACTCCACCTGGTTCGTGTCGGTGATGCGGCGGAACGAGACGTCCACCAGCCGCACCGAACCGTCCCCGCCGGAGAACTCGATCTCGGCGCGGAGCACCTCCGAGCTGTGGAGCGCGCCCTGGAGCGCGGTGTTGTAGGCGCCCCGGGAGCGGGCCAGCACCCAATTGGAAAGCAGCAAACCCCGGAGACTCTCCCTCGGCTCGCCGATGAGCAGCGCCGCCGCGCGGTTCACGATGCCGATGCGCCCTTCCGCATCGAGCCGCAGCACGCCGTCCCACGAGGTCTCGAAGAGCCTCTCGTATTCCTCGCGCAGCCTGGATTGCCGCGCCGCGAAGCGGACGAGCAGGGCCAGGAGCAGCACGCACAGCATCCCGAGCAACAGCACGACGAGCGGATGCTGGAAGCCGATCCCCCCCGCCCACGGACGCCCCGTGTCGGGGCCTGTGGCCGACAACAGCGCCGTCTGGAATCTCCCGCCCCAATCGCTCCCGAATCCGGCCAAGAATTGCACCGGCAACGACTACCCCGCCCTGCCCTGAAAGCAATCCTCCAGTCCCTCCTGTCCGACGGAACCCCGTGGAGGAAAACCAGCTAGCTGCTTCGAGCCGGAACGCCGGGACCGCTCATCAGGGTTCTGCCGGGAGCGGGGTTTGATTGAGGGCGGTGATGCGGGTCCAGACTTGAAGTTCCACCGTCTTCCGATCGCTGGAGAGCGTTGGGCGGAAGAGCACGTTCGGGCCGACGTGATACCTGTCTTTTCCGACTTCGATGATCTGGGGAATGATGAATTGGCCCATCTGCTTGTCCGAAGTCTGTCTCGATGGGAACGACAGGACATCGACTCCGCTGATCCGTTCCATCTGTTCGATCAGCGCAGAAGCCCGGACAGGCTCCAACACCTCGGAGACACCTTCGTTCCATCCATTTCCTTTGGCGGGATGGAGATCAGCTTTCTCCATAGCTGTGGACGGTCCCTCAAAGAGCTTCGCCACTGCCTCGATGCTGCCAGATTCGTCGAAGTTCAATGTCACCAACGAATAGGTCCGTTTGCCTTCGTTGATCTCCCAGCCGCCCATCAAAACGGACTGTCCCGAGGCGATAGTCTTCTGAACATGAATATCGAAGCTCTTGATCGCCTGCTTCTCGCGAGCTACTGCATCCATCCCATTGGTCGCCGCCCGCGCCGCCGCTGCGTCGGCCATGGCATTGCTCAGGGCGGCTTCGGAGGCGGCGAGCTTGGCCTGCAAGGCGGAGACTTGCTCCAGGAGTTTGCGGGCGTTGGCGACTTCATCGGCATGGGGCAGCAGGCCGGCCAGATGTCTGTTTCGATCCTCCAATTGGCGCACTTGCTCAGCCAAGGGACGCAGTGTGATGGCTTCGTCGCGGAGAGTCCGGATGGTGCTTTGCTGGTGCTGGATGAGCAGCAGTCCACCGACGGCCGCAGCCGAGGCGGCTCCAGCGAGCGCCAGTTTCTTCAAGGTCCAGCCCGCCGCCACGACGGCCGCCGCTTTGGCCGATCCGGCAGATAGCGCCGACGCGGTCACGGCTCCGACCAAGGCCACCGGCGCGGCGATGGCGGCTTGGCTGGCCAGCGAGTGCCCCAGCGCGTCGGCCGTGGTGGAGACGCCCTTGCGTTCCAGCGTTTCCCGCAATCGGTCCAAGGCCCGCGTTACGCGCATCCGGGCGGCGTCTTCGCTGATGCCGAAGGCTCCTGCGACGGCCTTGAACGGCTGGCCCTGGAGGAAGCGCAGGAGCAAGGCGCGCCGGTCCGGCTCCTCCAGTTCGAG
>CAMLMI010000290.1 GCA_946480965.1 uncultured Verrucomicrobiales bacterium | reverse complement strand
GAAGCGCCCTATTCGCGGACGAAGAACCGGTGCCGGTTAGGCAGAATGCAGAAAGCCCCGCTGGATCGCTCCGGCGGGGCTTTTGGTTTACAGAGAAGCGGCTTAGCCGATCAGTTCCAGCGCGGCTTCGGCCATCTTGGGGCCGGTCAAGCCGTGCTTCACGTAGAGCTCCTCGGCGAGGTAGGCGCTCTGGCCGAACTCGTTCTTGATGCCGAGGCTCTTCACGCGGTGCGCGATGCCGGCGTTGCTGAGGGCGTGGCTGACCTGGGCGCCCATGCCGCAGATGAGCTGGTGGTCCTCGATGGTGACCAAACGGCCGCCGGCCTTCTTGACCGCCGCGCCGATGGTTTCGATGTCCACAAGGTTGATGAACGGGTTGTTGATCACCGTGGCGGACTTGCCCTTCGAGGCGAGGATCTTCGCGGCTTCGAGCGCCTTGTTGAAGAGCACGCCGGAACCCACGAGCACCACGTCGGTGCCTTCCTGGATGACCTGCGCCTTGCCCCAGGGATAGGTGGAGCCTTCGACCCACTTCACCGGGTAGTTTTCGCGGCCCACGAAGAAGATCACGGACTCGCCGTCATGGCCGGCCTTGCGCTCGTCGCCGATGCGTTTGATCGCCTGATACATGAAGGCCTCGGCTTCGTCGGCGCAGCTCGGGGCTATGACCACGGTGTGGGGAATGGCGCTGACGGCGGCGAAGTAGGTCGTGGCCTGGTGGCTGGCACCGTCGGCCGCGTCCTGGAACCCGACGTGCGAGAACATCGCGATCACGGGCGCCTGGGAGAGCGCGGCCATGGTCAGGGGCAGGTTGCCCTTGGTCACGCCGAACTGGCCGAAGGTGTCCACGATGGGGATGAAGCCCACCTTGGAGAGACCGGCGGCGGTCGAGACCATGTTGGACTCGGCGATGCCGACCTCGATGAAGTTGCCGGTGGCCTTCTGAAAGGTGCTGATGCCGGTGGAACCCTGCACGTCGGAGCTCACGGAATAGACCGGGTAGCCTTCCATCGCGGCCTTGATCGCGCCGGCGGAGAGACCGGCCTGCACCTTGTCCTTCTTCACCGCCGGGGCGGCGGGAGCGGGGTTGGCGGCGGCGGCTTCGGCCTTGGCCTTCTTGGCGGCTTCGGATTTTTCCCAGTCGGCGCGGAGCGACGCGGCCCAGGTCTTGAACTCGTCCGGGGTCTGGCCGCCGAAGATCTCGTCCACGAAGGGAATGATCTTCTCGCCGTTCGCCAGCGGGAAGCCGTGGCCGCCGGCGGCGTTCTCTTCGGTGGCCTTCACGCCGTAGCCCTTGATGGTCTTGAGCCAGATGGCGACCGGTTTGGCGGGATTCGCCTTGGCGTCGGCCACTGCCTTTTCCACGGCGAGGAAGACGGCCTGGAGATCATGGCCGTTGGCCACCTTGCGGACATCCCAGCCGAGGTCGTCGAGCGCCTCGAAGGTGGGCTGCATGGAGAAGGAATCCTTCGTGATGCGGCCGGAGAGCTTGGTGTCGTTGTCGGACACGATCATCACGAACGGATTGACGCGGCCCTTGGAGGCGAGGCCGGGAATGGCGGCGAAGGCTTCCTTGGCTTCGCCTTCCATCGAGGCGCCGTCGGAGACCACGGCGATGGTCACGCGGTCGTTGCCCGCGAGCTTGTCGCCGATGGCCAGGCCCTGGGCCTGGGGCAGGGCGGAGCCGAGCGGGCCGTTGGAGAGCAGGACGCCCTCGGGGTTCAGGTGCGATTCACCGTGGCCCGTCAGCTTGCTGGCGATGGAGCGGAAACCCTTGAGGGAATCGAACGTGGTGCCGTCGAAGCCGTAGTTGGCGCGCAGGGCGTAGATGCCGTTCTCGGCGTGGCCCGCGTCGTTCACGTAGTTGTAGGCTTCGTGCCACTGGCGGCCGGAGACGCCGAACATCAGGCCGTGGATCGCGGAGTTCACCTCGGCGAAGGCCGCGGGACCGCCCCAATGGCAGGCCGCGCCGCCGACCACCGCGTGGACGTCCATCAACGCGACGAGCGCGCGGGTGGCCTTGGGGCAGCCGAGGGTGACATCGGCGCCGGCGGCGTTCTTGACCGTGGTGGCGTATTTCGGTTTGCCCGGCGTGGGAGCGAGCTTGGACTTGAGCTTCTGCGGGACGAGCGGCGGGAGTTCGACTTTCGCGACGACGGAGGTATCAGCGGCCATAATGTTTCGGTTCAGTGATTGGGCACAAAAATTGAGGCGCGAATCTAGGAACTGGGGGGCAAATTGGAAGTTGTTTCCAATGCAGACCAGCATGGAAAAAGTGCAGTCCGCAGGCATCGAAATATCGGCGGTCCCCTTTTGCCCGGCGGGAAGACGAAGAGCCCGGAGCTGGCCGTGCCGCCAAAGCTCTCTGGACCAAGCTTCGCGGATCGGCCTTCGCGGGACCGGTGTCGGATCTTCGTTCTGCCGGGCAAGGATGGGGCGGCTTTTTCCGCGGCCGTCGTTCCTGTGCGGTTCTGCGCACGGCGGAAGGACAGTAAACCGGCTGAAAATGGTGGGGGAAATGCGCGTGAAAGCGGCGGTGAAGGCTGGCAGCTTCCACAGCGTCAACCTTTCCTCCGATGAAGCCCACTGCCGGTCCCCATGCTTCTTTTCTGCCGCAGCCGTCTGGGCGTCGCCCCAAGCCGCCGCGAGCGATGGCGTTGGCAATGATTCTCGCGGCACTTTGCGGAGGCGGCGTCGTCGCGGCCGCCGCGCCCGAGGCCATCGACTTCAACCGCGACATCCGTCCGCTCCTCTCCGACCGCTGCTTTGCCTGCCACGGGCCGGATGCCGCCGCCCGCAAGGGCAAGCTGCGGCTCGACACCCGTGACGGCGCGCTCAAGCCGCTGGACGATGGTTGGGCGGTGATCCAGCCGGGCAATCCGGACAAGAGCGACTTCGTCCACAGGATCTTTTCCGACGACGAGGACGACGTCATGCCGCCGCCCAAGTCGAACCTAAAGCTTTCGGCCGACGAGAAGGCGCTGCTCAAACGCTGGATCGCCGAGGGCGCGGAGTATCAGCCGCACTGGGCGTTCATTCCGGTGGGGAAGGGGGCGCTGCCGGATGCCGGATCCCAGATGCCGGATGGGAAGACTTCGGGCGCGCCACATCCCATCGAAGCGCTGGTGCGGACCGGATTGGTCAAGCAAGGGCTTTCCTTTTCGCCTCCTGCGACGCCTGAAACCTTGATCCGCCGCGTGGCGTTGGGCCTCACCGGCCTGCCGCCGAAGCCGGCTGAGATCGAAGCCTTCCTGAAAGACTCAGCGCCCGACGCCTACGCCCGAATGGTGGACCGCTACCTCGCGTCGCCGGCCTACGGCGAACGCATGGCACTCGATTGGCTGGACCTCGCCCGCTACGCCGACACCTACGGTTACCAAGCCGACGTCTATCGCGACATGTCGCCGTGGCGCGACTGGGTCATCGCCGCCTTCAACCGGAACCTCTCCTACGACCAGTTCCTCCTCTGGCAGATCGCCGGCGATCTCTTGCCGAACGCCACGGACGAGCAGCGCCTGGCCACCGCCTTCAATCGACTCCATCGCCAGACCAACGAAGGTGGCAGCATCGACGAGGAGTTCCGCGTGGAATACGTCGCCGACCGCGTCAACACCGTCGGCACCGCCGTGCTGGGGCTGACGATGGAATGCGCCCGCTGCCACGACCACAAATACGATCCCATCAGCCAGCGCGACTACTTCGCCCTCTCCGCCTTCTTCAACAGCATCGACGAGTCGGGGCTCTATTCGCACTTCACCCGGGCCACACCGTCGCCGTCCCTGCCGCTGTGGCAGCCCGAGCAATCGCACGAACGCGCGATGCTGGCGCTGCGTCGGATCAAGGCGGAGGAATCGTTGACCAAGGTCGAAGCGTCGGCAGAACGCGGCTTCCGCCTGTGGCTGAAGAACTCACCGGAGATCACGCCACCCGCGCCCATCGCCCGTTTCACCTTCGATGTTGTGACGAACGGCACCACGCCCAACGCACTTGGCACCAATGTGGCCAATCTCGCCGATGGACCGGAGCAGGTCGCCGGCCGGAACGGCCAAGCGCTCAAATTCAGCGGCGACAATTCCGTGACGGCCACGGGCGTCGGGCATTTCGGCCGCACCGACGCGTTCAGCCTGAGTCTATGGATCAAGCCCGCCAGTCATCAGGACCGCGCCGTCATCGTCCATCATTCCCAGGCGGCGGAAGACGCCGGGCGCCGCGGCTACGAAGTGTTGCTGGAGCAGGGGAAACCGTTCTTCAACCTGTGCCATTTCTGGCCGGGCAACGCCGCGGCCGTCCGGGCCAAGACCGCTTTGCCGACCGAAGAATGGTCTCTGTTGACCGTGACCCATGACGGCTCCGGCACCGCCGCCGGGTTGCGAATCTATCGCGACGGGGTGCCGCTGGAGGCGGAGACGGTGCGCGACCAGTTGACCAAGGACATCCAGTATCGCACCGAATGGGGCGATTCTTCGGTGGGCCAGATTTCGCTGATGCTCGGAGCGCGGTTCCGCGACAGCGGGTTCAAGGACGGATTGATCGACGACCTCCAAGTCTTCGACCAATGCCTGACCGCGCCGGAAGTGGCGGCGCTCGGTAGGGCGAAGGCTCCCGCCGAGCCGCCCGTTGGATCGACAGAGATCAGCAGGGCGAAAACGGCCGCCGGATCGAGCCAAGGAGTCGCCAGCGTGGCTGCCAAGAAAGCAGATCTCCCCCAGGCGGCTCGGCGGGAGCCTTCGCCCTACCACGCCGATCTCTTCCACCACTTCCTCGTCCGCGAACACGCTCCCTACCGCGCCGCTTTGGCCGAACTCCGCTCCGTCCGCGTCGCCGAGAACAACCTTCGCAACGGCGTTCGCGAAATCATGGTCATGGAGGAGATGCCGACGCCGCGTCCCGCCTTCATCCTCAATCGCGGCGCCTACGATTCGCCTGGCCAGCCGGTTGAACGCGACACCCCGTCGGCCGTGATGCCGTTCCCGGATGATCTCCCGCGCAACCGTCTCGGCTTGGCGCGCTGGATGGTGGATCGCCGCAATCCGCTCACGGCGCGCGTGGCGGTGAACCGCATCTGGAAACAGCATTTCGGCACCGGCTTGGTCGGAACGCCGGAGAATTTCGGCGTCCAAGGCGCGCCGCCGTCTCAGCCCGAGCTGCTCGATTGGCTGGCGGGCTGGTTCATGGACCACGGCTGGGACGTGAAGGCGCTCCATCGCTTGATCCTCACCTCGGAGACCTTCCGGCAAACCTCCGTCGCCTCGAAGGAACTCCTGGAGCGCGATCCGGAAAACCGTTGGCTGGCTCGCGGACCCAAACACCGTCTCCAAGCCGAGGAGATCCGCGACGCCGCCCTCGCCGCCAGCGGGTTGCTGAACGCCAAAATCGGTGGCCCCAGCGTGAAGCCCTACCAGCCCGCCGGCTTGTGGGAGGCGACCGGCACCGGCGCGAGCTACCAACAGGACACCGGCGACAAACTCTACCGCCGCAGCCTCTACACCTACTGGAAGCGCACCGCGCCGCCGCCGTCGATGATCAGCTTCGACGCCGTCACGCGCGAGGTCTGCACCGCCAAACGCGAGACCACGACCACGCCGCTCCAAGCCTTGGTGCTGCTCAATGATCCGCAGTTTGTCGAAGCGTCGCGGGCGCTGGCCGAACGGTTGTTGAAGGCGCACCCCTCGGATGTCGATGCACGTGGACGCGATGCGTTCCTGGCGTTGGTCGGCCGGAAGCCCGACGTCCGGGAAGCAGCGATCCTGCGGCAGCTTTTCTCGGAGCAACGCGATCTCTATGCCCAGGATGCCGAAGCCGCCGCCAAGCTGCTGAAAGTGGGCGATTCCGTCGCCGACGCCGCTTTGCCGCCCGCAGAACTCGCCGCCACGACCGTGCTGGTCAGCGCGGTGATGAATTTCGAAGAATTTGTGATGAAACGGTGATGAGCACGGCATGGAACAATGACGCCGGAGCGATTGTTGACGCCTTGGAGTGCGGCGGCTTGACGCCGCTTTGGTGCGCGTCCTCCTTCCAAACAAACCTGCTCTCCCTTCGCGGCCGTTCCAAAGCGGTGTCCAGCCACCGCACTCCATATTGGCCGCAAGACCTCGGCTCCCAAAGCGGTTCATGGGCGGCGCTTGTTCGGGCAGATTGGAACCAACGCCAACAACCGGCGACTGACGCCTTGGAGTGCGGCGGCTCGACGCCGCTATGGAGCGCGTCCTCCTTCACGACCAGCCCGCTCGCCCTTCGTGGCCGCTCCAAAGCGGTGTCAAGCCACCGCACTCCATATTGGCCCCGAGACC
>CAMLMI010000289.1 GCA_946480965.1 uncultured Verrucomicrobiales bacterium | reverse complement strand
TGTCGGCGGAAGCGCAGGCGAAGTTCTTTGGTGGGAACTGCGCGAAGTTTTACGGGATCGCAGGGTGATCGAAAGCTACAGCTGGTCGAACGGAGCTGCTTTCAATCGACGATGCGGCGTGGGGAAAACGCCGGACAAGGTTCCCTCCAGACTTCGGTTAACGGGCAGGGAGGCCCATTCTACGGCGGCGGCGCAGCAGGAGCGTTGCTCCGCCGAGGACGGCCAATGAAGCGACGGAGGGTTCCGGCACCACGACGATGTTCACCGGAGCGGTAAACTGGGCGTCCGTGGTGCTGAAATCGTGGTGCCAAACCGACACGGATCTTCCCGGCATGTTGGCGGGGCCGTCAAAGGACCATCCAGCCGTCACATCCACATAGCCGCTCAACGTGGTTGAGGCGACCTTGGTGAGCACCGGAGACAAAGGGGATTCATCGGCAGCCGCGCGCGACGCCGCAAAGAGGACGGCCACGCTGCAAAGTCCGACCCGGAATCGATTGGTGAATGTCCCCACGCGGCGAGAGCTTCCGGATTCGTTTTCCGGAAGCAAGCGGTCTGTCGGTGGCGCGACAAAAAAAGCGGCCCCGGGAGTCCGGGGCCGCTGCGGGTTCAGAATGTTCGGAACGGATCAGGCTTCGGGGGCCGGTTCCGGCGCGGGAGCGGCACCGGTCTGGGCGGCCAGTTCCTTTTCCTTGTCTTCCATCGCGGCGCGGCGGCTGAGGCGCACGCGGCCCTTTTCATCGACACCCAGGCACTTGACCCAGATCTCGTCGCCCATCTTGACGATGTCTTCCGTGTTCTTGACGCGGAAGTTGGCGAGTTCGCTGATGTGGACCAAGCCGTCCTTGCCGGGGAGGAATTCCACGAAGCAGCCGAATTCCTTGATGGTGACGACGCGGCCGCGGTAGATGCGGCCGATCTCGGCCTCGGCGGTCATGCCTTCGATGGCGTTACGGGCGATCTGCATGCCTTCCGCAGAGACGGAGTAGATGTTGACCGTGCCGTCGTCCTCGATGTTGATCTCGCAGCCGGACTCTTCGACCAGGCGCTTGATGTTCTTGCCGCCGGGTCCGATCAGGGCGCCGATCTTCTCGGGGTTGATCTTGAGCTGCACGATGCGAGGAGCGTAGGGGCTCATCTCGGTGCGCGGGGCGGCGATGACCTTGGCCATCTCGTCGAGGATGGCGAGGCGCGCGGTGTGGGCCTTGGCGAGGGCCTGTTCCATCAGGGAGATGGGGATGCCCTTGAGCTTGAGATCGAGCTGGAAGCCGGTGATGCCGTGGGACGTTCCGGCGATCTTGCAGTCCATGTCGCAGAAGGCGTCTTCCCAGCCGATGATGTCGGTCATGAGCTGGTAGCGGTTCGGCTTGCCGTCGTTGTCGAAGGCGGTGCAGAGACCGACGCTGATGCCGGCCACGGCGCGCTTCAGGGGCACACCGGCGTCCATCAACGCGAGCGAGGCGCCGCAGACCGAGGCCATCGAGGTGGAACCGTTCGATTCCATGATCTCGGAGACGACGCGGACGGCGTAGGGATAGGTCTCGAGCGGGAGCATCGGACGGACGGAGCGCTCGGCGAGCGCACCGTGGCCGATCTCGCGACGGCCGGGTCCGGTGATGCGGCCGGTTTCACCCACGGAGAAGTTCGGGAAGTTGTAGTGGAGCAGGAACTTCTTCTGGTTCTCGCCGCCGGTGTATGAGTCGAACTCCTGGATGTCGTCGGAAGTGCCGAGCGTGGCCAAGGTCATGGCCTGGGTCTCGCCACGGGCGAAGGTGGCGGAGCCGTGGGCGCGCGGCAGGATGCCGACTTCGCCGGAGATGGGCCGGACCTGGTCGAACGAACGGCCGTCCAAGCGCTTGCCCTGTTCGAGCACGAGGCCGCGCACGGCTTCCTTCTGGATGTAGTAGGCGGCGTCCTTGAGGACGAACTCCGTGACCTTGTCCGCGCCGAACTTCTCCACCAGCTTGACTCCGACCTCGTCGAAGATCGCCTTGACGGCGGCTTCGCGGGCGAGCTTTCCGGGGGTGAGGAGGGCGGTGAGGATGCGGGTGCCGGCCAAGGACTTGGCCGCTTCGAGGACTTCCTCGGGGACGATGTTGACGGTGATCTCGCGCTTGGGCTTGCCGGCCTTGGCGCGGAGTTCCTTCTGGGCGGCAATGATCGGCTGGACGGCTTCCTGGCCGAACTTGAGGGCAGCGGCGAAGTCGGCCTCGCTGATTTCGTTGGCCGCACCTTCAAACATCACCAGTTCCGTTTCGGAACCGACGTAGATCAGATCGAGATCGCTCTCCTTCTGCTGGGCATGAGTCGGATTGGCGACGAACTCGCCGTTCACGCGGCCGATGCGGGCGGCACCAAGGGGACCGGCCCAAGGGATGTCGGAGACGTGCAACGCGGCGGAGGCTCCGATGATGCTGAGGATGTCGGGATCGTTCTCGCCGTCTGCGCTGAGAAGCACGGTCTGCACCTGGACCTCATTGAACCAGCCCTTGGGGAAGAGCGGACGGATGGGACGGTCGGTCAGACGGCAGGTGAGGATTTCCTTCTCCGTGGGGCGGCCTTCGCGCTTGAAGTATCCACCGGGGAAACGTCCGGCGGCGGCGGCTTTTTCGCGGTAATCGACCGTGAGCGGGAAGAAGTCCTGGCCGGGCTTGGCCTTCACGGCGGCGACGGCGGCGACGACGATCATCGTGTCGCCCAAGCGGACGGTGACGGCACCGTCGGCCTGTTTGGCGTATTTGCCGGTGGAAATCTCAATCGTGGCTCCGCCGACGTGGGCGAGAGCGGTGGTTGCTGCATTCATTGTGGGAGGACAGCCCCTCCCGACTCCGAGGAACTTCAACCAACCCGCCCAGACCCGGGGCGGGCGGGCTGGTTGAAATTACCCAGAAAGCCGGAAGAGGCATTGGTATTCAGAGTGGCGCGCCTTAAAAGGCCCGCGAACCCGACCGCGCCAGCCGGCTCCGCAGGAACAAAAACGGAAATCGCTCCGGATGGAGACTCATCCGGAGCGAGACAACTGCGGAACAGCTATTTGCGGAGACCGAGCTTCTTGGTCAGCGCCTGGTAGCGCGACACGTCGTGGGCGTGGATGTAGTCCAGCAAACGGCGGCGCTGGCCGACCATGATCAGAAGGCCGCGGCGGGAGCTGTGGTCCTTCTTGTTGTTCTGGAGGTGCGTGGTCAGGTGGTTGATGCGCTCGGTGAGCAGAGCGATCTGCACGTCGGCGGACCCTGTGTCCTTCTCGTGCAAGCGGAAGCCCTCAATCGTTTTGGCCTTAGTTTCCATAGCAAACTGTTTCAGTTAGGCGGAGGAACCTAGGGATCGGGGGATGGGGTGTAAAGCATTTCGTTGGCTGCTTTTGGCACATCCGTCCCCGGATCGGTGGCCCGGAGCAACCATCACCGGCCCGTCTCGCCCTGCTGCGCCACCAGTCTTGCCGGTTGAGCCGTGGACCAGACCGCGCTATGACGCAGCCCATGATCCGTTCGCTTTTGCTCGTTCCGGCCGTGGGCTGCCTGTGCCTCGTCGGTTGTTCCTCGCCGATTTCGCGCCCGGTCTCCTTGGCCGACGGCAAGACCTTCGCCGGTTGGGAGGGGGACACCGTCAAGACCTGGCGGATCGTGGACGGAGCCTTCGTCGGCGGTTCGCTCATCGCCAAGGTGCCGAGGAACGAGTTTCTGGCCACGAAGCGCAACTACACCAACTTCGTCCTCCGTCTGGAGTTCAAGCTGGAGGGCGTCCCCGGTCAGGACATGGTCAATTCCGGAGTCCAGTTCCACAGCCAGCGGATTCCCGGTGATCACGAGATGATCGGCTACCAGGCCGATCTGGGCGATCCGGACTGGTGGGGCTCTCTCTACGACGAATCCCGGCGGAACCGCACCCTCGCCAAGGCCGACATGAAGCTCATCGGCCCCGCGTTGCGCCGCGACGACTGGAACACCTACGTGATCCGCGCCGAGCAGGGCCGGGTGCGGACCTGGATCAACGGCGTCGCGGGCATCGACTACACGGAGCCCGACCCCGCCATTCCCCAATGGGGCCGCATCGCCCTCCAGATCCACAGCGGCGGACCGGCCCGGGTTTCCTTCCGCAACATCGCCCTTGAAGAACTGGCCAACCCGCGCAATCCGTAAAGCCGAGGTCAACATGCGCGAAACGGAATCCATCCAATGCCCGTTCTGCGGCCAGGAATGCACGGTGCCGATCGACGTCCACCAGCCGTTGCAACGGTTCATCACCGACTGCGAGGTCTGCTGCCGCCCCTTCGAGGTCGTGGCGGAATGCGAAGACGGCGAGGTGATCAGCGTGGACGCCCTTCCCGGCTGACAATTCCCGTGGGCCGGGATTCTCAAATCCCCTCCAGCGCCGCGCGCACCGCGCGCACCAGCACATCCGCCCGCAGTGCCAAGGGCCAGTCCGACGGAGCTTCCAGGGTGTAGCTCCACCGTGTCTTGCGCTGGATCAGATAGAACGCCTCGGCCCACGCGGGACGCTTCGCCGGATCGATGTCCGGCCGGATGATGCCCGGAGCCGCCGTCGGTCGGCCGTCGATCTCCGCCGAGGCGTCGATCGGGCAGACTTCCGCCACCGCTGCCACCATCCGTTCCGCCAAGGACGGACGCCGCTCCGGGTTCAGCTCGTAGAGGTAGAAGCCGTGCGCCTCCCAGTCCTCGTGCAGGCACAACGTCAGATCGAACAGCGTCTGCCGCTCCAGCCAGGCCACATGGTTCCGCACCTCGGCCGTGACCGGTTCCCGGTAGTCACGGTTCAAATCGATGCCCTCGGCGTTTTCGCGGGTGTTCCTGGGAAAGCCCGACCGGTTGAGGCACGGGCAGATCACCAGCTCCAGATCGTCGGGCCAAAGGTTCTCCGTCACGAGCCGCTCCAGAGCGAGCGGGCCGGCCGGCTCGTCGCCGTGGATGCCGGTCGAGAGATAGACGCGCTTCCGGGGCCGTTTCGGTGAACGGTTCCAAGCGAGCAGTTCGGCGACGGGATTTCCCGCCAGTTCCGGCAAGGTGAACCGCTCGGGCCGCCAGCCATGTTTGTCGGCCGAGGCGCCGAGCCGCAGCAGCACCGGAGCGATGTCGATGCCTTCGCCGAAGTAGCGTCCTTGATTGAGTCCCAGACGTTGCACGCGGGGGAAGGTTGGGCAAAGCGCCGCCCTCGGCAAGGGCTGGGGAGAACGGAGGTTCCGCTGAAAACGGCATCCCGATTCCGCGCCCTTCAGCGTCCGCGCCGCCACGGTTCCCGACCGGGAACGGCCTTGAGTTCGAGGATGTCTTCCGGTCCGTCGATCTCGTCCACGTGCCCGCCGATCTTGGTGAAGCCCCAGCTCCGGGCCAGCGCCTGCGAAGGCACGTTGTCGGGCCGGATCGACAGCACGAAAGCCCGGACGCCCTGCTCCGAGGCCGCCCAGCGCATCAGACCTTCGCCCGCTTCCCGCGCCAAGCCGCGCCGACGGAATTTCGGGACCACGGTGAACCCGAACTCCACCGCACCGGGCGAATACGGCTGCAGATACTCCGCTCCCGGCGGCGTGTGGAAGCCCGCGTGCCCGACCACTTCCCGCGTTTCCCGGAGCACCAATGCCCTCAGCAACCACGGCAATTGTCGGACGTCTTCCCGCAACTGCTCCAAGCGCATCCGGAACACATCCTCATGGTCCGGCCAAATCTCCGGCAGGCGCGCGCCCAGAGCCGCTTCGACCGCAGCCCGCCTTCCCTCCAGCGAGCCGGCGAGCAGGTCCGCATCCAGCGGGACCAGATCGAGACGCGCGGTGGCGATGACGGCCGACATCCGGACCAAACTCCCGGTTGCCGCCAGCCCGGTCACGCCCAAACCTCTCCCCGCGATTTCCACCCTGAATTCCCGCTTGCCCATCGGCGTCGGCTCCAACCAACTAACCGCCACACCATGACCACTTCACCCGCTCCCGGACTCGACCGCCGTTCCTTCCTCAAACTGGCCGCCGTCGGAGCCGCCTCTGCCGCGCTCGCCCCGACCCTTGGCTCCGCCGCCGAACCCGTCCGCCGCCGCGGCATCAAGCTCGGCTTGGACAACTTCGCCGTCCGCGCCATGAAGTGGAAGGCCGACGCCCTCATCGACTACGCCGTCCAGCTCAAGACCGACTCCCTCTTCATCACCGACCTCGACGCTTTCGAGAACTTCGAGACCGCCTACCTGACCGGTCTGCGCAAGAAAGCTGCCGACCAAGGCCTCCAGATCCATCTCGGCACCTGGAGCATCTGCCCCACCGCGCGCTCCTTCCGCAACAAGTGGGGCACGGCCGAAGAACACGG
>CAMLMI010000288.1 GCA_946480965.1 uncultured Verrucomicrobiales bacterium | reverse complement strand
CTTCCCCGCTTTCGGGCACCAACGCGCCGCTTGCCGCGCCGCGTGGTCGCTGCCTAGTCTCCGCGCATGAATTCCCCGATTCGCGCCCTGGCGCTGGGCTGTGCCCTGCTCCTGTCCGCCGTTTCCGGCTTTGCGGCGGAAAAATCCTACACCATCGCCGTCATCCCCAAGGGCACGACGCACGAGTTCTGGAAGTCGATCCACGCCGGCGCGGTCAAGGCCGAGCAGGAGCTCGCGGCCAAGGGCACGAAGGTCCGGCTCTTCTGGAAGGGCCCGCTGCGCGAGGACGACCGCGACCAGCAGATCCAGGTGGTGGAGAACTTCACCGCCCGCAAGGTCAGCGGCATGGTGCTCGCACCGCTCGATTCGCGCGCGCTCGTCGCCCCGGTGAAGAGCGCGGTCCAGTCGGGTGTGCCCGTGGTGGTGATCGATTCCGACCTGGAGTCCGACCAGCAGTTGAGCTTCGTGGCCACGGACAACTTCAAGGGCGGGCAGATGGCGGGCGAATATCTCGGCAAGATGCTGGGCGGAAAGGGCAAGGTGATCCTGCTCCGCTTCCAGGTCGGCAGCGCCAGCACCGAAGCGCGCGAGGCCGGGTTCCTCGACGCGTTGAAGAAGTTTCCCGACCTCAAGCTCATCTCCTCCGACCAGCATTCGGGACCGACGCGCGAAACCGGCTACCAGGCGTCGCAGAACCTGCTGAACCGTTTCGGCAAGGAGGTGGACGGCATCTTCTGCCCCAACGAAACCTCGACCATCGGCATGACCAAGGCCCTGCGCGACATCGGCCGCGCGGGCGGCAAGGTGAAGCTGGTGGGCTTCGACTCCGGCACCCAGTCGGTGCTCGATCTGAAGAACGGCGACGTGCAGGGGCTGATCGTCCAGGACCCGCTGAAGATGGGCTATCTGGGCGTCATGACGGTGGTGGACCATCTGGAAGGGCGGAAGGTGGAGAAGCGCATCGACACCGGCGTGTCGCTCGTGACGAAGGAGAACATGGCCGATCCCGCCGTGGCCGCGCTGCTCGCCCCGCCGATCGCGAAGTATCTGAAGGAGTGAGCGGAGGGATGAAGTTTTCAGTGTCCAGTAACCAGTAGTCAGTGCTGGCCGCTTCACTGAGCTACTTCACTGAAAACTGAATACTGGCCACTGACCATTCCCCCCGACTTTCGATCCACGCATGTCCCGCTTCTCCCGTTACCTCCAGGCCGGTGGCCCGTTCCTCGGCCTGCTGCTGGTTTGCGGGCTGTTTGCGCTGACCGAGGAACGCGAGTTCATCTTCACCGGGGGCAACTTCAAAAACATCCTCACCCAGACGGTCATCGTTGCCGTTGGCGCGCTGGGCATGACGCTGATCATCGTGGGCGGCGGCATCGATCTGAGCGTGGGTTCGGTCGTGGCGTTCACCGGCGTGCTCGGGGCCAAGCTGCTGGTGGCGGGTTGGTCGCCCATCGCCACGATGCTGGCGCTGGTCGCGGCTGGCGGGGCCATCGGTTTGGTCAACGGCGGGATCGTGGCCGGGTTCCGCATGATGCCGTTCATCGTCACGCTCGGGATGATGGGCATCGTGCGCGGCGCGGCGAAATGGCTGGGCGACAACCAGACGGTCAATGCGCCGGTGGATTCGCCCGTGGCGGGCTTGATGGCACGGGCGAAGCCGGCGGAATTCTGGCCGCTGCCCTGGGGCGTGTGGATCGTGGTCGGGCTGGCCGTGGTCATGGCGCTGATTCTCCGGCGGACCATCTTCGGCCGACATGTCTTCGCGGTCGGAGCGAACGAGCTGGCCGCCCGCTACAGCGGCGTGCGGGTGGGCTGGGTGAAGCTGGGCACCTACGGCATCGCCGGGCTGCTCTTCGGCCTCGCGGGGCTCCTCCAGATGTCGCGCCTCACCCAGGGCGATCCCACCGTGGCCATCGGGCTGGAGCTCGACATCATCGCCGCCGTGGTCATCGGCGGAGCCAGCCTGAACGGCGGCGCGGGCAGCGTGCTGGGCTCGATGATCGGCGCGCTCATCATGGCGCTGTTGCGCAACGGCACGAACCAGCTCGGCTGGCAGACCTTCACCCAGGAGATCATCATCGGCGCGGTCATCGTGCTGGCCGTGGGCTTGGACAAGTGGCGGCAGGGGCGGGGGAGGGGGTAGGTTGTTCGGGGTTGGAGTTCCAAGTTTAGCGGCAACGCCAAACTTTGAATGCTGTATTCCGAACCTCGAAGTAAAGGCTCACCGCCGCTCGCGGTCGCCGGCGATGTCGAGCAGCTCGCCGCCCACCAGATTGGTGCCTTTGCGGAAGGTGCCGTCGGCGTTGCGGTGGAGGTCGTCGGCGGTCCAGAGCTTGCGGTCGGGGCCGGCGGAGCGGATCTCGTGGCGGCGATTGCCGAGGGGGTGGAAGAAAAGCGGCGTGTTCCAGCGATCCACGAGCTGGCCCTGCGGATTCAGCGCGACGTGCTGATCCGGAAGGAACCGTTCGTGGGCCGGGTTCACGCCGCGAAAGGCGGCGGCCCAATCCTCGTTGGCGCTGAGCGGGCGATCCGCCGCGTCCTTCACGAGGAGGGTGAAATTGTCCATGAGCCGGGACATCAGCGTGAGGTCGTTCTCCGGAGCGGAGCCCGGGCTGGCGTAGCCGCGCAGGATGGATTCTCCGGGCAATGGCGGAGCGGTGCCTTCGGTCCGATCACCAGCCGGGGAGGGCGTCACCGAGGCGGTTGCTATTGGAGTCGATGATGCGGGGACAGCCGATGTCGTCTCGGTTTCCCTTGCGACATCCGCATCGGATCTTGGCCGAATCCACAGCCACATGAGCAACGCCACGCCCAGCAGCGCGAGGCTGAGGACAAGGGTGCTGGAGCGAGTGGATGGCGGGTTCATGCGGAATGACGAGTCGCGAAAGCCAAGGGCCGAAGGAAGGACGAAGTCCGAGGAAGGCGTTTCTGTCGCTCCTGCGGAGCTTCTTCGGATCGGACCGTCCACCCACAGCTCACGCTGTGGGCTACGATCTGCCGCTGCTCCGCAGCCGGGAGCGAACGCGGGCATGTTTGAAGCTTTTCCTTGGTAGGAAGCACGCCACAAAAAGGAGCACGGACGGTCACGTCCGCGAGTTCAGTCTGAACCCGGAGGGGGCTCGCCGTTCGGGGCGGATGGATGGCCGTCCTGGATCTGGCTCCATTGCCAGTGGGCGTGGCCTCGCGGACGTGACCGTCTGCGCTCCGGACGCTTCGTTCTTCCCCTAAGGCTTCGCGCTTCATTCGGCCTTTTCCCTTTGCCCCTTCGTCATTTCCTCAAGCAATCAATCCGAGCGGTCCGGTCGGCGAGGTCGGGTTCCAGAAGTTCCGGATGTTCGGCAGCACATATTCCATCTGGCCCGCCGGGACGCCGAACCAGCGCAGCATCTCGGCGAAGAAGACGTCCACCGAGGTCGTGGGCAGGATGCGGCCGCCGCGACCGATGTCGTCGGGACCGTCGAGCGTGAGGTCGGGGTAGCTGCCGACGATCTGGCCGCCGTTGACCGGGCCGCCGAACGCCATCGCGTGGCCGCCCCAGGCGTGGTCGGTGCCGCTGCCGTTGGAGCGGAGCGTGCGGCCGAAGTCGGAGGCGGTGAAGGTGAGGACGTCGTTGGTCAGGCCGAGCGTTTCGAGCGCGCGTTGGAAGCCGCCGATGGCCGCGTCGAGGGTGGCGAGCATCGTCTCCTGGCTTTCGAGCAGTTCGCCGTGGTGGTCCCAACCGCCGTATTCCACGAAGAAGGTCTGGCGCCGCAGCCCGAGCGCGTTGCGGATGAGGATGGTCTTGAGCACGGACTTGAGCGTGCGGCCGAGCGAGGAGCTGGGGAAAAGCGAGTCCACCGAGGATTCGAGCGTCGCGGCGTTGAACTGCGACTGGAAGAGGAGCTGCGCGTCGTCGGCGTGCTTCGTGATCCGCGAGAAGCTTTCCGTGAGCAGGTTCGTGTAGTGCTGGTCGAGCGTGCCGCGCAGGGCCTCGTTCTTCAGCCGTAGCGGATTGCCGGTGGCACCTCCGGTGGTGCCGGAGAAGGCCAGCGCGCCGGAGGAAGTGACGACGAACTGCTGCGTGGTGTCGCCGACTTGGAAGATGTTGTTTCCGCTGAAGGAAATTCCCATCGAGGTCGCGCCGGAATTGTAGGCGCTGTGCAGGATGTCCGAGGCGCGGCCGGCCCAGCCGGTGAGCTGCGTCTTGCCCTGCGGAATGGCCGTCTGCCACTGCT
The DNA here is from genome assembly GCA_946480965.1 of uncultured Verrucomicrobiales bacterium. The sequence goes on along the minus strand of CAMLMI010000288.1, from coordinate 2,105 downwards.
CCGTCTGGTCGCTGTGGGAGAAGAGCGCCTTGGGCATGGGGATGGCGCGGTCGTTGCCGCGATCCCACGCGACGTATTGGGCCTTGGTCACGGGCTGGATGAGCGTGCCGATGTTGGCCACGAGACCGAGGCGCTTCTTGCCGGCGAAGTTCCCCGTGCCGGTGGCCATCTGGTGGAGGTTCACGCAGGAAGGATGCAGGGCGAAGTTGTCCGCCGGAGCGGCGAGCCGCAGCAGGGAATTGCGATCCAGCGCGAGGCCACCCTCGGAGCCGGTCGCGCCGCGCGCCAGGGCGTAGTTGTCGTAGCGGGAGCTTTCCCACGGCACGAGCACGTTGAAGGAATCGCAGCCGCCGCCGAGGTAGAGGCAGACCAGCGCCTTGCTGTCGGTGCCGGGCATCGACTGCGCGGAGAGGCGGTTGGCCAGGTTCAGGTTCAACAGCGTGTTCAGCACGGCGGACGAGCCGAGGGCGGCGCAGTTGAGCTGTTTGAGGAAGCCGCGACGGGAAACGGGTTTCATGGCTTGGGGGAAGAGAAGGGGTTCAACGTTGCACGGCGCCCTCGGGGCAGGTGGCGGCGAGATACACGGCGAGGCGGACGCGCATCGTCGTGTCGTAGGCGGGGAGCTGGCCGACCGCGGTCAGGATCGCGTCGCGCGTGCCGGCGGACATCGAACCGCCGCAGAAGAGGAGATTCACCTCGTCCACCAGCGCGGCGGTGTCGCCCGCGAGCGCCATCAACGCCGAGTAGTCGGGCGGGAAGTGGTAGTCCTCGTAGCGTCGGAGACCGTCCTCCACCACGTCCCAGAGCAGGTTCGGGAACGAGATGCTGGAATAGCTGTCCACGATCTGGAACGCCGGTCCGACCAGGCCCAGCGAGGTCAATGGCCCGGGCGGCTGGTAGGTCGGGCGGAAGAAATTGAAGACCGTCGGCGCGTAGGTCGGTTCCTGGAACGCGGCGTCGTTGAACTCGCCCCACGTCCACCAGACGAGGTTCGTGTAGCGGTCGAGCCGGCCCACGCGGTTGATCGCCATCGTGCGCTGCACGGGTTCCTTCAACCGGCCGAACTGCGCCAGCCCGAGGAAGCCCTGCGGATCGCGGGCTTCGGGATCGAGCAGGATCGCCTTCACCACGGCCGCGAGGTTGCCGCGTTTCCCTGAACCGTCATTGTCGAAGACGGCGGCGACACGGGCGACGTAGTTGCTCGTGGGATTGCTGGTCACGAGGAACTGGATCAACTGCTGGCCGATGAACGGTCCGGTGTTCGGATGCTCGAAGAGGCTGCGGAGCGCGTCGTCCACGTCGCGCACGGCGTTGGCGACCGATGGGGTCCGGGCGGGGATGACGAAGCCGCGCAGCAGGCGCTTCTCGCCGAAGTCGTGTTTCTCCGCCCATAGCTGCATGGGCACGGTGTAGTCCGCATCGTTCCAGCCGCCGTCGCCCCAGTCCTGGCCGCCGAACCAGAAGCCGGTGAAGACGCGGGCGAACTCGGTGATCTCCTGGTTGCCGTAGGTCGGGATCGGCTGGCCTTGGTCGTCGATCCGGCGCGTGCCGCCGGGGGTGAGTTCCCAGAGGCCGATGGTGAAGAGCTGCTGGACTTCGCGGGCGTAGTTCTCGTCGGGGAACTGGCTCACTTCCGGCCGCGCCTTCTGGTTGCCCACGCTGCTGAGGTAGCGGCCCATCACGGGATGGAAGGTCGCCTCGCGCAGGATGTCGGCGTAGTTGCCGAAGGCGTGCCGGACGAAGATGTCGTAGTAGTCCGCCATGCCGAGCGGACGGTTCTCCAGGTTCGCGTCGCGACGGGAGGTGACGAGGATCTGGCTGAGCGCGAAGGCCACGCGCTGACGCAACTGGTCGGGGCCGCCGATGGCCGCGCGGGCGAAGGGCGTGGTGGCGTTGTTGCCGTTGATGAAGTCGTTGTCGTCGTTGAACGAGTAGGTCAGGTCCGTCCGCGGCCCGTTGAAGTCGGCGTAGATCTGCTCGATGTAGCGGCGGTGGAGCGTGGCGGGCTGGTTCGTGATCTGGTCGTTGATCCAAGCCAAGAGGCCCTGCGTTTGCACGCGGTCCAGTTCCGAGGAAGTCGGACCGAAGGTCGCCTGCTGGAGCAG
>CAMLMI010000287.1 GCA_946480965.1 uncultured Verrucomicrobiales bacterium | reverse complement strand
GGCAACGCGGTCTCGGCCAAGGAGCGGAAGGCGACGGACAGGGCCAATTCACGGAAGACCGAACTCTCTCGCAGCACGCCGCGTTGCCCAGCGCTGGGTCCTGCCGTGAGGCGCTGGGCTTCCTGCCGCAGCGAATCCACGCGCTTCGCTGTGATCAAATCGGGATGAATCTCGAAGCCGATTTCTTCTCGCATTGGACACAGACCTTGGACGCTGTAAGTGACCTCGATCCAGACAATCTGCGGCTTCCTGTCGTCGTGGCCACATCAACCAAGATCCGCTTTTTCCATGGACCCGGGTTCCCAACCGGCGCTCGTCGCCCCCGCCCGGGGTTCTTGCTCCGCTTCCCCAGCGCTCCCCGGCTCACACTGTGGGCCACGAGCCACTGCTGCTCCGCCGCTCCTCATGACATCGTCTCTCAATCGGATAGGGAGCGGGCAGCCGATGGTCGGATGAGGGGACTTTGGCTAGCTGTCCTCATGCTCCGGATCAAACCTCCGCGAAGACCCGGCTCCATCCCGTCAATGCGCTCAAGGCCGCCGGCTTGATGTCGCCCAAGCGCGCGCCGTTCGCGGCCAGGCGCGTGGCGTAGGCGGTGAAGCCGTCCCGCGGGATCACGCACAGTTCGGGCGGAAGCAATTGGCCGAGATCCCGGCAGACGGCGTAGTGGGGATTGCGCCGGAGCAACGCGTCCAATTGCTCCGGCCAGTGCGGATGAGCGTCGCCTTCGACAAAGAGCACGTAGCGGCAGCCGTCCGATTCCTCCTCCGGCGCGAGCAGGGAAAAGCGGATGGAAGTCGGATCTGTGAAGAGTTCGCGCAAACATGCGGCGACGAATTCCTCCGTCAGCTTTTCTCCGCGCAGGTCCGAGCCGCCCCCGCTGCGCCCGAGGAAACGCAGCGACGGCGTGGAGGCCAAACGACCATCCACCCGCACGCGGTCGCCCAACCGATAACGCCACAGGCCGCCGCCATTCGTCACCACCACGTCATATTCCGCGCCGTCGCGGAGTTCGTCGGCGAGACGCACCGCGCCCGTGTCATCGATGAACTCGAAGAAATGGGACGTGATCGCCAGCGGATGGAGTCCGGCGAACGGCAGCGTGACGAAGGCTTCTGTGGCCAGCAGACCCTTGGGTTGAACGAGGACTCCGGAAAACCGGCGGCGCAAATCCTCCGCGCCCAAAGCCGCGTGGCCCTCGGCCCAGCAACTGATCATGCGCAGTTCCGGCCAGATCGTGCCGGGCCAGAGCGGATCGGCGCGCAGCAGTTCCCTCGCCCGACTGGGCTTTGCGCCAACGAAGCCAGTGGCACAGGCGCCCCCGCCTGTGTCCGTGCGGCAGGAGCCCCCGCCTGCCGACCTTCCCTGCGCGACGTCCTTCAGCAGCTCGTCCCAAAATCCCGGCAACGCCTCCAGCAGCAGCGTGAGAAACGACGGATGCCAGACCGAGATCAGCCGGAGATCCCGCTCGCGCACTAGATGGAGCAACGTGCGGTAGCGGAATTCTTCCAATGAAGCCGCGTGCTGCACGGAGCTGGGCACCGCCATGACCGCGTTCGCCAATCGTCGCGCCACCGGCCCGAGATAGGCGGTGTCGTCCTCAAAGCCGACGGGGACGGTCGCGCCCTGCAGTCCGGCGTCATTTTCGGGCAGGGATGCCCGACCCACGGCAGGCGTGACCGACCAGTAGGCCGGACCTCCCAGCACGCCTGGCCGTTGCCGCGCCAGGTCCATCAGCCACGGACCCAGCGCCTCGTTGAAGGCCCTCTTCAACGAGGCGGTGAAGGGGATCACCTTTCTTCCTCCCGACGTTCCGCTGGTGGGAACCAAGTGCGTGACGCGGTCGTGAGTCAGCACACGGGATTCGCCGCGTTGGATGCGTTCGATCCACGGCGCGTGCGCAGCGTAGTCCATCAACGGAACCCGCGCGACGAAGTCCTCGTAGTTGTGGATGGAACCGAAACCGTGGGCACGGCCGAAGGCGGTGTCGGCATTCGTTCTAAGCACTTGCGACAACAGTTCCCGCTGGGTCGCGCCCGATTCCGCCAAGGCCCGGCGATAACGTCGCCACGCGGACAGGTTCGAACCGAACCAGAGGCTATTGGCGAAGGTCGCGGGCCAGTTCACGACGGGGAGGCGCGACCATGCGACGGCCGGCGGCGGTGAGGTTTTCGGGAGACAGCTCCGTCAGGCAGACCAGTTCATCGCCAGCCGCGTGGCGAAGATTTCGCTCCAGGAAGAAGGCGATGTGCGGATCGACCACGCGGGTATCGGCGACCTCTGCCAGCCCGTTGCGGAGCCGTTGGGGCCGATGGAAACGGACGATGCCCGTGGTCGGATCGAACTGGTCGCCGAAGCGTTCGACCGCGAGCTGCTTTCGCAACCGCATCAGCTCGGACGGAAAGGGCCGGTCGAAGCTCGGGAAAAACTCCCGCCAAAAAACCGGCAGGAAACGGTAGGTGCGGAAGCCCGAAGTGAGCAGCAGCCAATAGTAGCGTCCGCGCGGAAACTCGTCGCGCAGCGCGTTGACCGCCCCGATCCACGCGCGGGGCAGCGCGGTCGTGCCCCAGGCCTCGGGCGCGACGATCGTGTCGCCGGAATACAGCACGCTGACCGGTGCGCCTTCGAACCGGGTCTCGTAGGCCAGCAGAGTGGAGAAACCGACGAGCGTTTCTCCACGGGTCAGCAGGATGACGCGGTTCTTCTCGGCCAAGTCCCGATCGAACTGGTCGCGACAGACGCCGTCGAAGTGGCAGCCGAGCAGCGCGAACATGGCGTCGCTTTGGGCAGGGCTCAGTTCGGAGCGAGGCAAAGTGGTCGTGGTCATAACAACGCCACCTCCGGGCAACAGACTCCCCGTTCCAACTCCAGCCTGGGTTCGTCCGGCCAACGCACCGAATACAGCCGGCTGTGATACTCGCGACCACGGAACCGTCGGCGGACCGTGGCGAGTCGAGGATCGTCGGTTGAAAAACCGATGGTGAGCAGCTCGATGCCCCGCCTTGCCGCCTGCGCCATCAAGCGTTCCAGCAGTTCGCACAGCAGGGCGGGCTGGTTCGGCGGAACGGAGAGATGCGAGACAAAGGCGTGGTTCAACACCTCGCCCATGGCGGGCAGACGCGCTTCGCCCATCCACGGAGCGACGCGGTTTAAGAAGGGTCGGACGAACTTCAGCCAAGGCGAGCAGCCTCGGAGGACCGTTTGCTTGAAACTGCGTTGATCCCAGAGCGCGGCGCTGGCTTGCGGCTGCGAGTCATCACCCAAGAAAACAAAGTCGCCTGCCGACAATCCCAGCGGCTCCAATGCCGCCAGCTCTTCGTCCGACCAGAGTGGCGCGAGCTGCGCCTCCGTCGAATCAGCGCTTAGGAGTAGCTGGCCTGGTTTCGGAGCGCCGGTCTTCGGCCCGGCCTGATGTTTCGGAGCGACACCAACTCGCCGGGGCGGAGACCGGCGTTCCGGACGTGGCACCGGCAGCAGCAGCGTGACGAAATCGCAGAGCGGTTCGTAGAGCGGCATTCCGGGCAGACGCCGCTCCAGAAATTTCAGGGCCCGCGTGTTGTCGACGGCGATGCTGGTGAAGCGCAGCTCCGGCGGATGCTCGCCCTCCACTTCGCGGAAGAACCGGTAGCCCCGCCGCAAGATGTCGAAGCGCCCGGCCACCGAGGCATCCAGCCGCAGGCCGCCGAGGTAGCCGACGCGGCACGGCTGGCCGTTCACGAAACGCAGCCGGGTCGTGCAGCTCCCCACGCAGACGACGCGGCCGTTCTCGCGGGCGATGATCGTCTGCTTTTCCGTTCCCGGCAGATGGGCGTCGGCGAAGAAGTCGGGCTCGCGCTCCAACGAAAGCGAGATTCGGCCCGGCATTGGATTCTCGCGCAGCAGCCAGCGGATGTCCGCGTCGTCCGCGGCAGTGGCCAGCTCGAAGCGGGTAGTGGCACAGGCGCCCTCGCCTGTGTCAGTCCTCCGGACGCCCCCGCTCGGAGAACCGTTCTCCAACCCAAAAGATTCGGCAGGCGGGGGCGCCTGCCGCACTAGGTCACAGGCGGGGGCGCCTGTGCCACTAGCCGGGGCGGATCTTTGCTCGCAGGAGTTAGCCTTCATTCCGCCAACAGCATTTCGCCGCGCCAGGATTCGTCGCCCAGCGGGTAGTGGTCGCGCAGGCTGACGTCGTTTCGGTGCAGCCCGTTGATGAGGTAGAAATTCCGCCACATGAACCAGTCGCTGCGGTTCACGGCGTCAAAGCCGCGCTGGAGAATGCTCGGCCACGAGTAGAATTCGCGCCGCGCGGCGATGCAGTTCTCGCGGAGCGTCTCGGGCTCCATGCCGAGCGGCCGAAAGGGAATGCGGTTGTAGCTGTAGCGGTCGTCCAGCCACCACGCGTCGTAGAGCAATCGCCCCTCCTGCTCCAATCGCCGGTAAAGCGGCGTGCCGGGAAAGGGCGTGAGATGGTTGAAGGCCGCGATGTAGAGCGCGTGCTCGCGGGCGAAGCGCACCGTCTCGCCGAAGCTCTCCGGCGTGTCGCCGTCGTAACCGAAGATGAACGTGCCATACACACGGATGTGGAAGCGGCGCAAATTCGCCAACGCTTTCTCGAACCCGCCGCGCATCGTGTTGAACGACTTGTTCATGTTCCGCAGGTTCGCAGGATTCAGGCTCTCGAACCCGATGAGCACGCCGCGGCAACCGCTGCGACGCAGCAGGTCGAGGAACTCCTCGTCGTGCGCGGCGTTGATGCTCGATTGGCTGACCCAGCGGATTTTCAACGGGATCAACGCACGGAGAAACTCCTTCGCCTGGGCGAGGTTCGACGTGATGTTGTCATCGACGAAGAAAAACAGCTTCTTCGTGCCCTTGAGCCGGCGCAGTTCGTCGAGGATGTTGTCCACCGGGCGGCGCGTCTGGGTGGAGTCAAAGACGGTCTGCACCGCGCAGAACTCGCACTTGAAATGGCAGCCGCGTCCGGCCTCGACGAGGCCGATGGGCAGGTATCGTTTGCCTTGGAAGATGGAGCGGTCGGGCCTCAAGCCAACGAGCGAGGAGCGGCCGGTTTGCCGGTAGAATTTCTGCAACTTCCCGTGGCGCGCGTCGTCGATCACCTGCGGCCAGAGCTGCTCGGCTTCGCCGGTGACGACGGCTTCCGCGTGGCGCGCGACCTCGTCGGGACAGAGCGAGGCATGGAAGCCGCCCATGACGACGGGAACGCCGCGCTTCCGGTATTCCGACGCGATCTGGTAGGCGCGTTTCGCCGTGTAGGTCTCGACGCTAATGGCGACGAGATCGGCGGGGTCGTCGAAGGGAATGTCCTCCATCCGGTCGTCGTGGAAGCGGACCGCGACGTCCTTCGGCGTGAGCCCGGCCAAGGTGGCGGCGGGCAACGGCTCCATCTGCCAAGTGCGGATGTAGGCCTGGCCCGGACGCCGTCCGATGCAGGGATGAATGATGGTCAGGCGCATTGGGGGAATGAAAAATGGCCCATGCGAAATGACGCCGGAGTTCCCAACCCGGAGGGTTGGCATCCATTAGCCGGGGGTTGAGCGCAGCGACACCCCCGGAAAGGCGTTCCCGCATCGAATCGCACCCCAACGGGATGCCATCGCCGTCCATACTGGCGTGGCGTCGATGGCATCGCTTTGCGATGCGTCCGCGTTGGACGGCGCACCGGGGGTGTCGTCGCGCTGCGCGCTCCTCGACCCCCGGCTAATGGATGGCAACCTTTCAGGTTGCTCTGAATCCGTCCCACGAAAGAACCACACAAACTCATTTCTCCACGACACGTCATCGCATGGACTAAGTGATGGCGAATTTGTCCCTTGGCTCTCATCTCACCTCCACCGCTTCCATCGGCTGTGGTTTCGCCTGCGCACCGCCGATGATCCAGTCGCAGTTGTAGAAGCGGCTCAGATGATGGGCGTAGAAGCGGTAGCCGAGGTTCGTGCCCAGCTTCACCGGCCAGGGCGCGGGCGAATGGCGGATGCGGCGGGCGATGGAGCGGACGCTGTAGGCGTGCTTCCACGCGGCCTCGGTGCCGAACTGGAGCTCATCCACGCTCATCTTCGCGGGCCGGAAGACGACGTGTTGCCCGTCGTAGAGTTCCCAGTTCTTCGTCAGCAAACGGCCCTCGGCTTCGAGGCGTTTGTAGAGCCCGGTGTTGGGAAACGGCGTGACGATGGCGAAGCGCGGCAGGTCGATCTTAGCCTCGACCGCGAACTCGGCCGTCTTGAGGAAGACATCCGGCTCGTCCTGATCGAGACCAAAGACGAAGCAGCCCTGCAACGCGATCCCGTGCCGGTGCAGGGCTTCGACGACCTGGACGAACTTCTCCGGC
>CAMLMI010000286.1 GCA_946480965.1 uncultured Verrucomicrobiales bacterium | reverse complement strand
TTGGCGAACCGGGCTTCCGTCAGCCGGAACGGACGATGAGTTGCATCGGCGGATGACCAGGGCCGACGATGCGGGGGCAGGGCCTTGATCTCGCGCTTCATCTTCCTCTGGATCCCTGAGGAGCCTTGATCAGGAAGAGGAGAAAGATTGGGACCACCACCCAGCCGGGACGGCGGATTGACGCGGCCAAGCTCCGGCCCGTTTACTTCCCCGCAATGAAGACGTTCTGGACAGCACTCGCCTGCGCCGTGGCCGTGATCGGTTGCGGCACGCCGAAACCCGCCGATTCCGCCAAAGATGAGGCCGCCGCCAGCACGAACTTCGTCGTCGCTCCGAGCATCGACCTGATCGGGCGCGTGACCTCGGTGGACGCGAAGAGCCGCTTCGTCGTGATCGCGTATCCCGCCGCGTCGGTTCCAGAAAAGGAGCAGCGGCTGAACGTCTATCGCCAAGGGCGCAAGGTGGGTGAACTGAAGGTGACTGGCCCGCGCCAGGACAATATCACGGCGGCGGACATCCTGGCGGGCGAAGTGTTCGTGGGCGACGAAGCCCGGATCAACTGAGCCGTTTCAGATCACCGCATTGGAGGCCTTGGGCGTGGCCTCGCGGTAGCCGAGGAGCTTGCGCTCCTTGATCAGGCACGCGACCGCCTGCGGCACCATGCCTTCCCAGGCCTTGTCGCCGGAGCGGATCTTGGCCAGCACGTCGCGGGAGAAGATGCTGAGATACTTCTCGTTGTAGTCGCGGATGCTGTCGATGAAGCGGTTCTCGACGAGGTAGGCGTAGAGGTGGCGGAGGTGCGGGGCCACGCGGAGATTGCCCGCCGTGATGAGCGAGCCCGCCTTCTCCTCCAGCAACGGATACGCGTAGATCTTCAGGTCGTTTTTGAAGAGCCGGCCAAAGGACTCGAGGATGCCGCCCTCCAGGTTCGTGTAATACTTCTCGTCGAAGATCTCCTTGAGGCTCGGCACGCCCATGACGATGCCGATCATCTTCTTGGTGTAGCGGAAGAGGTAGGCGGCCAGGCGGTGGTATTCGCCGTAGTTGGAGATCAGCACGTTCATCCCCAGTGCGCCGAGCATGTCCACCCGCGCGAGGAAGTCCGCATGGTCGATGCCCTGCTCGGTGGTGAGGTTCTTCATGGTCATCTCCATGAGCACCATGAAGTCCTCCCCCTGCACCTGCGGTTCCTGCACGAACATCGCCTGCGCGCTGCGCAGCATGTCGAGGGTGGTGTTGGTCACGGGGCGGAAGCTGCCGCGCTCGACGAGGATGGCCTTCTTGTAGAGCGCGTCGGCGGGCTGCACGTTCTCGCCGTTGGCCATAAACATCGCCGCGTTGGTCAGGCCGGTCTGCACCAGCTTCAAGGAGAGCAGCCGGTTGTCCAAACCCGCGAAGGCCGGGCCGGTGCAGTTCATCATGTCGATCTCGACCCGTTCCAAGGAAAGGTTGTCGATCAGCGACTCCACCAGCAGATCGACGTCGTGGTGGAAGTAGAGCCCGGCGTGGATGAGGTTCACGCCGAGGATGCCGAGGGCTTCCTGCTGCTGGATGTTCTCTTTGTCCCAGAGCCGCACGTGGACGACGATCTGGGAGGGCTCGGCCCCCGGAGCGGTCTGGAAGCGGATGCCCAGCCAACCGTGGGCGTCGTCCTTCCGGGTGAAGCTCTTGGCCACCACGGTGTCGGCGAAGGCGAAGAACTTGGTGGTCTCTCCCCGCTTGGCCGCCAACCGCTCGACCAGGAGGCTGTATTCGTGGTCGAGCATGGTCAGGAGCCGCTCTTGGCTGACGTAGCGATCCACATGGCCGTAGATCGAGTCGCTGACCGTCATGTCGTAGGCCGAGATGGTCTTGGCCACGGTGCCGGCGGCCGCGCCGACCCGGAAAAACCAGCGGGTCACCTCCTGCCCCGCGCCGATCTCGGCGAACGCGCCGTATTTGCTCGGGTCGAGGTTGATCTGAAGGGCCTTCTGGTGCGTTCCAAGCGTCTCTCGTTTCATGGCGATGATTCCCAACCGGTTGTCTATCGGACGGCGGCGATTGAAGCTCAACTGGACCTGCCTTCCCAGCTCAACACCCCGGAACCCGCAGCGTCAATCACAGGCCCATTTGCCCGTAGTAGCCCGCGTAGAAGCCGACGATCTGGAAGGCGGCGTAGAGCACGATGGCCAGATAGGCAAGGCGCGGGGTCCAATCGACCACGAACTGGAGGTTGCGTGCGCCCTCCTCGGCATAGTGAGTCCGCAGCCGCAGCAGCACCTCGTCCTGCTGGCCGCTGATTTCCCCGCCCGCATACATGCTCTGGAACAGATCTGGAAAAACGGATGCTTCCTGGACGAGCTCCGCCGGGGTCCGCCCCAGCTCCAGCTGCGCGGGCCAAGCCGCCACGGTGCGGGCAAGCCGGGGCGAACCGCTGGCCGCAGCGGCGAGTTCCCAGGCCTGGGCGATGGAGACACCGGCGTTGATCAGGGCTTCCAGCGCGGTGCAGAGCCGGGCCAGCGCCATCTGTCGGCGGGCCTTGCCCAGAAACGGAATCGGATGGCAGAGGGATTCCAGCACGCCCCGCCATGCTTCGCCGCGTCGGCCCTGGACGGCCCAGATCACCAGCAGGGGAACACCAGCCAAGAGGCCGAAAGCGGCCGCCTTTTGCAGAACGAAAGGCAGCACTTCGCCCCGGAGCAGCAGGCCGGTGAAGAGCGGCAGCGGGAAGAGCATGAGGGCGAAGCCGAGAACGAACACCGGATAGGCCATCGCCGAGATCATCTGCTTCGCGAGCCGGGCGCGTTCGCGGTAATACTCGGCCAGGATGCGGCAGGCGGCGTCGATGCGACCGCTGCGTTCGCTGGCGTCGAGCAGGGCGAGGTCGAAGTTGGTCAACCAAGTGCCGGACTTCTGGAGGGCGCGGGTGAAGGTCTCGCCCTGTTCGATCTGGGCGACGACCCGCTGGAGCGGCTGTTTGAAGCTGCGGGCCGGGGGATGTTTCGAGAGCTGTTCGAGCGCGCGCAGAGCAGGCAGCCCGGCGGAAAGCAAAGAGCCGAGCTGATGGAACAGCTCGGCTCTCCGCACGAATTGGTCTGGCAGGACGATGAAGGCCATCGCCGCTCCTTCCGCGACTAGGACGCTGCGGCCACGCGGTCGAGGCTCGCCTTGAGGTCGCGCTTGGAACGGGCGCCGACCATCTGGTCCACCACCTGGCCGTCCTTGAAGACAAGCAGCGTGGGGATGGCCCGGACGCCGTATTGGGAGGCTATGCCCGCGTGGTCGTCGATGTTCACCTTGCCGATCTGGACGCGGCCCTCGTATTCGGAGGCCAGCTCGTCCAGGACGGGGGCGATCATCTTGCAGGGGCCGCACCATTCGGCCCAGAAGTCGACCAGCACCGGCTGGCTGGAAGCGAGGACGGCCGTTTTGAAGTTCTCGTCGGTCAGCGTGAGGATGTTAGCGGAGGCCATACGCGGCTCAGAGAACAGGTTTGAAGAAGTCGTCTCCGCTCCAGGTGAGCAGGGCGATCACGCCGACGGCTGCAACGGCCACGACGATGGCGGCGATGGCGAGAACCTTGTCCGCGGTGCCGATGGCGGCCGGAGCCTTCGAAGCGGCGGCCGGAGCGGCCGGTTTGGCGGCGGTGGGGGCGGCCGGGCGGGTCGCCGTGGCCGGAGCCGCAGGACGGGGAGCCGTCGAAGGAGCCGCCGGGCGGGGAGCGGGAGGCGTGGGAGCCTTGGGTGCGGCTGAAGGGGCCGAAGGAGCCGACGAGGCAGCGGCCGGAGCCGCAGGAGCCGGAGCCGACGCGGTGGCCGGCTTCATCGTTGGGAGCCGGATGGTCGCTCCACCGGCGGGCTTGGGAGGAAGGCTGATCCGGACAGTGGCCTGTTTGGGTTGGACCTTGCCAGCTTCAGCGGGCTTGGGAGGAAGCGCCTCTCCGGGCGTCGGCGTGTTTTCGTCGGACATACGGATTGTGCAAGCACGCTAGGGAGCGGGTATGGGGGTGTCAAACGGTTAATCCTCGCGCTCCATCAATCAGGCCGTCCGCACCTCGCAGCAACACGCGCCTTGCGTGGAATCATCCCTGCGCGCCGGTCCGAAACTTTCAGTTGCCCGTGCTTTGTCGGGTTCCGTTAAATCCGCCCCGTGTCGCAACAACATACCCTGCGGGACCCGGTCACCTTTTCTGGGATCGGCCTGCACAGCGGAAACAAGGTCCAGATGGCCTTCCTGCCGGCCCCGGTGGGAACGGGCATCCGCTTCCGCCGCGTCGATCTGGACGGCAAACCGGAGATCGAGGCCCGCGTGGAGCACGTCTCCGAGACCAACCGCTCCACCACCCTGGCCAAGGGCAACGTCCGCATCCACACCGTGGAGCACGTCCTCGCCGCCTTCGCCGGCCTGGGCGTGGACAACGCCATCGTGGAGCTGGACGCGAACGAGCCGCCCATCGCCGACGGCAGCAGCCGCGAATACGTCCGGATGATCCACCAGTCGGGCATCGTCGCGCAGACCGAGCCGCGCGAGGTCTACAAGATCGCCCAGCCGCTGGAGTTCAACCACGGCGAGACCATGATGTCGGTCTTCCCCCACGACCGCTTCAAGATCACCTGCACCAGCGCGGACAAGAAGGGCCGGTTCACCCAGTTCTTCAGCGTGGAGGTGAACCCGCAGACCTGGGAGGTGGAGCTGAGCCACGCCCGCACCTTCTGCTTCTTCGAGGAGCTGGAGTTCCTCTTCAAGAACGGCCTGATCAAGGGCGGCAGCCTCGAGAACGCCATCGTCATCCGCGACGACGCCATCCTGACCAACGAGCCGCTGCGCTACCCCGAGGAGTTCGTCCGGCACAAGATCCTCGACATCATCGGCGACCTCTCGCTCGTCGGCCGCCCGCTCCAGGGCCACGTCATCGCGGTGAAGCCCAGCCACGGCGCCAATTGCGAGCTGGCCAAGCTCATCGTCGCCCAGATCAAGAAACCGCTGCAGCAGGCCCAGACCTTCGCCCCGCCGCCGCAACCGGCCAAGGCGCCCGAACCCATCGTCCGCGACGGCGCCGTCCTCGACATCATGCAGGTGATGAAGATGCTGCCGCACCGGCCGCCGTTCCTCATGGTGGACCGCGTCACCAAGATCGAAGGGAACCAGATCGTGGCCGTGAAGCAGGTTACGATGGGCGAACCGTTCTTCGCCGGCCATTTCCCCGGCCATCCCATCATGCCCGGCGTGCTCCAGCTGGAGGCCATCGCGCAGGTCGCCGGCATCCTCATGATGAAACAGGCGGAGAACGCCGGGAAGATCGCCTACTTCATGTCCGCCGAGAACGTGAAGTGGCGCAAGCCCGTCCGCCCCGGCGATTCCCTGGTGATCACCGTGGACATGACCAAGGCCCGCGGGAAGATCGGCAAGGCCAAGGGCGTCTGCTCCGTGGACGGCGAGACCGTGAGCGAGGCGGACGTGACCTTCATGATCGTGGACAACGAAGGATGAGCACCATGATCCACCCCACCGCCGTCATCCATGCCGGCGCCCGGATCGGCGAGGGCTGCCAGATCGGGCCCTACTGCGTCGTCGGCGAGCACGTCGTCCTCGGCGCCCGCTGCCGCCTGCATTCCCACGTCGTGATCGACGGCCACACCGTCCTCGGCGACGACAACGAGATCTTCCCCTTCGCCTCCATCGGGCTGAAGACCCAGGACCTCAAGTGGAAGGGCGGCACCACCTGGACCCGTATCGGCGACCGGAACACGTTCCGCGAATACGTCACCATCCACAGCGCCACCAGTGACGGCGACGCCACCGTGGTGGGCTCGGACAACAACATTCTCGCCTACTGCCACGTGGCCCACGACTGCCAGCTCGGCAACCACATCATCATGTCGAACGTCGGCACCCTCGCCGGCCATGTCACGGTGGGGGACCGGGCGATCGTCGGCGGGCTGGCGGCGGTCCATCAGTTCTGCCGCATCGGCAAGTTCGCCATGATCGGCGGCTGCTCGAAGGTCGTGCAGGACATCCCTCCCTTCATGATCGGCGACGGCAATCCCGCCGAGACCCGCACGATCAACAAGGTCGGCATGGAGCGACACGGCATCTCCGAGGAGTCGATCGCCGCGCTCAAGCAGGCCTACAAGATCCTCTTCCGCGAAGGACTCTCCACCAGCAACGCGCTGGAGAAGCTGAAGACCGAACTGCCGCAGTTCCCCGAGGTGCAGCACCTGATCGAGTTCGCCAGCACCACCGAGCGCGGCTTGGCCCGGTAGAAGCACGTAGAATCGACTGGAAGCCAATCCCACTCTGGCTCTCTCCTTCGCTGCGCCCTTGCCAAAAAGAAAAGGGGCGCGCCCCGGAGGACGCGCCCTTGGTCTCAACCACTGCCCGGCG
>CAMLMI010000285.1 GCA_946480965.1 uncultured Verrucomicrobiales bacterium | reverse complement strand
GGTCGTCGCTGAAGAGCGGCCGCACATCCGGCGGCGTCACCATCGCCACCAGCACGAGATGTTGCCGCGCGAGCTGTTCCATGTTGCGGGCGAAGCTCTCCGCCAGGATCGGGTCGTCCAGCGCGGTGAGGAAGACGAGCAGCGCCCGCTTGCGCAACCGTCCCCTCAGCGAGGCGCACAGCTCGTCGAAGTCCGGCGTCACCGCGCGCGGCTGGAGCGTGTAGAGCGCGTCACGACAGGTGGAAAAATGCGCCTGCCCGTTGCCCGCGCGGACGAAGCGATGCACCTGGTCGCTGAAGGTCAGCAAACCGAAGTGGTCGCCCTGCTGCTCCGCCGCCAAGCCCAGCAACAACGCCGCATGGATGAACCGCTCCAAATGCGTCTCCAGCTTCGTTGAGCCTGCGCCAGCTCCAGGCCGCCCTGCCCTGTTTCCCTCCTGGGAGGGACTAGGGGTGTGTCCGCCCTTCGTCTTGAAAACGGCCTCCACCGTCTCCGTCCGTCCGCTCAACCGCGACGCGTCCACCAACACATAGACTTCCTGCGTCCGTTCCACCTGGAAGACCTTCGTCACCGGCTTGCCCTTCCGCGCCGTCGCCTTCCAGTGGACCTCGTCCATGCTGTCGCCCGGCAGATAGTCGCGCAGCTTCTCGAATTCCCGCCCGCGCCCCATCGCCCGGATCGCGTGGCTTCCGTATTGGCCCCGGTTCAGGAACACCGCCGCCGCCGTCTTCCGGTCCGCCATCAGATCGGGATAGACCCGCAGCTCGCACTTCACGCCACAGCGCGACCGCACCGCCCACAACCCCAGCGGCGACGCCGTCTCCAACGCCGCCAGCGCCAGCGGATAGTTGCCCCGGACCTGCGGTGTGACCGGCCAACGGACCTTGGAACGTTCGGCCTTGGTCAACGCCACTTCCATGACCTCCTGTTCCGACACGACCTCCGGCGGCAAAAGCAGTCCCAACCTCAGCCGAAAAGCCCTAGCCTTCTCCTGCACGATTCCCACCACGATCTCTCCCTTGCGGTCCTTGTGCAGCCGCACCGTGGGTTCCAGCTCCACCGAAACCCCGCGCAACCGTCCCATACCCAGCGCGGCATCGACCGCCGCCGTCGCGACAAACAACGCCATCGCGATCAGCGCGAGGCCCGCGTGTTCGGACCACACCGCCGCCACCAGCGACGCCGGCAACAGAATCGCGGCGGCCCAGAGGATCAGTTTGCGGGAAGGAACCATGCGTCGTCGTTCAACGTTCTCCGCTGCGTTCCTTCTTAATCTCACTCTTAATCTTAATCGTAACCACTCTCTTGATCTCCACCGGCCCGACTACGAGGAAGCGCTTGAGATTAAGAATAGGATGAAGATTGGGATTGAGAACCTGCCTGCAAGTGCGGCCTGTCTCCGAAACCCGGAGGGTTTCCAGACGGTAGCCGGAGGTCGCAGCGCAGCGCAGACCTCCGGAACACGCGGCCCCACCGATGCGCAACCCGGGGGGAGGCCAGAACGCGGCAGAAACGGAGATGCGGGTGTCGGACTGGGAGAGACCTGGCACCCCGCCGGGGTGCTTTAGCGTGTGGGCGCACGACCGGAGGTCTCCGCTGTGCTGCGACCTCCGGCTACCATCTGCCAGCCCTCCAGGCTGAATCCCGTGAACTTCGGCCAGTCTTTGTTTTTTTAGACGTTTCATCGCCCGGGTCCTCAGCGCGGCACCGCGACCTTCTCCAGCACCCGCTGGACGGCCTCGGCCACCGACACGCCTTCGATCTCGAACTCCGGCCGCAGCACCAGTCGATGCCCCAGCACGGGCAGCGCGAGCGATTTGATGTCGTCGGGCGTCACGAAGTCGCGGCCCGCGATGGCCGCCGCCGCGCGGCTGGCGAGCAGCAACGACTGCGTCGCGCGCGGTCCGGCTCCGACCAACACGCTTTCTTCCTGCCGCGTCGCCCGCACCAGATCCACGAGATAGGCCACCAGTTCTTCGCGCACCACCACGCCGTTCAACGCCTGGCGCAACAGCGGCAGCAGTTCGACCGACAGCACCGACTCGACCGTTCCCGCCGCCAGCGTCGCCTCAGGCGAATCCGCGCCGAGCATCCGCTTCGCCAGCAGCAGCTCGTCCGCGCGGTCCGGCGCAGGCATGACGATCTTCAACATGAAGCGGTCCTTCTGCGCCTCGGGCAGCGGATAGGTGCCCTCGTATTCCACCGGGTTCTGCGTGGCGAAGACGGTGAAGGCCGGAGACAAAACGTGCGTGTCGCGGTCGATGCTCACCTGCCGTTCCTGCATCGCCTGGAGCAGCGCCGACTGCGTCTTGGCCGGCGCGCGGTTGATCTCGTCGGCCAACAGGAACGCGGTGAAGACCGGTCCCTTCACCAGCGAGAACGAGTTCGTCTGGAGATTGAAGACGCTCGTGCCGGTGATGTCCGACGGCATCAGATCGGGCGTGAACTGGATGCGGTTGAATTCGCAACCCAGCACCCGCGCCAGCGTGCGGACGAGCAGCGTCTTGGCCACGCCCGGCACGCCCTCGATCAGCGCGTGGTTGCCGGTGAAGATGGCGATCAGCGCCAGGTCCACCACGTTGCCCTGGCCGATGATGACCTTGGCGACTTCGCCGCGCGCCCGCGCCAGCACGTCCTTCAGTTGTTCCAGTGTTCCATCCATAAAATCTCGGTCTTCATCCTCGTCCTCCTCTTCGTCTTTCTCCTCGTCCCTCTTCAAGCCGACGAAGAGGAGGAGGAAGACGAGGACGAGGAATTGGTTCGCTTCATTTTCGCCTCAAGACCCTCGCGATCTCCCGGTAGCTCTCCACGGGATGCACCGTCTTGCCCGAGGCCGGCTCCGCCGCAGCCGCCAAGGCTTCGGCCTTGCGCAATCGCTCGGCGGAGACCTGCCGCCGGGCGTGGTTCGACTTGCGCCATTCGCGGAAGCAGTAGCCCAGCACCTCGGCCTGCGGGATCGTCCGGCGCAACAGGTTCACCAGGCCGCTGCGCGAATCCCTTCCCTCCCGCGCCAAGGCCACCGGATCGTCGTCCGAAGCCGGGACCAGCGGGCTCGAGTTCCGCCAGATCGCCAGACCGAAGACCGCCAACGCCGCAGCCACGACCCAATACATCTGGTAGCGCCGCAGCAACGTCGCGATGCCCGGTTGTTCGCTCACGCCCAGATGGGTTTCGTCGAAGACCAACCGCCGCGAAGCGCCGATCAACCAGCGCAGCAGCTCCGGCTGGCGGTCCTGCCACAGCGCTTCGTTGCTGGTGAAGAACGCGTCGGAGACAAGCACGAGCGTTCCCTGCCCCAGGCTGCGTTCGGCCACGACCGGCAATCCGTCCCGTGCGTAGATCGTTCGCCAGGTCCCTTCCGGCACCGCGTTGGTCCAGACGTTGAAGACCAGCCCGGAACGCCAGGCAAGGCTCGCGGGCAATTCCTCCAGCCCCTCGGCGCGCAACACCGTCAGCGGTTGGACCGATCCGTCCTCGGCGAACGAATTGGTCGGGAAGCCCCGGTAGTCGAGGCCGATGGCCCAGCGCTGCTCCAGTTCGATCCGCGAAACGATGTTGGTGCTCGGCGGTGTCCCGCGCGGCTTGCGCAAACGCAAGCGCCGCTGCGGCGCGGCCTGCGCCGATTGCCGGAAGATCGAATCGCCCAAGCGGCCGCGGAAAACGACCACCAGCCGTCCTCCGCTGCGGATGAATTCGTCGAGCACCTCCGCCTCTTCCTCTTCGGTCAGATCGAAGTCGTCCCAATCCGCCCCGAGCACCAGCAGCGCCGTGTCCTCGCCGGAACCGATCTTCTCCAGCGCCTCGTAGTTCCGCCGGCAGCGCACGCCGGGCAGCGCGTCGAACGCGTCGTAGAGCGCCCGCGCGCCGAGCGGATCGCTCCGCAGCGTGGAATAAGGCGGATAGACGTCGCCCTGTTCGTAGCGCAACGCGAGCAGTTGCCAGATGCCCGCCGCGAGCAGCGCCGCCAGCGCGAGGAACCATGCGGCCCGCAGTTTTCCGGAGCTCAACACGCGCGAATCCTTTCCACGTTGGCGCGGAAGCTCTGCACCACCGCGTCCGTCGCTTCGTGCCGTCCATACCAGACGCGATCGAAGGCGCCGACGTTCTCCTGGAAGGCCGCGACCAGCTCCGGCACCGCGCGGGCGCGGCGGTCCACTTCGCGCACGTAATCGCGGTTCGATTTGTGCCGGGCCAAGCGCACGAGTTCGCGCTGGGCCAAGTGTGCGAGGCTCGCGAGATACAGCGCGCGCAGGGCGAGACGGAAGTCGCCCTTGCCCATCAGCTCCATCGCCAGCCGCATCCAGCCGTCTTCCGGCAACTGGTCCGCGCCCACGTTTTCGTCCGACACATCGGGCATCGCCGGAACGGCCGCAGCCGCCGTCGCCGCCACGCGCGGCCGATTGATCCACGCCTTCACCAGCAGCCAGACGAGCGCGCCGAGGATCACGACGATGAGCAGGATGAGAAACCACTTCAGCACCACGGCCGCGTCGGCGAAGGAGATGTTGGATTCGGTGTTGGTCCGAGTGCGGGGCTGGAAGAGATCGGCGATCCAGCGCGCCACCTTTTTCGCGGCCGCGCCCAGCGAGTCCGTCAGGCTGCGAATCCAGCGGCTGATCGCGCCTTCGCTCTTCTCCTTCGTCTCTTCCACGATGGCTTCGCGCGGAATCCGCCAGTTGTAGCGGCCCTGCTGGAGCACGTCGCGGATCGACCGGTCGATCTCCTCGGCGGTCGCCGGAGCCGCTGCGGGCTCCGGGTCCGACGAAGCCGCTTCATCCGTCGCCGCGTTCACGCCCGGAGCCAGCATCAATCCCACCGCCAATGCCACGACCGTCCCCGCGCGCCGAACCGCATGGCGCAGGCGCGCGACCAGATCGACGCCGCTTTCCCGCCCTTCGCCCCGGAACATGCGGAGGACATAGACCGCCTTGACCAACGGGTCCCAGCACAGCCACGAGACCAGCACGAGCGCCATCATCAGCGTCGTGTTCATCGCCGTCCACGGGCTGCGCGAAAAGAGCGTCTCGTAGTCGAAGAGGGACTTCAGGAGCTGCGGTCCGACAAAGACGAGGAAGAGGAGATTCAGCGCCAGCATGAACCACAGCAGCAGCAGCAGGCACTGCATCATGAAGTCCTCCGCCGGCCAACGGGTCGCTTCCTTCCAGGCCCGCAGCGCCTTGGACCGGCCGTCTTCCGGCAGCACGGTGAGGAACTGGAAATAGCCGAAGACAAACGCCCCCGGCAAAACCAGCACCAGCCCCAACGGCACGAACAACAGGCCCCACCCCTGGAACCGCAGTTGGTCCACGAAGGTGCGCCCCCATTCGCGCCAGCCTCCGGGCGCGGCCGGGACGCCGATCATCGAGGCATGCAACTCGGCCGCGAAGCGTGCCTGGAACGTCTTCATCCAGAAATACAGCAGCACCATGCCCAAGGCCGCACCGCCCGCGCGCTGCACGGCGAAGGCGCTCTGCGCCATGTCCGCCCAGAAGTAGAGGAACCCCAGCACGAACGGCACCGTCCCGGTGTAGTAGAGCACCCAGACGCGGAAGGGCGTTTCGCGCAGCAGATGCAGCGCTTCCTCGATCAGATCGACCGCGCCGGGCGCCTGTTTGTGGCGGAACTTCATGGCGGTTCAATCCTCGAAGACCGACCGTTTCCAGATCGTCCCGTCGTGGAAATCCGTCGGGATGGACAGCAGCGTCCGCGCGGCCAGATGGAACATCGCCCACGCCACCAGCAGGCTCGCCACCACTTGGCCCGCCCGGAGCAGAGGCACCAGCCAAGGACTCCGCTTCGTCTCAACCCGCGTGAGCTTGCGCAGACAGGCGGTGCATAACACGCGATCGTCGTGCTCCGTGATGCACTCCCGGCAGTAGGACTGCCCGCAGCCGGGACAACGCGCCACCGCTTCGCGGCCGGCGTGGTTCAGGCAGACGTTGCCGGAGAGGGAGATCATGGCGCGGGGGCGTTCTCGGGCGAGGGCGCCGGGGCCGATTCGGGCGACGGAGGCGGCGTCATCGGCTGTGCCAGTTGAATCAGCGGCGTCAGTTGCGCCAGCAGCTTCTCGGCGGCCCGCATCCGCCCAACCGACGGGATCTCCGCCGATTGCACCGCAGTCTGGATGCGCACGGTGCAGGTGCGGCCCCGCACGAGATTCACCACCAGGCCGAAACCGGACGGAGCCACGAAGACCACGAGCAGGAAATACGCGAACCCTTCATCACCCGGATCGCCGCCGCCGAGGATCGCAACGGCCAACAACCCGAGAAACCCGACGATGGCTCCCAGCACGATGTTCCAGATCATCCAGCGGTTGTTGCGCTGCACCGCGATGGCTGCGATGTCCCGCAGGTAGAACCGCCGGT
>CAMLMI010000284.1 GCA_946480965.1 uncultured Verrucomicrobiales bacterium | reverse complement strand
GCCAACCCGGCGATCACACCCATGCAGGCGTCGTTCAAGGCGTTCACTCGATCTTCGGACGACGCCTCGGTGTAGCAGCGGAACTCCGGCGCGTTGCCCGAGGGCCGCAGGTGGACGATCTCGCCGTTGGCGAACGTCACGCGCACACCGTCGGTGCGGTTGATCGCCGTCACCGCGTTCGCTCCGACCACGCCGCTGAAGGCCGCGACCAAGGCCGCCTGGTCCTTCGCTTCATCGCCGGTGCCGAAGCGCGCGAGGATCGCCTGGCTCTTCTCCACCGGACAGTTTTTCAACAAACCGCTGGCGGTGTAGCGCGGCGGCAAGGTCGCCACGAGCTGCGACAAGGTCTTCCCCTCGCGCCGCGCCAGCAGCAGCAGGCTGATGATGAGAAGGAGCGCGTCGCGCGTGGGCAAGGCGGCCAGCGTCCGGCCATCCCGCGACACCGGGGAATTCAGAAGGAAGCCGCCATTGGCCTCGTAGCCCACCACGCACTTCAGGCCGCGTCGGGCCGCGTCGAGCATCGACGACACCACGAAGGGCGAGCCGATCTTGGTCCGTTTCACTTCCGCGAACCAACCGCTGAGATCCACCGCGCTGTTGCAGCTCACCGGCGTGCTGACCGAGTCCGCGCCCAGATACTTCGCGCAGAGCACGCCCGCGACGTCGCCGCGGATCCACTTCCCGTGCTCGTCGCTGATCAACGGCCGGTCGCTGTCGCCGTCGGCCGACGCGATGGCGTCGAAGCCGTGTTCCTTGGCCCAACCGCGCGCCAGTTCCACATCCTCAGGACGGATGGCTTCGGTATCGACGGGAATGAACGTGTCCGAACGGCCCAGCGGAGTGACCTCCGCGCCCAGCCCGGCCAGCACGCGCGCGATGACATCGCGGCCCACGGCGGAGTGTTGATAGACGCCGAGGCGCAGGCCCTTCAGGCAGTCGTTGGGGAAGAAGGCGAGATACCGCGCGACGTAGTCTTCCGTGGCGGAGGTGCGCACCGGACGGGCCGCGACGGACGGTTTGGCAAACGCGCCCTCGGGCGTGAAGACGTCGTCGGCCACGGTGATGATCTGCTTGGTGATGCCGGCTTCGTCCTCCTTCAACACTTCCCCGGCGCACTTGTTGAACTTGATACCGTTCCGGTCGAAGGGAATGTGGCTGCCCGTGACCATGATCGCCGGGATGCCGCGGTTCAGGCCGTGCAGCGCGAGCGCCGGCGACGGGATCTTGCCGCAGTTCACCGGCGTGTAGCCGAGATCCTCCACGGCCCGCAGCACGGCTTCCATGATGCGGTCGGTGCTGGGGCGAAAGTCGCCGCCCACCGCGACCTCGCTCTTCGGATTCGTCAGATCGCCGCTCTCGCGCAGGTGCTGGAGGAAGCCCTGGGTGTAGGCGTAGGCCACGAAGTCGGTGAGCTGCGTGGCCAAGCCGCGCGCGCCGCTGGTGCCGAACTTCACGCCCGTGCGGGCCATCAATTCCTGAATGGAAGCCGTCATGCGCGGCAGAGCAAAGAGGCGACGCGGGGCAGCGTCAATGGTTTGCCGAGGCGCGCCATCTTGCGCCGGGCCGTCGCGTCGCCCAACTTGGAGCTCGATTCTTGTGAACGCCTTCCTCGCCCAGCTCATCGACCGTGGCACCTTGGCTTTCGCGGCCTTGATGCACGCGGAGTCGGCCGACCGGCCCGCGCGCTCGGTGGAGGCGGCGACTTGGTTGGCGCGGCCGGACTTCTTCACTCCTCAGGTGAAGGCGGCGCGACCGGTCTTCCACTCGGAAACGGACTTCACCTTTGCCTCGCCCGTCGCTCTGGGTCCGGAGCGCAACCGTGTGGTCCACGGAAGACTCTTCCGCGCGGGCTCCAGCCTGAAGGATCGCCCGACGGTCGTCCTGCTCCACGGTTGGAACGACGAACTGGGCTATCTCTTCCGCCAACCCGCCGTGGCGCGGCGGCTCGCGGCCACGGGGTTGAACGTCGCCATGCTGGAGCTGCCCTATCATCTCCACCGTCGGCCCGCCGCGCCGCCGGAGGTGCGCGACTTCATCTCGGGCGACCTGGCCGCGATGATGGCCGCGACCCATCAGGCCTTGGCCGACCACCGCGCGCTCTTCGCCTGGCTCGGGGAACAGGGTTCACATCGCGTCGCGGTCTGGGGCTATTCGCTCGGCGGTTGGCTGGCGGGACTGCTGGCCTGCCACGATCCGGCGGTGGACACGGCGGTGCTGGCCACGCCGTTGAGCGACATCGCGGAGACGGTCCAGCATCTGCCGTTCTGCCGGACGGTGTGTCGGAGTCTGCGGCGAGAACCGCTGGATCTCTCGCCGCTCAGCTTGACCGCGCACCGGCCGCTGGTGCCGAAGGAGCGGTTGCTGCTGGTCTTCGGGGAACACGATCTCTTCATCCCGCAGCCCACGCTGGAGATGCTTTGGGAAAGCTGGGACCGGCCCGAACGCCGGACCCTGCCCCACGGCCACATGAGCATCCTGGCCTCGCGACGTGTGCTGCGGGAGACGGGCGAATGGTTGTGGCGACGGCTGGTGCGGGCGGAGGCCGAGCGCCAACATATTTTGTCCGCACCCGGGAGCATGGAAATTTGACACCCGCGCGTCGCGGGGGCGAGGCTCGCCCCATGCAGAAGCCGCCCCGTTCCGCTCCGTGGACGCGCCCCGTCGGCGTGCTGGCCGTCGTGGCGCTGCTCGGCATCGGCTGTCGTCCGCCCGGCCCGGCCGCATTGCTGAAGGGCGACGAACTGCTCCGCGCGGGCAAGATCCCCGAGGCCGTCGCGCAGTTCGAGAAGGCCATCCGCTACCGCGACCTGGAGAGCAACGCCCAGGCCTGGAACCATCTCGGTCTCGCCTACCATCGCCACGGCCAACAAAAGCGCGCCGAACAAGCCTACCAGAAAGCCCTGTTGCTCGACCGGAACCTCGCCGCCGCCCGGCTCAATCTCGGCTATCTCTATCTTGAAGCCGGCAACAACCTCGCCGCCGCCGACGCCTTCACCACCTACTGCACGCTCAAGGCCGATCTGCCCGAAGCTTGGCTGCGTCTCGGTCAGGCGCAGGTGCGGGCCGCAGCCCAGTTGCCGGTGAACGAACGGGCGCGGCTGTTGGAAGCCGCTCGCACGAACCTCGAACACGCCCCGGCCGGAGCGGAACGGTTGAACCTGCTGGGACAGATTTCGTTCCTCCGGGGCCGAATCCGCGAATCCGTCCCGCTCTTCACCGCCGCCGTGCAGACCGATTCCGGCTACGCCCCGGCGGTGCTGAACCTCGCCGTGGCCTACCATCAACTGGGCGATCGGCGCACGGCCTTGGCGGCGTATCGCGACTACTTGGCGCGTGTCCCGCGCTCCTCCGCCACCGTGCCGGTCGAGACGGCGGTTGTGGCGCTGGATGCGGAGCTCAATCCAGTGGCCGTCGTCTCGGCACCTCCCACCAATCCGCCGCCCGCCACTGTGACCAACGTCGTGGCCCGGAACACCGTTCCGCCGACCAACGCCGTTCCGTCGCGCTCCGTCGTTTCCAAGCCGGCCGAAACCACACCCGCGGCCAAGCCAACCGTCTCCGCGCCGATCGCGACCAACCCGCCGCCGCGCCGCGAAGTCGCGCCTCCTGCCCGCGCCGTGGAAGTGGCCAAAGTGGAAGAAGCCCCGCCGATCCGCTCCGCCGTGGCCGATCCTATTCGCACCAACGAACCGCCGCCTGTGGTCGCCGCGCCCACCAATGCCACACCGACCTACAACCTGGAGGGATTGACCAACGTCCCCAACCGCGCCACCGCCGCGAAGCCGGAGAAGAAAGGGTTCTTCTCCCGCCTCAATCCTGTTGGCTGGTTCGGCGACGACGAAAAAAAACCGGCCGAACCCAAGCCGACCAACGCGCCCGTTTTGTCCGCGTCCGTTGCGCCGTCGGCCCCGGAGCCGGCCGTCGTCGAGCCGCCGCCCGCGCCCGAGTTTCCGCGTTATCCCTATCAGGTCCGCCAGGCTCCGCGCCCCGGCAATCGCGCGCAGGCCCAACGCCATTTCAACTCCGGCCTCGAAGCCCACCGCATCCGCCGCGAGAGCGCCGCCGTCGAAGATTACGCCAAGGCCATCGGGGCCGACCCCGCCTTCTACGAAGCGCACTTCAACGCCTCTCTCGCCTACCAGACGCTGCGCGAGATTCCCGAAGCCCTGCGCGCCGCCGAAACCGCCGTGGCGCTCCAGCCGAAGTCGAACGACGCGCGCTACCAGCTCGCGCAGCTATTGGAAGTGGCCGGCTATCCCGAAGACGCCGTCGTGCAGGCCCGCGAAGCCGTGGCGATCAAGGAAACCGATGCCCGCGCCCACCTGCTTCTCGGCACGATCTATTCTCAGAAGCTGCTCAATGCCCCCCAGGCGCGCATCCACTACCAGCGCTTCCTCGAACTCGATCCGAAGAACCCCGCCGGAGCCGCCGTGAGGTATTGGCTGGCGACGACGCAGTAGAATGCCGACTTGCGGGGGCAATCCGCGTGTGTTCATTTTGCGGCGATCTAAAAGGAGAAAGGCTTTTTTGTGGGACCACGGATCCATTCATCGATCATCTGGTTTGCAGTTGTCGTCGGCGTCTTCGTGTGTCAGCCAGCCAACAGCGAGCTGGTGGTGCACATCCAAAAGGCGACAGTTTCGGAGTTTCAAGTTCCCTTCAAAAAGATAGCACGGTTCAACGAGCTGGACGGCACCCCGCGAGGGAACCTGCTAGAAGAAAGCATTCCCGGCGACCTAGGCTACTATCTCGGTCAAGGGGCATTTGGTCCGGATGGTAGCTACCATTTCATGTCCTGGGGCATGGGGTTCAATTCTGTGAGCCGCGTAAATTGGCCCAGTTCAACGTCGGCGGCTACCTATTGGGGCAGCATGATGGAGGGAGCACCGGGAACAATGTCGTTTGCCCCCAGTGGACGGCTGCTGGTCTCGGTGCTGTCCAATTCTACTTACCGTGCTTGGGTTTCTTCGCCGACCAACTGGACGCTCTTAAAAGCCTATCGGACCCCCGCTTCAGGCCCGACTCATAGGCCAGTTGGAATCGTAAGCCCCTCCGACAGCCAAATGATCTTGGTCGATTCCCAAGCCCGGTTTTTCTCCGGCGATCCTTCTTTGAGCGGTCAAAACGGGCTTTTTACGGAGGAGTTGATCGCGACGATTGATTCCACTTCTGGCCAAGCAACCTATGCCTATGGTCTGACCAACGTGGCTGTGGGAGGAATGGCCCTCGGCCCAGATGGCAACCTTTACGTCAGCGATATCAACACGCACTCGATCCTCAGGATCGATCCTCGGGGACATCCAGGGCTGATACCTTCGCTTTTCTTCATGGGCACATTTGTTTCGAGTCGAGCAGGGGGGCTCGAGATGCCGACCCATCTGGCTTTTGGCTCAGACGGGCATCTCTTCGTCTACAGCTCGGCAGATCGGTCCATCTTACGGTTTCATCCGATGACTGGAATGTTTGAAAGACGGCTTTTGCAGCTTCCAGTTGGAGAGTTTGCCACTTCTCTGGCTTTCTCTCCGCCTGTTCCAGAGTTGGTGCAAAAGAAGACGGGAGAATCGGTCCATCTGGAGTGGTCTTCGCAATGGACCAACTATGTCCTCCAGGGAACATCCAATCCTGCGGACCTCGTCTCTTGGACCAACATTGCAGCATTGCCCTCCACCAATGGACCTTTCCTTTCGTTGACCAACTCTTGGGGATCGGACCGTGGATTCTTCCGCCTGCGTCGCATGGATTAGCCGACGTTTGTCTGGCCCCACCCGCCTGCTGCGAGAATCGGCTCAAAGATGGGAAGATTTCCCTTCACTTCATCAAGTCCTGAAGCGCATTTGCTGTTGATGGGCCTTGATCCTCTTGGACGCTCCATATTCGGCGACCACGCGGTCGCCATTTCTAAGCTTCGCGCCCTTGGCGATCTATGCGTGAGGCTTAGAGCCCGTCTGAAAAAGGCGTTATGGATAGGAGTTCAGGCGAGACGGTTGAGCATGAGACGGAGCATGGCGAGGTGGACGAAGGCCTCGGCGCTGGACTGGGTGGTCTCGTGGTCGCGGACGAGGCGGCGGTTCTGCATGAGCCAGGCGAAGGTGCGCTCGACGATCCAGCGCTTGGGCAGGATCGCGAAGCCCGCAGCGACCTCGTTGCGTTTGACGACCTCGACGACGAGTGCGGGGCGGTGTTCGCGGGCCTTTGCGGCGAAGTCCTCGCCGGAGTAGCCGCCGTCGACCCAGAGCTTCCTGAACCACCGCAGCCAGCCCAGGATGGTGGCCAGGACGGCGAGGCCTCCCGTGCGTTCGGGCGTGCTGGCGGGCGTGACCTGCACGGCCAACACCAGGCCGAGCGTGTCCACGAGGAGGTGGCGTTTGCGGCCCTTGATCTTCTTGGCCGCGTCGTAGC
>CAMLMI010000283.1 GCA_946480965.1 uncultured Verrucomicrobiales bacterium | reverse complement strand
GCTGGATGAAGCCTTCCGCGACGTAGCCAAAGAAAAACACCTAGGGGGGATTATCAATGACACCACCTTAGAGATCGAACGAATAGCCAGAGCTCGCGGGGCGCGGTTTGCACCTTTGAACAAGAGCGGAGCTTTCTCCAGAAGCGACCGGTCGGGAGCTAAAGACGGCGTGAATCTCAACGAGCATGGATATTTTTTCACGAGTTGGGATCTTCAAGTAGCCCTCGGCCTCGAGAAGGGAGACTCCCCGTTCGGCAACTCGGAAATCGGAAAAGCGGCACCACGGGGTTCAATGTGGCCTCTCCGCGCCGCCATCCGCAAAAAGAACGAACTCTTCTTCCACCGCTGGCGGCCGCAAAACTGGACCTATCTCTTCGGCTTCCGCAAACACGAGCAGGGCCAGAACAGCGTGGAGATCCCCAAGTTCGACGCCCTCGTCGCCGAGTGGGACGCCCGCATCGCCAAGCTGCGCGACCTGAACAACCAGGACCCGGCCACGGTGAAGGAAGTGCGGGAACTGCTGGCCAAGAACTCCGAACTCCCAACTCCGAACTCCCAACTCCGAACCACTGCCCAACCCACCCCGACCTTCGACGTCGCTGAGGGCTTCGAAGCCTCGCTCTGGGCCGAGAATCCGCTGCTCCACAAACCCATTCAGATGAACTGGGACGCGCGCGGCCGGTTGTGGATCGCCTCGTCCGAGATCTATCCGCAGATCGCGCCCGGCCAGCCGGCGGTCGATTCCGTCGTGGTGCTCGAAGACACCGATGGCGATGGCCGCGCGGATAAACACACCGTCTTCGCCTCCGGCTTGGTCATTCCCACCGGCGTGTTGCCCGACAATCGCGGCGGTTGCTACGTGGCCGCCAGTCATCAGCTCCTGCACTTCGCCGACACCGATGGCGACGGTGTTTCGGACCAGAAGACCATCGTCCTTTCCAGCTTCGGCACCGAGGACACCCATCACAATCTCCACACCCTGCGCTGGGGCTACGACGGGCATCTCTACATGAACCAGTCGATCTACACCCACTCGCACATCGAGACGCCGTGGGGCGTGCGCCGGCTGAACAGCGGTGGCATCTGGCGCTTCAATCCCGACACCTGGCGGCTGGAGGTCTTCACCAAGGGCGGCTGCAATCCCTGGGGCCATCACTGGGACCAATACGGCAACTCGTTCTTCACCGACGGCGCGGGTTTCAAGGGCATCTACCACGCGATGGAAGGCGCGACCTACTTCACCTACGCCGACATGCGCCGCGAAGCCGAGAGCATCAGCCCGGGGAACTATCCCAAGTTCGCCAGCATCGAACTCGTCCACAGCCCGGCCTTCCCGGCGGATTGGCAGGGCGACGCCATCACCTGCGACTTCCGCGCCCATCGCGTCGTGCGCTTCAAGCTGAACGAAGTCGGCTCCAGCTATCAGACCCAGGAGATGCCAGACCTGCTCCGCTCGACCAACGTGACCTTCCGCCCCATCGACCTGCGCTTCGGCCCCGACGGCGCGCTCTACGTGGCCGATTGGTCCAACCCGATCATCCAGCACGGCGAAGTCGATTTCCGCGATCCGCGCCGCGACAAGGAACACGGGCGGATCTGGCGCGTCACCCGTAGCGGCGTTCGGGAGAACGCCGGTGATCGTCTCAAGCAGCTCGCGAACTGGGTGGACCAGAAGCGGCGCGGCGAAGAACCATCTCCCGCATTGGCCAACATCCGTTCTTCGGCTGAATCAGAGATGATCGTTGTCCAGGAACTGTTGGGCATGACCCTCTCCAAGAACGGCTGGGAGCAGGAACAATCCCGCGTCGTCCTCCGCCAGCTCGGTGCCGCCAAGGTTCTCCCCGCATTGAAGCCTTGGCTCGCGAAGCAGACCGATCCCCGCGCCAAGCTCGAAGCCGCTTGGCTCCACGACGCCTTCGAGCAGCCCGATGCCGCGCTGCTCTCCGAACTCGCCAAGGACTCCGATCCACAGATCCGCACCGCCGCCGCCCGCCAACTCAGCCGCTAAGCCCATGTTGAAGCCGACCATCCATGTAGGTCAGGCATCCTGCCTGACCCCGAAGTCTGAGCGCGTATCTGGCAGAGGAAATCCGTCCGAAGAATCCCAGCCAGCCCCTCACCCCGGCCCTCTCCCCGTCCGACGGGGAGAGGGTGGCCGAAGGCCGGGTGAGGGGTTTGGAAGGCTACCTCAGTCGGCGGCGCTCACTCCTTTCCATTTCGCAGGCATTTTCAGAATGCCACTGGAAAAGTTAACGTCCCTGTGGGCAGGCAAGATGCCTGCCCTACTCGGCCTCACCCTCGCCTGCGTCCTCACCGCTTCCGCCGCCGAACCCCGCGACGCCCGGCTCGCCACGCTGGCCCAACTGGCCGCCGATCCCTCGCCCAAGGTCCGTCTCGAAGCCCTCCGTGCCCTCGCCAAGATCCCATCCGCTGAAGCCGCCTCCATCGCCCTCGGTGTGCTCGACCGGCCGATGGACCCCACGCTGGACTACGCGCTCTGGCTCACGATCAACGACCTCTCCACGCCTTGGCTCGCCGCGCTCCAGGACGGCTCCTGGAAACCCGAAGGTCGCGAGAAGCAACTGGAGTTTGCGCTCAAGGCCATCCGGCCCGAGCAGGCCAGCGGCGTGCTCGGACAATTCGCCGCGAAAGCCGTCGCCGACCGCGAAGGCACCGGTCCCTGGATCGAGCTGATCGGCGCCGCCGGCACGCCACGCGAACTGCGCGCGCTCTTCGACAAGACGCTCTCCGGCGGCTTCAGCGACGCCGCTGCGACCCGCGCCCTGCGCGCGCTGAACGACGCCTCGCGCCTCCGCAAGCTGAAGCCCGAGGGCTCCACCGTGGAAGTCGGCCAACTCTTCGCCAGTCCGACCGAGTCAGTCCGGATCGAAGCCCTCAAGCTCGCGTCGCTCTGGAAGGATCTCGGCCCCCATTTCCCCAAGCTCGCCGAAATCGCCGGAGCTTCGTCCACCACGGTCGCCACGCGCGCGGCCGCGTTGGACACCCTTCGCTCCATCGGCGGTCCGGGCTCGGTCAGCGCCTTGGCCAAGCTCAGCGCCGCCTCCCAGCCCTTGGAGATTCGCCGCCCATCGGTGGCTGCACTGGCTTCGCTGAATCTCGGCGCGGCCGTTCCCGCCATCGTCGAGATCGCCCGCACGCTCGACGACGAAACGACAGCCCAGGATTTCTGGCGTTCCGTTCTCTCGGTGAAAGAAGCCCCCAAGGCCATCGCCGCTGCCTTGCCCGCGAGCGGCATTCCGCAGCCTTCCGCCCGTGCCGGCATGCGCGTGGCCCGCGAAGGCGGACGCAGCGAATTGGAACTGGTCGCCGCCTTGGCCAAAGCCTCCGGCCTCTCCGCCGACACCCAAACCTTCACCGCCCAGCTCATCCAGGAACTCGCCGCCAAGGCCGCCGCGCAGGGCGATCCGCATCGCGGCGAGATGATCTACCGTCGTCCAAGCCTGGCTTGCGTGAGCTGCCACGCCATCGGCGGCGCGGGCGGTAAGGTTGGTCCCGACATGACCAGCATTGGCGCCAGCGCGCCCGCCGACTACCTGGTCGAATCCATCCTCCAGCCCGACGCCAAGATCAAGGAAGGCTACCACGGTCTCGTCTTGACCCTGAAGAACGGCGACGAAGCCAGCGGCACCTTGGCCCGCGAAACCGCCCAGGAAGTCGTCCTCCGCAACGCCGCCGGGCAGGAACAAGCCGTGCCCAAGGCCGACATCGCCACTCGGGAGCAGGCGACGGTTTCCCTCATGCCTTCGGGACTGCTCGATGCCTTGAACGAACAGGAACAGCTCGACCTCTTCGCTTTCCTTTCCCGCCTCGGCAAACCCGGCGACTTCGACGCCTCCAGGGGCGGCGTCGCGCGCAAGTGGCGTCTGCTCACCTTCACCCACACCGACCAGCAGAACGGCCGGGGCAACGTGATCTGGGAAGCTCCGCTCACCGCCGCGCCCTGGCACGACGTCCTCTCGCTCGTGGACGGCCGCGTCACCCGCCTGTTGATCGACGAGGCCGCAAAGCGCGAATTTTGGGTCGGCACCCTCGCCATCTACGCCGCCACCGAGATCACCCTGGCCCAGGCCGCTGCGGTGAACTTCCAGCTCGAAGCCCCGAACGCCGAGCTCTGGGTCGATGGCAGAAAGATCGGCGGCCCCGGCGCTTCCAAAGCCCCGCTCCCGCCCGGCAAACACCGCGTCCTCGTGAAGCTCGATCCCCAGAAGATGCCCGAGTCCCTCCGCCTCCGCGCCGACACGAGCTTCGTCTTGGAGTAGCCGCGTCCCGTAGGCCGGGCATCCTTGCCCGGCAAGACACAAAGGGCGGTGAACTTCCATTCGCCGCCAATCCCAGTTCCTTCCGGTGGGGCTGCGGTGCCCCGCAGCCCTAACTTCCCGTCGGGCGTAAAGCATCGACGTTTAGATGGGGCGGCGCAGCAACGCCGCCCTACCGGAGCCGCTCACACCAGCTTCGCCAGCTTCTTGTCGCCGGTCAGCTTGGCGACGAGCTGCTTGATCTTCTGGGCCTCGCTCTTGGCGGCGACGAGCGTGGCGTCGTCGGTCTGGACGATGATCGAGTCCTTCACGCCTACGAGACAGATGGGCGTGCGGTTCTTCTTACGGGCGTCGAAGACGATGTTGCGGGCGGCGTCCACGTGGACCAGTTCGCCCTCGGCGCAGTTGCCTTCGGCGTCGGACTTCATGTGGCGCGGCAGCGCGGTCCAGGCCCCGAGATCGTCCCATTCAAAGGAGCCGTCGGCACAGACCACGTTGTGGGCTTTCTCCATCAGGGCGAAGTCCACGGAGATCTTCTGGATGCCGGGGTATTCCTTGGCCAACACCTTGGCGAGCTTGGCGGGTTGTTTGGCGGCCTTGAACCAGCGTTCGCACGCGGCGGCGAGTTCGGGCACATGGGTCTGGAGGCCCTGGGTGACGGTGACGAAGGACCAGATGAACATGCCGGCGTTCCAGCGATACTGGCCGCTGGCGACGTATTCCTGGGCCTTCTCCAGATTGGGCTTCTCCACGAAGCGCTCGGCCTTGAAGAAGGTGGTCTTGTAGGGCTTCGCGCCGGCGGGTGCGGGCAGCGCGTTGCCGGTGTGGATGTAGCCGTAGCCGGTGGCGGGTTCGGTGGGCTGGATGCCGATGGTGACCATCACCTGGCCGCGCGAGGCGAGGTCGAAGGCGTCGTTCAGCACCTGCTGGAACTTCTTCTCCTCGGGGATGACATGGTCGGCGGGCAGCACGGCCATGACGGCGGTGGTGGAACGCGCGCCCACGATGGCCGCGCCCAACGCCACGGCGGCGCAGGTGTCGCGGCCGACGGGTTCGGCGACGATGTTGGCCTTGGGCAACATGGGGAGCTGCTTGGCCACGGCCTTGGCCTGAACGGCGTTGGTGATGATGAGAATGTTCTTCGCCGGAACGAGGGCGAGGCAGCGGTCCACGGCCTGCTGGAGGAAGGAGCGTTTGCCGAGGAGGGTGATGAGCTGCTTGGGCGTGGCGTTGCGGCTCACGGGCCAGAAGCGTTCGCCTTTGCCGCCGGCCATGATGATGACGTAGCGGTCGTTGTTTGTAGAGGTGGGCTTGGTGGTTTTCTTGGTCTTGGTCGGCATATGGATCGGAGTTAAATCGGAAGAAGGGAAAGAGGTTCAACCACAGATGGACACAGATTCACACAGATGGGGAAAGGCAAGGAGCCCGAAACGATGATTCCGGGAAGGCCACATCAGCTCGTCAGTTTCTTCCATATTTTTGTGACAACACTCTGAGACGGCTCTTCGGGCCCTTGGCAAACGAGCGAGACAGGCGAAAGCCAAAATCCAGCTTCTCCTTTCTCATTCGAAGCTGCACCTACCTCAAACACTCTGAGTTCAGCTACATCATACTCATTCCGGCAGGTTCTGAAATCGTAGCTCACAGTCCTTGTTTCCCCGCGATAGGTGATGGCGATGGCATGGTCAGCCACAGCATCCCAACGAAAGTCCGCAACACCGACATACTCAGGGTTGAGATGGGAATGATCGAAACCCCACTCCTCCATTTTGCCGCTACCGTCTTTGCGGAAGACGAGTCGCATCCCGATGAGCATGTCGTGGCCACCACCCAAGTAGGAGGCCCAAGAGCCATCCAACCCTTTGGCAAAGCGTTCCCGAGCTTCACTAACGGTCATGCAGTTTTTCAACTCACCTGCCATCTGTGCCCATCCGTGTTCATCTGTGGTTCAAAACGACCGGCGTCCTACCCCTTGATCCCCTTCGCCAAGCTCTCGACGAAGCCCGCGACGCTCGGCACCAGCTCGGGCTTCTTCCCCAGCTCGGAGATGCGGTTGGAGCAATGATCGGTCATCCGCGCAACTCGGCTTCCAGCTCTGTTTCGTCCAGTTGAACAGGCGAAACGTGGTGGCGC
>CAMLMI010000282.1 GCA_946480965.1 uncultured Verrucomicrobiales bacterium | reverse complement strand
CCGGGACAGCATGGCGGAGCTGATGCGGAACTTCGGCGGGAAACACGAGGTGCTCTACTGCGCCGCCTTCAACCAGAACAACAAGATCGACAACCTGGAACTGTGGTGGAACCGCTACGACGGCTATGTTGTCACCGGCTTCTCCTGGTGGATCGCGCGCGGCGGTCTGACCGGCACCATCCCCAACAAAGGGCCGTGGGCCTCGCGCTACTCCGCGATGACCAACGCCTCCGTGACCGAGCTGGTCAGCGATGTGGTCCTGTCCGAACAGACCGCGCCGGTCCAGGCCTCGAACTTCACCCGCATCACCAGCACCAGCGGCATCACATCCCACCACAGCACCAGCCACACGGACAACCGGATGCCCTCGGGCGCGAACGTGCTCTTCGGTGACAACCACGTGGAATGGCGTCCGTTCAAGCAGATGGGCGCACGGGTGAACGCCAACTGGTGGTGGTGGCTGTAAGGGCTAGAGGGATCGAGCGCGGTTTCACCCCGCCTCGCAGAGGCACCCTTGCCCAACGCGCGTCCTGACAGCCCGCCATCCGGACGGGCTCTTGGCCGAGGCAAATGGCGGGGGCGTTTGAGCCCTTGAAGTATGGAAATTGGTTTTGTCTTCGCGGCGGTCCTTGGCAGCGTTGCCGCACCGACATGAACAGCTACCAGAATCTCATCGGCGGCGAATGGGTTGCCGCCGCCTCCGGCAAGACCTTCTCCACCCTCAACCCGGCCGACATCCGCGAGACCGTCGCCACCTACCCGCACAGCGCGCAGGCCGACGCGCAGGCCGCCATCGCCGCCGCCAAGGCGGCGTTCCCAAGTTGGGCCGCGCAGACCGCACCCGCCCGTGGCCGCATTCTCAGCAAAGCCTCGCAGATCCTCGAAAGCCGCAAGGCCGACCTCGCCAAGCTGCTGACTCGCGAAGAAGGCAAGACGTTGGCCGAAGCCACCGGCGAAGTGCAGCGCTCGGCCGACATCCTCCGCTTCTTCGGCGGACTCAGCTACACGCTCGGTGGCCAGACCATTCCGCATGATCTTCCCGGCAACCTGCTCCTGACCCGCCGCGAACCCATCGGTGTCGTCGGCCTGATCACGCCGTGGAATTTCCCCATCGCCATCCCGGTCTGGAAGCTCGCCCCCGCCCTGCTCTGCGGGAACACCGTCGTCATCAAGCCCGCCTCACAGGCCCCGTCGATGACCTTCGAGGTGGCCAAGGCCCTGATCGAAGCCGGCCTGCCCAAGGGCGTGCTCAACGTGGTCACCGGCGACGGCCGCAGCGTCGGCGGCGAACTGGCGACGAATCCCGACATTATCGCCCTCTCCTTCACCGGCAGCTACAAGATCGGCCACGGCATCTACCAACAGCTCGCCCAGCGCATGGCGCGTTCGCAGATGGAGATGGGTTCCAAGAATCCGACCATCGTCCTGGCCGACGCCGACCTCGACCTCGCCGCCAAGCTCGTGGCCATCGCCGCCTTCGGCCTCACCGGCCAGGCCTGCACCGCCACCAGCCGCGTCATCGTGGAACGCGCGGTTCTCCCCGCCTTCACCGAAAAGCTCATCGAGAAGATGAAGGCCATCAAAGTCGGCAACGGTCTGGCCGACGGCGTGACGATGGGGCCTTCGGTCAACGCCCAGGAATTCCAGGGCAACTTCGACTACATCGACATCGCGGTGAAGGAAGGTGCGAAGCTGCTCTGGGGCGGCGAGAAGCTGACCGACGGCGATCTCGCCCACGGTTACTTCATGCAGCCGACGTTGCTGGGCGACGTCACGCCGACCATGCGCATCGCGCAGGAAGAAGTCTTCGGGCCTGTGTGTGCGCTCATCGCCGTGGACAGCTTCGAGGAGGCTTTGAAGGTCGCGAACGGCGTGGACGTGGGCCTGAGCGCGAGCCTCATCACCCGCGACTTCAAGAAGGCGATGGTCTATGCCGAGAAGATCGAATGCGGCGTGGTGAAGGTGAACCAGATCAGCACCGGCCTCGCGTTGCAGGCGCCGTTCGGCGGCTTGAAGAAGAGCAGCACCGACGGCTTCAAGGAACAGGGCGCGGGCGCGGTGGAGTTCTACTCGCGGCTCAAGACGGTGTATCTCGACTACTCGGCGTGAGTTGGCCGAAGGCCGAACCTGTTGTTCATCGAGGCGGACCTCCGGGTCCGCTTCTTTTCTTCGGCTCCATCCAATCAAAAGCCCCACGACAGAAGCAGCGGCTCGAAGCGATCCTTTTCGTCACCGGAATGACCCGAAGTTAAGGGTTCCATGTTCGTGGATGAGCCGTCAGGTTCCGGCCACGCGAAACCGCTAAACAAACAAAGCCGAACACCGACCCAAGACGTATCCATGCCGGAGTCATCCCCTCTTCTCGCCCTGCTGACCGGAACCGTTGACGAAGAACTCGCTTCCTCCGCCTCCCAGACGCTCCGCCGCGTGCCCGCCGGCACGCTCCAACTGCCGACCGGCCGCATCGTGGCCTGCGATCCCCAGGTGATCTCGGGCCAGGAAGAAGCGTTCGTGACCGCTGTTCCTCCGGGCGACTACGCCGTCACCCTGCTCCTCGCCAAGGACGACGACACCGAGTGGGTCGCGGCCGCGCAGATCCATTTCCGCAACGAAGCGGTCGTGCGCTGGGAAACCGCGCGCACCCCCGAGGACGGCGACCTCGAAACCGTAGGCTACGGCGTGGACAACGGCACCGGCTGCTTCATCGACGCGGCGGTCCTACCGGTGGCGGCCAAGCTGGCCGACGGCAACGAGGAATACGGCGACACCTTGGCCGATGTGGAAGCCGCTCCCGACTCGGATTCAGTCTCGGTGGAGATCTCCTTGGGCGAAGCCGCCACTGGAAACCTGGTCGCCTTCGGCACCGGCACCGGCAGCGGATTGTATCCCTCCTTCTTCGGCCTCGGCGCGGACGGCCAGCCCGTGTGCCTCGTCACGGACTTCGAGGTGATCGACGCCGTCTGACCGCTCCTACTCCGGCTCCGTCATCAGCCGGTAGAAGACGTTCGTGCCCGGTCGCGCAACTTGAGGAATTCCCCCCGAGGACCACGGAAACGGATCAGGCAGATCCGTGGCATTGGTCACGGCAAGATAGATCGGCGACGCATCGGCCGTGTGGATGGTCCGCCAATCGACCAGATTCGTGGACTCCTGGACATGCCCGACTTGGCTTGGAGGGAAAAAAGCCCAGACCTGTGGAGAAGCTTCTGATGGCGAGGAGTAAAGTGTGACCCGGCTAAGCGGCCCATCCGTCCCCAAGATCAGATCCATCAAAAGGGGCCTCTCATCGAAATCAAAGCCGCGATGAGTGCCCGCCGCCAAGACTCGTCCCGGTTTCCAAGGCAAGATGCCGGTGATCGGGGTCAGCCTATTGTAAGAATTGTCGATCCCGACTCCCCATCCTGTCTCTACGCCGGGATCGACGGTCCCATCCGCCAGCAACACGCACAGCCCACGTCGCCAGTAACCGTCGGCCTTGAAAAACAACCCGCCCAGAACGGTTCGGCCATCTGGAAGACTGGAAACGTCGTAGGCCGAGGGCCAATGAACGTTTCGATAGTCGTCCCAGAAAGGAGTCTCCTCAAAGCGAACCACATGAAAATTTTCGTCAACCGATAAATCCGGCTTCAGCCGCAACAGGAGAACACGGTTGGACGAATTCTCCAACGACATGGCTCCTCCAACGAGGATCGAGCCGTCCTCCAAACGACGCAGCCGGTAGATCCAGGTGCCCCCGAACAACTCGACTAGTGGCGAAGACCAGTCCTGAAGGACTTCTCCTGCGGGCGACAGCTTCAACAAGCCGCGACTGAGCCGATTCGTGGTCCCTGAAAAAATCCCACCGACCAGAAAATTGCCATCGGGTAACGGAAGCACATCAAGCACTCTCGTAGGAACCGGAGTAGTTTCTCCCGTTCCAGAGAAGTCAAAAAACTCTGCGGCCAGCACCAAGTCGGACGCAAACGTTGGGTCCAACTCCCCGACGGCGGAAAACCGTCTCACCAGCCCTCCGGAACCGCCGGGGATCTCTGACCCGGAAGCAATCGCGCTCGTGAGTAACGTCCTGCCGTCGGCCAGACGCACCACACGAAACGCCGCCGTGCCCGCTGAATTCGTCCACCCCGGAAATCCTGGATCGATCTTTCCGTCCGGCCCAACTCTGAAGAAAGTCTTCTCGCCTCTTCCGCCATTCGGCTGCGGAACGTTGTTCGGCCCCGATCCCGCAACCAAGCACCCGCCGTCGGGTTCCACGATCACGGAGTTGATGACAAAATTGGTTTCAACAGCTGAGACAAACCCGAGCACCAGCGATCCATCGGCTTCCAGCAAGGCCAGATTCGTCACCGAAGCTCCGCCCAGCCGGGTGAAGTCGCCTCCCACCCAGATCCGACCATCTGGCCGCAAGGCCAGCGCGTATGCGGCGTTGCCTTCGGCGCGTTCGTTCCGGAACGAACGGTCGGACCGTGTCACCGGTTCTCCCGCATCCAAACCGACTGCCGTAACGATGAGTCCCCAAAGCAGGAAGAAGCGCGCAACGGCTGCTCGTCGAAATCGGAAAATGGAATCTCTCATCGGCTCATCGAGAGAACAGAAGGCTATTTCATCTGTCCAGCCTTCTCCCGATTCTTCAGGCCCAAAACCCGAAGGGCTACTCCCCGTCCGACGGAGCCGCGTTGGTCGCACTTTCGTTCCGCGCTTCGCGGCGTTTGCCGAGAATCTCCAGGCGTTCACGGTTCCGGGGCTTCATCAACTCGTCGAACTGGCGGCGTTGGTCCGGCGTGAGCACTTCGCGCATGGCCAGCGTGGTGAAGCGGAATTCCTCGCGGAGATCGGGCGAGATCTTGTCCACGATGGGTTTCATGCGGAGCTGGCTGTCGCGGAGGATCTGCTCGATGCGGACGCGCTGCTCCGGCGTGAGATCGAGCTGACGCTGGACGTTGCGGATGAGATTGGCGCGTTGGGCGATGAGGCTGGGGATGACGCGGTTGGCGGCTTGGA
This sequence comes from uncultured Verrucomicrobiales bacterium, assembly GCA_946480965.1. Next base: position 1,420 of record CAMLMI010000282.1, on the reverse strand, counting down.
GGTCGCTGCGGGCGGAGTTGGTCCCGGAGCGCGACGGCTCGGGCTGGGAAGCAGTTCGCCGATCAATCGCGACACCGGTGAGAACGCCGGCGGCGAAGATGACCATGGTGGCGAGGATGACCTTCCAGGTGTTCACCAGAGTTCCTCCAGATCCGCCGTCATCGAGGCGTAGATCGAGTTTTCCAGCTGCGTCGCCAGATCGAAATTCTCCGGTACGGCGGGCCGCTGGAATCCCCAGACTCCGACGACGGTCGCCACCACGACACAGGCCAAAGCCCCGCGCCAAAGGCTCCGGCTCCAGAAGGCCCACGCATCGACCGGTCCCCTGCTCCGCAGCCGCGCCATGACGCGCTTTTCGAAGGCCAACGGCACGTGGTCCGACACCGGCGCGTTGCGCGCGGCTTGGAGCAACTGTTGCTGGAGTTTGTCGTCGTTCATCGGCGTTCAAGGGGTCGGACGGTCGTCGAGGGAGGCGGGTTACAAGTATTTCCCGGTCTGGAGCCGGGCGAGGACTTTCTTCATTTCGGCCCGGGCGCGAAAGGCGCGGACCTTGACCAACGTCGCGGACCAGCCGGTCAGCTCGGCGATTTCCTTCACGGTCCGGTCTTCGATCTCCAAGAGCTGTATGATCAGGCGATGGGCCGGAGCCAATTGCTCTAGGACGCGATTCACCAAGAGCCGGGCGGCGGCCGTATCGGAGGCGGTCGAAGCCGGATCGGCGGCGTGGCGTTCGAGCCAATCGGTCTCGGCGTCGGAAAGCTCGGAGAAGGCGTGTTCGCGGTTGCGTTGATGGACGCGGAGAAAGTCGTAGCAGGTGCGGACGGCGAGCTTCATGAGCCAATGCTCGAACGGCGCGTCGCCGCGAAAGCCGTCGAGCTTTTGGAAGGCTTTGAGAAAGACCTCCTGGACGATGTCCTCCACTTCGCTTTCCCGCCGGGCATAACGCCGCGCGGTCGCGAAAACCCGTGCTTGGTGCCGGACCACGAGCGCCTCGAACCGGGCCGTGTCGCCCCCGCGCACGGCGGCGACGAGTTCGGCGTCGTTTGGTTCCATCGGCGGCGATGATGTTTCCGGGGCCATTCGGCCAAAAGCAGAAAGCCATCGCCGAATGGGCGATGGCTGGGATCAGGAATCGACGGAGCGGTTCAAGGCTTGGCGTTCTCTTTATTGGCAGCGGCTTTGTCCTTCTCGGGCGGGGCGGGCTTGGCCGCGCCCTTGGCCTTGGCGGCCTCCAGCCGTTTTTTCAACTGCTCCAGTTGCTTGGTTTCCTGCTCGGTGATGGAGCCGTCGGCCTTTTTCTTTTCGAGGGCGACCAAACGGGCTTCGGCGCGTTTCTGGAGCGCGGCGCGTTGTTCGGGGGAAACGGCGGAGCGGTTGCCGGCGTTTTCGCGGAGTTTCTGGAGTTCCTGACGCTGCTCGG
>CAMLMI010000281.1 GCA_946480965.1 uncultured Verrucomicrobiales bacterium | reverse complement strand
AAGCCGCCGTCTCCACCAACGGCCTTCCGGACGGGCTCTATGCCGAAGTCGCCACACCCCGGGGCGTCGTGCTCGCGGAGCTCCACTTCAAGCAGGCCCCGATGACCGTTGCCAACTACGTCGGCCTGGCCGAGGGCGCGCTCGGCCCGAAGCCCGGCACGCCGTTCTACGACGGGCTCACCTTCCACCGCGTGGTCGAGGACTTCGTCGCGCAGGGCGGCGATCCCACGGGCACCGGCGACGGCGGTCCCGGCTACAGCTTTCCCGACGAACTCGTGCCCGGCCTGCGCCACGACCGCGCTGGTGTGGTGCAGATGGCCAACGAAGGTCCGGACACGAACGGCTCGCAATGGTGCTTCATGCTGCGCGAGGTCCATCGGCTGAACTACCTCCACAGCGTCTTCGGCCACGTGGTCCAGGGCCTCGAAGTGCTGCCCCAGATCCAGCAGGGCGACACCATGCGGGTTAAGATCCACCGCATCGGGAAGGACGCCGAAGCCTTCCGCGTCACGCCCGAATCCTTCGCCGCCTTGACCAACCGGGCGGTGAAATACACCGGCCCGATGGAGCCCGGCCCCGACGCGCCGTTCGACGACCCCGACAAGCTCCTGCCCACCGACTGGGCGCGCGCCCGCTACTTCAACTTCAAGCTCGCCAACTTCGAGCGCTTCACCGGCCGGAAGATCCGCGCCCGGGTGCTGGCCAAGACTCCCGAGGGCGACGGCGCGCTGCAACGCTACCTGCGCGGCGTCTCGTCGCGTCTCGGCACGGCCGAGAAGGGCGCGCTCGCCGTCTATTGCGCCGACCAGGCGAAGTGGCACCTGTGGTTCGGCGAGGAGGATCTGGCCATCCTGGCGGGCGAAAAGCTGGGCGCGGAAGGCACGTCCAAGTCCGCCGTGCTGCGCGAAGCCAAGGCCGCCTTCCTCGCCGGAACCGAGGCCACGACCGCCGCCGCCATCGCCTACGCGGAGAAGCGTCTGCCCGCCGGACAAACGCTTTCCCCCGGCCAGAAGCTCAAGCTCTCGGTGGACTCGGTGCTCGACGCGCTGATCTTCCAGTTCGAGCCCAAGTCGAAGTAGTCCTTCATTGCCGGGGCGGAAGCTTCTGCGGAGTTGCCAAGGCCGGACGCTTCGGTCATTCACGCCCCCGTATTAACGGGTCCTTGGAGGCATGGCATGAATCAACGAATCAAGCGCGGGCTGTGGGCAGGGGGCGTTCTTCTTTTGGTCGCCGGGCTTGCGCTGGTCGCGTTCTTGGCTTGGCCCAAGCAGAGCTTCCGTTTGCCCAACGGGCGGAAGGTCACGGTCGAAGCGGTCACTTGGCGGCCGGACAACCGGATGCCGCGCCACGGCGCAGCCGCGTTAATTGAACTGATCGGTCGCGCCGCGAGCGCGATGGGGTTCTCGTCCTTCGCTCCAACCTATTTCGACGCCGGTCCCCAGATGGCGGGAGCGGTTTGGATCTCCGCAGGTCATCCGGCGGATCTGGGAACACTGGAGCTTCGTCCGGTGATGGGCGGTGTGGAAGGGCAGCCGCTCGCCATGTTTAATCCGACGGTTCCCGGCGGCCCAGCGGCGCATGTCTCGGCATTTGTTCTGCCGCATGCTCCCCAAAATGGTCGGCCGTTTGACTTGAGGATCTATCATCGTGGAACGGCCAAACTCCCACCGCAGCTCCTCGGGACCGTTTCCATCGAGCCGAAAGGCACGCGCTTCCCGTATCTGTCGGCCTTGCCCCCGGTCAATCCGCCAGAGGCGCCCCACGGTCTCCAAGTGTTGGTCGAAGATTGGCAGGTGCCCGCCGTGCCGCCGCCCGACGGCGTTCTGGATTCTTCGCTTCTGCGGTTGAAAATACTCGAAACCACCCGCTCCGGAATCGTGTCCATCAACTGGCAGGTAGCCTCCCTCTACATGGTGAACCAGAGTATGGACGGCATCCACCAGCACGTGGACAACCGAGGCTGGACCAACGGCCTGCTGCAAGTGGGACTTCGTCCGGTGTGGCTGGACGATTCGCCTTGGACGCTGCGGCTCGGGCTGGTCCGGGTCCGAGATTTCCCGGCGTCAAACCAGGTCCGCATCGGACCGCTCTATCCCAATACGGCCGGTCAGCCGAACTCGGGCGTGTTCACGAACACGCTGAACCGCCTTTTTACGGCGCGCTTGGACCTCGGCTGGCACGACGACCCAACTCCGGCGGTGACAAACTGGCAGGCCTCGTTGCGCGTGACGGCGAGCGGGGGCTATCAGGAAAGGCCGCATCAGATCCGCTACATTGGCTTGGTGGATCAGCGAGGCACCAACCACGGATTCCAGTGGGCGGCCTGGTCCGATACGGTCTTTCGCTTCCACCTGAAGAACGAAGCCGATTTCCTCGACGGCACAGTGACCTCGGCCGAAGCCCTTCTCAGCTGGGAGCCGATCCACTTCGTCGAGATCGAGGCGACTCCACGCGCCGCAACCAACTTCTCCGACTGGCCGAAACGGTCCGCAGCTAAGCCCGTCGAGACGAATTCCGTTCCGCGCTGACGGTGCGTTACGCCAACCGTTGTCCCAGCGCCGTCTCCAGCAGGAGATACCATTCCTCGCGCGAAAGGTTGATCTCGGTCGCCTTGACCGCGTCGCGGATGTTCTCGGCCTTCGCCGAGCCGATCACGGGCTGGATCTTCGCCGGATGCTTCAGCAGCCACGCCAGCGCGATGTTCTTGCGGCTCGTGCCGTGGCGGCGGGCGATGCGCTCCAGTTCCTCGCGCACGCCGATCCGCAGCGCGTGTCCGGGCGAATTGATGTCTATGGGGTGCTCCTCGACCAACCGGCCGCCGTTCAGCGGGCTCCAAGCCATCGGCGTGATGCGCTCGGCCAGGCATTGGTCCAACGTGCCGTCCTGGAAGGCCGCAAGGTGCAGCAGGCTGATCTGAACCTGGTTCACGACCAGCGGCATGGGGCAGGACTTTTGCAACATCGCCACTTGGGACGGGGCGAAATTGCTCACGCCGAACTCGCGCACCTTGCCCTGTGATTTCAGCTGATCGAACGCCGCCGCCACCTCCGCCGGATTGCACAGCCAATCGGGGCGGTGGAGCATGAAGAGGTCGAACGTCGTGATGCCGAGGCGTTGGAGCGACTGCTCGCAGGAACGGACGATGTAGTCCTTGGAGAAATCGTAGCGATACGGCGCGTCGGGCGTCGGGTCGCCCTTCTTGCGCACGCCGCATTTGCTGGCGATGACGATGCGTTCGCGCATTCCGGAAACGTCCTTCAGCGTCCGGCCCAGCGCGATCTCCGCCGCGCCCATGCTGTAAACGTCGGCGAGGTCGAAGAGCGTGTAGCCGGCCTCGTAGGCGGCGATCAGCGCGGCCCGGGCGGCATTGGCGCGATCCGGCGTGACCTCTTCGGGGCTGTTGACGCCGAGCAGGCGCCAGCATCCGAAGGCGAGACGGCTGACGGCGAGGGAAGTGGGGCCAAGGGGAATGGTCTGCATACGGCTTGGGTCGGGACACTAGGCAACGCCCAGCATTGACCGCGACAATTTTCGCCCGGCCGCGCGAAAGCGGCCCCGAAACGATCCCGACGCTTGCCCGGTCCCTGCAATTCGTTTACGCCTGCCGCCAACCAGCGCGCCGACCATGGACATCATCTTCAACTGCCCCTTCTGCGACGTGGAACTCGCCGCGGACCCTTCCGATGCCGGCACCGACATCGATTGCCCGTCCTGCAACAAGACCATCAAGATCCCGTCGCCGGACCAGGACGACGTGCGGACCGCGCCCACGCAGGAAGCGCCTCCACCCAGCGTGCCCTTGCCCGTGGTGCCGCCGAACCAGCCGCCGCGCATCGAGAAGCAGTTCGTCGTGCCCCAACGCCCCGCCGGAAGCCCGGGCTCGTCGTTGATCGAAAAGCCGAAGCCGCCGCTGGAAGCCGCCGCCAAATCCACCGGCAACCTCCGGGTGAAGACCATCAAGCACGGCGACTGCGTCGAGGTCGGCAAAGACAAATTCGACGAGGTCATCTCGGAGTTCCTCGGCAAGATCGGCCAGACAAACATCGTAAGCATCACGCCCGTGACCTACACCCACGCCGATGCGTCCGGCAGCCGCATGATCACCGACTTCGCGGTGATGATCGTCTACAAGGACTGAGCCGGGCGGGTTCGCCCCCGAGCACCATTCGGTCCGGATGGAGGCCAAGGGAAAGACATCGCAATGCGTCCCCTCAGGTGGTGATGTTCGGATTCCTTCTTGGCCCTTTGAGTCATTCGGAAGCTTGGGCTGGGTCAGAGCCCCAGCCATTCCAGATCGTCGAACCGAACGGAACACGGCCCTTGGCCGACGATCTCGAAAACGATCTGGTCCAGTGCTCCGAGAGGAAACCCCTCCAACTGGTCGAACCGGAAATCGAACCGGGTCCATGTCTCCAACGGTGCGACGGTTCCCGGGAAGGCCGCGCTGATCTGCCGGTCCGTTCCAGCGTGCGCCATCGCCAAGACGCGGATATTGATCCCGGCAGCCGAACCTCGCAGCCACACGCTGAACCCATGGGCCGATACGCGGAGAGCGGTCAGGCCCCGGACCAGAGGCGTTGCGACCGCAGCCGATCTTTGCCCGGGAGAGATCCCGACCTCCAGCGCATGCCCGCTCGCGCGCCCGGCAGCGATGCGTTTCACCGTCGCGCGCTCGTCCAGATTCTTCCAGTTCCACGCCTCCTCCTCGAAACCTTCCAGAAAGGCGCGGCGTGGCGCGGTTGGTTTGGACAGGTTCAACCCGCGCGGCAGACAGACCCGAACCCGTGAAACCGTCTCCTGCCCGTTGGTGGAACGCATGGCGGCGAAATAGATGATCGGCTCGTCCAGATCGACAACCGGGATCTCGGCCACGAAACGGTCCCCCTTCCAGGATGCCTCCCGGCGGAACCATGGCCGCGATGCTCCGGAGCCCGAAGCCGCCGGACTGAACCAGACGAAGCCCAAACCGTTGGTGGCCGCCTCCGTGTTCCACGTCACCGCCAGCGCATCCCCGATCAATCTCACCGCCACGCTGGATAGGCCCGAGTCGGGAACAGCCGTTGCGACCGTCTCCGGCAACCGGATCGGTCCAGTCAGCCAGGCATCCGCCTCGGAAATCGGATCCGCTCCGTGAGCCAAGCCCACCGCGAGGCATCCCAGCACCATTCCGATCATCGGTTTCGATTGCCGGATCACCCCGTCATCCTTGATCCCCCGCCACTTGAAGCACAACCGTCAACCCTCAGCCCACAGAAGATTGGACAGGCAAATTAAGCGCGTAATAAAAACAACTACACAATTCCAAGATCTGTGCGTAAAAACGTGCATAGCTCCCTGTGGAACCGGTTGGCAACATTTTGACTGTTCCCCAAAGAGCCGAGTGCTTGCCGAAGGGTGGGTTCTCTCGAAAACCGAAGCCTGTGACCGACCGCTCACAATCAAAACTGGCCCTGCCCCCGCCGTGGACGGTATGGGACCGTTTGTCCCCTCTTTTGGTGATACCGACCATTGTTCCAGCCCGCTACGTTCTCCGGACCCATTCCCAGTATTTATGAAAGCCCAAGCGCAACCCCATACCCATATGCCCCGCTCGAGCCATTGGGGATTCACCTTGATTGAGCTTCTTGTAGTCATCGCGATCATCGCGATCTTGGCCGGCATGTTGTTGCCGGCTCTTGGCAAGGCGAAGACCAAGGCCCAAGGCATCATGTGCATGAACAACACCAAGCAGATCACGTTGGCTTGGACCATGTATGCCTTGGACAACAGTGATAGGCTGGTCCGCAATGACCATGGCGGCGACGCCCAAGGTGGAACTCGTCGAGACAGTTGGGCTACCGGCTGGCTGGATTGGACGGCCTCGGCGGACAACACCAACGTCAACTTCCTCATCGACGGCAACTACGCCAAGCTCGGACCTCTTATCAAAGCATCCCCGGCCGTCTTCAAGTGCCCCGCCGATATCTATAAGCACCCCTCCAACCGCGGCCCCCGGGTCCGGAGCATTTCCATGAATGCGGCCATGGGAGACGGCAACAAGGCTGGTTTCAACGGATGGACCCCGACGTTTTTCTGGGCCAGAAAGTCCAGCGAGTTGAACAATCCCGGCCCGGCCAACTCATGGCTGCTGGTTGATGAGCATCCCGACAGCATCAACGACCCCTGCTTCTTCGTGAACCCCTGGGCCACCAATAATTGGGTCGATTTGCCTGCGACTTACCACAACGGAGCAGCCGGTTTCGCCTTCGCGGATGGCCATTCCGAAATCAAGCGCATGGAGTCCAAATCGACTTGGCGCAAGGTCCAGATGGTCAACTTCCCGGGGCTGACCCCTCCGGCCAATGATCGAGCGGATCTCGGCTGGATCGCCAGCAAGACTCCGCGCCGATAAATCACCTCCTATTGTCGGTGGTAAGCCCTCGCCATTT
>CAMLMI010000280.1 GCA_946480965.1 uncultured Verrucomicrobiales bacterium | reverse complement strand
GACCCCGAGCACGAAGTCGAACGGCTCGTCGCGGTCCACCGAGCTGTCGAACTTGGTGCCGTTGGTGAGGGTGCCGGTGTAGTGGACGGACACGACCTGGCCCTTGCGGGGTGAAGCGCCGGTGCCGGTGACAAGTTTCTCGATCTGGAGTTGGGCCATATCAGCTTTCAATGACGTTGATTTCGACGGGTTCGACCTTCACGCCGACCTTTTCCAGCCAGGCGATGACGGCTTTGATGTCTGAGCGTTTGCCTTCGAGTTCGAGGCAGAGGATGCCGATCTCCTCGCTCACGCTGGCCTGCCGCACGTTGAAGACGACCGGGAACTTGTGGGCCATTTCCCAGATGACCGGCCGTTTGACCAGCTTCACGGGATAGCTCAGCCAGAAACGACGGGTCTCGTTCGCGTCCAGCGTGGTGCGGACCGCCGGCGACTTGCGGGCGGCCTTCTTTGCGGCGGTCTTTTTGGCGGGCATGGCGTCTCGGGTTTAACCCCCGGCGATCGCGGGGATGATGCTGATCTCGTCGCCGTCCTTGACGGGCGTCGCCTGGTTTTCGAGGAAGCGGATGTCCTCCTCGTTCACATACACGTTCACGAAGCGGCGGACCTCGCCCTTCTCGTCGAGCAGGCGTTCCTTGATGCCGGGGAACTTGGCCTGGAGCTCGGCCACCGCCGTGGCGATGGTGCCGGCGGCGACTTCGACGAGCTCCTGCTCGTTGGTGAGCTTGCGGAGCGGAGTGGGGATACGGACTTTTGCGGGCATAAAATTCAGGCTGCGTTCGACGGCGGAGCGTCAGTTAGTTTGGCAGGCGTGGCAACGGGCGATTTCTCATCCTCTTCGTCTTCCTCCTCGCCCTCGTCATTCCGTTGGGACGAAGAGGATGAGGAGGACGAGGATTCTTCAACCTCCGGCGAACGCCGGGATGATGCTGACTTCGTCGCCGGGCTTGATCGGCGTCTCTTCGTTTTGGAGGAAACGCACGTCTTCCTCGTTCACGAAGACCAGCACGGAGCCACGGAGCTGGCCGCGTTCGTCCATCAACCGGTCCCGCACGCCGTGGAAGCGGCTGTGGAGCTGGTTCACAGCCCCGGCGATGGTGCCGGGCTGGACGCGGATGACCTCCGCGCCTTCACAAAAGCGGCGGAGCGTGGGCGGAATGCGGATGGCGACGGACATCGTTCGGCTCTCAGTTCTTGGTCTTAATCTTCATCTCACTCTTAATCTCAATCTCTCCCTCGGAAGATTAAGAGGGAGAATACGATTGAGACTAAGACGTTTCGTTTAGGCCGTGGCTCCTGCTTTCACGCTGTCGAGGATGGCCTCGAACTCACGCAGGCTGGGCCGGATCTCGCGAGTTTCGCCAACGTGGCCGGTCATCGCTTCGATGGTCTTGAGGCCGTTGCCGGTGATGCAGAGCACGGCGGAATCGGTCGCGGGAATCTTGCCGGAAGCGATCAGCTTCTTGGCCACGCCCACGGTCACACCGCCGGCGGTCTCGGCGAAAATGCCTTCGCACTCGGCCAGGAGACGGATGCCTTCGCGCACTTCGTCGTCGGTCACGTCGTCGGCATGGCCGCCGGTTTCCTTCATCACCTTGAGCGCGTAGAAGCCGTCGGCGGGCGTGCCGATGGCGAGCGACTTGGCGATGGTGTTCGGCTTGACCGGCTTGAAGAAGTCCAAGCCGTTGCGCTGCGCGGAGCTGATCGGATTGCAGCCCGTGGCCTGGGCGCCGTGGATGCGGCCTTCGCCCGAAACGAGACCGAGCTTGTTCAGTTCCTGGTAGGACTTGTGGATCTTGGTCAGGAGCGAACCGGACGCCATCGGGACAACGGTGTGCTGCGGCACCTGCCAGCCGAGCTGCTCGACGATCTCGAAGCCCATCGACTTGGAACCCTCGGCGTAATACGGCCGCATGTTCACGTTCACGAAGGCCCAGCCATACTTGCCGGCGATCTCGGCGCAGAGGCGGTTCACCTCGTCGTAGTGGCCCTTGATGCCGATGACGTTGGCGGCATAGACGAGCGAGTTGACCACCTTGCCCAGCTCCAGGTCGGAGGGGATGAAGACGTAGGCTTCCATGCCGGCGGCGGCGGCGTTGGCCGCGACGGAATTGGCGAGGTTGCCGGTGGAAGCACACGCGGCGGTCTTGAAACCGAGTTCACGCGCGCGGCTCAGGGCGACGCTGACGACGCGGTCCTTGAAGGACAGCGTGGGGTAGTTGACGGCGTCGTTCTTGATCCAGAGCTCGCGGATGCCGAGGCGCTTGGCCAAGCGGTCCGCCTTCACCAGCGGCGTGAAGCCGACCTGCGCGCCGACGGTCGGCTCGCCGGCGATGGGCAGCAGCTCGCGGTAGCGCCACATGGTCTGCGGGCGGGACTCGATGGTGGCGCGGGTCAGGGCCTTCTTGATCCGGTCGTAGTCGTAGGCGACTTCGAGCGGGCCGAAGTCGAACTCGCAAACATGGGTCGCGGCGAGGGGGTATTCCCGGCCGCACTCGCGGCACTTCAACGCCTTCATGAAACCTTGCTCTTGCATCGTCGTTCTTTTCTTTCGGGGCAAAAAAAAGCCCCTTCTCGTGTCGTCGGGAGAAGAGGATGGACGGACCGCGCTCTTCTCATCTTTTCCCGGTTCGTTTTTTTCGATCCGGGCTGGATTTGGCACCTGACGCGGAACTCGCGGTTCCGCCGGTTGCCGTGACGTCGTCGGGCCAGTCCCTCAGTCACTCTTAATGAGATCCGTTACATTCATATCAACGGATGCGGATTAAATGATTTAAGGAGGAAACTCCGTCAACGACTTTTCTGGAGCACGGAGCGCGGAGCATCGCTCCGCCGGGGCGCCCTCCATCCCAGGAAATCCAAGCTCCGGATCGGCCACGAGCCAGTAGAAAACATGCGGAGCGATGCTCCGCGCTCCGGTCTTGGACGAATCGGCCCTGAACATTCATCGCCTTGCCGTCGCCGATGGAGCGGCGAAGAATCAGCCGTGCCCCCGTCGTCGTCTCGTTTCTTGCTGCTCGTCGTCGTGCTGTGTCTCGCACGCACGACGCTGGCGGCGGAACGACCGGTCGCGTGGCTGGACCGGGCCTGGCAGACGGACGACGGCTTGCCGGACAACGGCGTTTCCGGCGTGGTCCAGTCGGCCGATGGGTTTCTCTGGGTGGCCACGCTGGGCGGGCTGGTGCGGTTCGACGGGGAGAGCTTCCAGGAATTTTCGCCGCCCTTGGTCGCCGGCGTGCCGAACCGCGTCGTCCGCTCCATGCACCTGGACCGCCAAGGCCGTTTCTGGCTGGGCATGGACCGGGGCCCGTTGCTCTGCGCGTGGCCGGATGGCGCGCAGGCCTACCCGCATGGTCCGGGCTTGCCTGATCTGAAGATCCAGTCGTTCGCGGAGGACGCGGCGGGCGATTTCTGGCTGGGCTACGTGGACGGCGGAGTTTCACGGCTGCGCGGCGGCCAGGTCACCCGCATCGGCCGACCGGCGAACGGGCCGTGCTTCCTCGTCGCGGATGACGCGGGGCGGCTCTGGTTCGGAGCCGGACGAAGGGTGGGACGAATTGAAGGCGAACGGTTCATCACGCTCTTCCGCATGGAGCACGGGCCGGTCTGCATCGGCGCGCGCCGGGAGGGCGGCATCTGGATCGTGACGGGCAATCGGCTCTGGTCGGCGGACAAGGACGACGCACCGACCGAAGTCGCCATCCTGCCTTGGGCTACGGCGGCCGAACCGAGCGCGCTGCTGGAAGACCGCACCGGTGCGATCTGGATCGGCACCTTGACCGCCGGATTGTTCCGCCACGCAAACGGAGCCACCGAACCGGTCGCCACCTCCCATGCCGAGATCTGGTGCCTGAGCGAAGACCGCGAAGGCAACCTCTGGGCCGGCACCGGCGGCGGCGGCGTGAACCGGCTTCGGCCTCGTCCGTTGGATCTGATCAACGTCGCCGACGGCCTGCCCTTCGAGAACATCCGCTCCTCCGCCGAAGACTCCTCGGGGCAGCTGTGGATCACCACGCAGAACGGCCTGGTGGCGCACGAAAGCGGGAGCGGTTGGCGCACCTTGACCCGGGCGGATGGCTGGACCGGCCTCCACGCCCGGACCGTGGCGGCCGACCGCAGCGGAGCGGTCTGGATCGGCACGCAGGACCAGGGGCTCCATCGGTTTCACGAAGGCCGTTTCACCCGTTGGGACAGCACCAACGGGCTCGGCAGCAATGCGGTTCGCTCGCTCTTGGCCGCGTCGGATGGCGATCTCTGGGTCGCGATCGACGCGCCCACCGGCTTGCAGCGTTTGCGTAGAAACGTCCTCGAAACCTGCGAGCTGCCCCAGCGCGTGCGGGCCTTGCGCGCCATGACCGAGGACCAGTCCGGAACGATCTGGGTCGGTTCGGCCGAAGGCATTCTCTTCCGCATCCGGGACGGCCGGGCGGAACGCGAGACGGCCATCGACCGCAGCCGCGAACATTCCATCCGCGCCCTGCTCGCGACCTCTGATGGCAGCCTCTGGATCGGCTATGCAGGCAACGGCCTCGGGCGTCTGAAGGACGGCCGGTTCGACCGCATCCACGTGGGACGCGGCCTGCACGACGACTATCTCTCGCAACTGGCCGTGGATGATCGGGGCTGGATGTGGTTCGCCGGCAATCGCGGCATCTTCCAGGTCGAACGGCGGGAACTGGACGTCGCCATCGGCACGCCCGACGGCACCATCCGCTCGATTGTCTTTGGCCAAGGCGAAGGGCTGCCGAATCTCCAGGGGGCCTTCGACTTCTACCCGAACACGGTGCGTCGCCGCGACGGCAGCCTGTGGTTCCCCACCCGCACGGGCCTGGCCGTTGTCCGCCCAGACCACATCCGCGAAAACCCCGAGCCCCCGCGCGTGCTCATCGACCGCGTGACGGTGGATGGCGCGACCGTCGCCCTGTATGACAGCCGCTTCCCGCTGCGCGCTCCGGCCCATACCAACGCCGTCGATCTCCGGCACGGCCACCTGTTGCCCGCGCTCGCGCCGGACCACCGCAAGCTGGACATCGACTTCACCGCGTTGAGCTACAGCGCGCCGGCCAACGTCCACTTCCGCTACCGCTTGCTGAACGTCGATGCCGACTGGATCGAGGCGCGGGGCGTGCGGGCCGCGAGCTATCCGCGCCTGCCCGCCGGGCAGCACGAGTTCGTCGTCACCGCCTGCAACCATTCCGGCGTCTGGAACGAGCAGGGGGCGCGGCTGGTCTTCGAGGTGCGACCGTTCTTCTGGCAGACATGGTGGTTCCGGCTCGGCGCGTTGTTGGGCTTCACCGGAGCCATCGCCGCCGTCGTGCGCTATGTTTCTTTCCGCAGGTTGCGCCGCGAGATGCTGCGCCTGGAGGAACAGGCCGCCCTGCACAAGGAACGCGCCCGCATCGCGAAGGACATCCACGACGATCTCGGCGCGAATCTCACCCAGATCGCCCTCCTCGGGGAACTCGCCCAGCAGGACCGTTCCGCCCCGGACAAGGCCGGTCGTCGCATCGAGACCATCTCCCTCACCGCGCGCCAGGCCATCAAGTCGCTCGATGAGATCGTCTGGGCCGTCAATCCCCGCAACGACACGCTCCCGCACCTCGTGGACTACGCCAGCCAGTTCGCCCTCGACTACCTGACCGTCGCGGGCATCCGTTGCCGCCTCGATTTCCCGGACGAAATCCCCCAGCGCGAAGTCTCCACCGATGTCCGCCACAACCTCTTCCTCGTGGTGAAGGAGGCCCTGCACAACATCGTGAAACATTCCGGCGCGAGCGAGGTCCGTCTCCGCATGACGCTGACCGGCGACGGGCTCCGCTTCGTCATCGAGGACAACGGCCGGGGCTTCGATCAAACACCCGCCGACGCCGGCGCCGACGGATTGCGCAACATGCGCCAGCGCGTGGCCGACGTGGGCGGCGATTGCCGCATCGAGAGCCAGCCCGGAAAAGGCACCGCCATCGCCTTCGACATTCCCTGGCCGAAGAACCGCGACGACCGCTGAACGTTCGTCCAATTGTGACCCGCCTCCCATGAAGACACCTTCGCCCAAGCCTGTGACCACCACCGCCAACAGCATCCGCGTCGCCATCGTCGAAGACGCCCGGGGCACCCGCGAGAGCCTGAAGGAGCTGCTCGGCCGCGCGCCCGGACTGGAATGCATCGGGGCCTACGCCAGCGGCGAAGAGGCGTTGGAGAAACTTCCCGTGGAGACGACCGACGTCGTGCTCATGGACATCAACCTTCCCGGCATGAGCGGCATCGACTGCGTGGGCAAACTCAAGCGGACCCGGCCCAAGCTCCAGGTGCTCATGCTCACCACCTACGAGGAGAGCGACCTGATCTTCGACTCGCTCCGCGCCGGGGCCAGCGGCTACCTGCTGAAGAACATGACGCCGCAGGAGATCATCCAGGCGGTCGAGCAGGCGCAGGCCGGCGGTTCGCCGATGTCGATGC
>CAMLMI010000279.1 GCA_946480965.1 uncultured Verrucomicrobiales bacterium | reverse complement strand
TAAAACCGCCGGCCACGAGGATGCGGCCGTCATACTGGAGCGCCACGCTGTTGAATGAAACGGGGCTGGCCAAACCGCCGACGAAGCCGGGATCGACCGCGCCATCGGGCAGCAGCCGCACGAGCCCCGCAGCGGGCACGTTGTTCCAGGAACCGAAGCTGCCGACGACGACGATCTTGCCGCTCGGTTCCACGGCGAAGTCCGTGACGGCTCCGGTGTCCACTACGGCGTTGGTGAAGGTCGAATCGATCCGGCCATCGGGCAGGAAGCGGTTGAGCCGTCCGGGGTAGCTGCCGCCGACGAGGAGCTTGCCGTCGGGCAGTTCGAACAGCCGCGTCATGTCCACGCTGTTGCCGCCGAAGACGACGTTGGTGAAGCCGGGGAACTTCGCGCCATCGGGCAGGAAGCGCTGGAGCTTGATCGAGGGATTGAAGCGCGTGCCCGCGAGGATCGAGTCGTCGGACAGCACGAGGATGGAGGCGACGGCCTCGGGGATGCCGGGCTTGAAGGTCGGATCAATCTGTCCGTTTTCCTCCAGCCGCAGGATACCCTGCTGGGGCACGGTGAACGAACCGCCGACTAGGATCTTGCCGTCGCGCTGGAAGGCGACCGCGGCCACGCCGAAGTTGAACCCGAGGTTGTTGCCGGTCCACGAGGTGTCGAGTTGGCCGTCCGGGAGCACGCGGTAGAGCCCGCCGTTGTTGGCGACGCACAGCAACCTGCCCTTGGGATCGATCCTGAAATAGACCGCTGCGGCCAGATTGAAGTTCGTCTGGGCGAAGCTGGGGTCGCGCCTGCCGTCGGGCAGCAGGCGGGTGACGAAGCGCGACTGATAGGTGAAGTTCGAGACCCAGTTGCCCGCGACGTAGATGCGGCCGTCGGGCAGCGTGGTCACGGAGGCCGCAGCGTCGAGGTGGTTCGACGCGTTGAACGAGAGATCGAGCGAACCGGGCAGGATGGTCACGAGCAGGTTGACCGGCGTGCTGGCCACGACCGCGAGATTGTTCGACGCGCGGAGCGAATAGACGCCGGAGTCGGCGAACTGGAGGTTCGTCAACGTGAGCGTGGCGTTGGTCGCGCCCGGCACGGGATCGACGCCCTTGAACCACTGGAAGAAGAGCGGCGCGCGGCCTTCGACGAGCGGCGCATAGGTCACGAGCTTGCCGAGGTAGCCGTTCGTCTCCACCGGCTGCGCGAGGAAAACGGGGGCAGCCAGGATCTTCACATTGGCCACGGCGCTGGTGCGGGAACCGGAGAGGTTCGAGGCCACGACGTAGTAGCCGCCGCGCTGGTTCGTGGTGGTGGTGCCGACCGAGTAGCTGGCGGCGGTCGCGCCGGTGATCGCGGCGTTGTTGAAGAACCATTGGTAGCTCACCGGCGTGGTGGCCGTGGTGGTGACGGCGAGGTTCAGCGGCTGGCCGACATCGAGGAGCTGGTCGCTCGGCTCGGTGAGGAAACCGAGGTTGACCACGTCGCCGTTGAGCAGCGCGAGGCCGTTGCGCGAAACGCCGTTGAAGGTGGTGAAGATGCCCGCGACGAGGATGCGGCCATCGGGCAAAACGAGCGTGGACTGGACCTTGATGTTCGCGCCGCCCGCGCCGGTGCCGATGTCGAAGGTCGCATCGTGCGCGCCGTTGGCTTCGAGCCGTGCCACGCCCAAGCGGGAGAGGCCATTGACGGTGCCGAAGCCGCCGACCGCGACGATGCGGCCATTTTCCTGCAAGGCCACGTCCTGCACACCGAAGAGCACGCTGTTGAAGTTCGGGCCGGTGAAGGCGCCGTCGAGCGAACCGTTGGCGTTGAGGCGGACGACATATTGCTTCGAGGTGAACCCGCCTGCAGCGGCGTTGTGGCCGGTGAAGGTGCCGCCGAGGAGCAGCTTGCCGTCGGGCAGCGGCACGGCGGAGAGCACGTCGTTGTTGAAGGAGGAGGCGTTGTCGAACGACGGATCGAACGAGCCGTCGGCGAGGAGACGGCGGACAGAACCGGAGTTGAACCCGTTGCCGGTCGTGACCAGCACGCGGCCGTCGGGCAGCACGGAGAGCGTGCGGACCTGCGTGACGTTGTTGGTGAAGCCGAAGTCCTGCGTGCCGTCGGGCCAGTAGCGACGCATCCCGGCGTTCGAGTAGCCGAGGATGATCCGGCCATCGGCCTGCACGTCGATGGCGGTGATGGCCTGGGCGTTGTTGACCAGGGCGAAGTTCGTGTCGCGCACGCCGGTGGCGGAGTAGCGGTGGAGCACAGCGTTGGCCGAGTGGTAGAGGCGGCCGTCGGGCGCGAGGGCCATCGCCTGGCCGCCGACGAGGGCGGTGATGTTGGCATTGAAGGCGGTGTCGGCCGTGCCGTCGGCGTTCAGGCGGAAGGGGCCGTTGGCCCGGCCGAGGACGACCTTGCCGTCGCGCTGGCGCAGCATGTGGAAGACCTGGCCGACGCTGTTGCTGTAGTCGGCCGAGAGCGCGCCGGGCTGGGTGGTGACGGTGACGACGGCGACCGACGACGTGGCGGAGCCAAACGCATTGGCGACGACCACGTCGTAGTTGCCGGAATCGGTCAGCGCGGCGGAGGCGTTGGTGAAGCTCGCGAAGGTCGCGCCGCCGATGGCCGAGCCGCCCTTGCGCCACTGGAAGCTGAAGGGCGGCGCGCCGGTGACGACGACGCTCATGGTGAAGGGATTCGCCAACACGGCCGGGGGCGGCACCGGTTGCGCGAGAATGACCGGCGCGCCGAGCACGGTGACGGTGGTGGTGGTCGTGTTCGTGCCCAATGGGCTGCGGGCGACCAGCGTGTAGCTGCCCGACCCGTTCGTGCCGAGCGCGGCGAGGTTCAGCGTCGCGCCGGTCTGGCCGGGGAGATCGACGCCGTTCTTTTGCCACTGGTAGCTGGCGGCGCCGAGGCTGCGGGGCGCGGGATTCAGCACGAGGTTGTTCCCTTGGGTCAGAACGAGAGAGGTTGTCTGGTTGTAGAAGGCGGGCTCGACCAGGTCGCCCTGGAGGATCTGGAGCTTGTGGCTCGTGAGGCCGTTCCAGGCGGAGAAGTAGCCCGCGACGAAGACCCGGCCATCGGGCAGCAGGAGCGCGCGCTCCGGCATCGTGCCACCGGCGAAGACATCGAAGGTGCCGTCGAGTTCGCCGTCGGCGGTGAGGCGGACGAGGTTCCGGTTGAGCGCGAGCGAAGCGGGGTTGGTGGTGTTCAGCAGCGAGCCGGGGAACTCGCCGAAGAGCAGGATGCGGCCGTCGGGCTGCACCAGCGTCTGCTTGATCGAGGAGCTGAAGCCACCGGGGTTGAAGTGGAACTTCCACGTCGGGTCCAGCGTGCCGTCGGGATGGTAGCGCACGGGGTTCTGGGCGTTGAAGCCGCCCACGTTGCCGTTGACCACGAGGAAGCCGCCGTTGGGCAGCAGCTTGACCTGCGCGTTGATGTTGCCGAAGCCGATGGCTCCGCCCCAGGCACCGTTGCCGAGGTAGCGTTCCAGCTGTCCGTTCACATCGAGGATCGGGGTGAAGTCCGTCGTGAACTGGCGATAGGCCACGACGACGCGGCCATCTGGCAGCGGGTGGATGTAGCTGTTCGCCGGGATCACCGGCGAATAGTCCGTGTCCAGCGTGCCGTCGGCATGGAGGCGGACGAGGTTCGTGCGGGCCACTCCGCCCACGCTGTTGAACGAGCCGGAGACCAGGATCTTGCCGTCGGCCAGCGGGACGATGTGCGCGACGCGGCCGTTCATGCTGAGGAGCGGATTGGCGAAGGCGTAGTCCACCTTGCCGTCGGGATGCAGCCGGTAGAGCTGGGCCACGGTGGCGTTGCGGGCGAAGCCGAGGAGGACCTTGCCGTCGGGCTGGAGCGCGACGGCGGTGGATTCCAGCGTGTTCGTCGGCGCGAAGGTCGTGTCGTAGGAGCCGTCGGGATTGACGCGGAAGACGCCGCGCACGTTCGGTCGGTCGTTGAACGAGGTGCGGCCGCTGGCGACGACGATCTTGCCGTCGGTCTGGACCACGGCGTCGGCGATCTCGCCGCCGGACGTGGTGCCGTCGCCCGAATAGAAGGCGTTGAAGCTACGGTCCACCGCTCCCGCAAGATGGCCGGTCGTCAGCACGGCGGCGGCGCTGGGCACGGTGCTGCCGGCGGCGGTCACGTCCACGGTGTAGCTGCCGACATCGGCCAGCGACATCGCGGCGAGAGTGAAGCTGGCATTGGTCGCGCCGCTGATGGCGCCGCCGTTCTTCTTCCACTGATAGGACACCGGAGCCGCGCCGAGCGCGCGGACGCCGAGCGTCACCGGGCGGCTCAAGGCGACAAACTGGCTTTGGGGCGGGAAGAGAATCGTCGGCGCGCCGAGCAGGGTGAGCCCGGCGGAGGCGCTCTCCATCACGCCGCCGGGACCGGTCACGGCCACGGTGTAGTTGCCCACATGCGAGGCGTTGACCGAAGGAATGGAATAGGTCGCCGAAGTCGCGCCGGAGAGATTTACCCCGTCCTTCTTCCACTGGTAGGTGAAGGGGCCGCTTCCGCGCACTTCGACGGAGAAGCCGGCCGCGCCGCCGTTGGTCGTCTGGATCGCGCGCGGGCTGGCGACGATGGCCTGGGCCACGGGACTGCCGAGGAACTTGCCGATGCCGCCACCGCCGGAACCCGCGTAGCCGCCGACGAAGAAACGGCCGTCAGGCAGCGTCGCGACCGACCAATACTGCGGCGACACGCCGAGCGGTCGGGCGGCCAGGTTGGTGAGCACGGTGCCGGTCGGGCCGTAGAGGATCTGGCGTTCATCGCCCGCCGCGACGATCTCGCCGCCCGGCAGGACGCCGAGGGAGAAGATGTCGTTGCCCGGATTCGCGTTGAACGTGTTGTCCAGCGCGCCGGTGGCGGAATAGACGCGGAGGTAGGGGCTGTTCAGGCCGCCGGCGACGACGCGGCCGTCGGGCAGGAGCTGGACCGCCATCACGGTGCCGACGTAGCTGCTGATGCGGAACGAGGGGTCGAGCGATCCGTCGGGGTTGAGCCGGATCAGGTTCGCGTAGGTCTGGCTGTTGGCGGTGATCCCGCTGAAGGCGCCGCCGATCAGGATCTGGCCATCGGGCTGGAGGACCACGCTCGTGACCTCGCCGTTCAGCGGGAAGTTGGGCCGGAAACTCCGGTCAAAGGTGCCGTCGGCGTTCAAACGGACCAGGTAGCCGAAACCAAATTCGTCCCATGAGGCGAAGGCGCCGCCGACGAGGATCTTGCCGTCGGCCTGGACCACGATGGAGCGGATGTAGCTGCTGGCCCCGGACGCGGCCTGGAACGACGCGTCGATCGAACCGTCGGCCTCGATCCGGACGATGCGGCCGACGGACTGGCCGTTGTAGGCGGTGAACTCGCCGCCCACGAGGATGCGGCCATCGGCTTGGCGCGCGAGGGCGCGCACCTTGCCGTTCGGGCCGGAACCGGTGCGGAAGGTGGTGTCGAGCGATCCGTCGGCGTTCAGACGGATGAAGCTGTTCGCCGGCGTCACCATGTCGGGCGTGACGTCGGCCGTGGGCGTGCCGAAGGCGATGGGCGGATTGCCGATGCCGTTGAAGCCGCCGCCCACGAGCAGCCGCCCATCGGGCAAGGGCAGCATGACATCGGCGCCGCCGCCGGAGACGGACAGAACCACGCCCGCCGAGTGGCTGTAGCCGAAGGTGCCGAGATGGCCGAAGCCGGGACGGAACGTGAAGTCGCGGATGCCGGGCGCATCGGCGTAGGCCGTGACGGTCACGCTGTTGGTGATCGCGCCGGCGGAGTTGCTGGCCACGAGCTTAAATTCGCCGCCATCCGTGCCGGTCGCGGCGGTGAAGGTGTATTCCGAGCCGGTCGCACCTGAGATCGGCTGGCCGTCGCGATACCACTGGTAGTTGAGAGGCCGCGTGCCATCGACCGTGGCGCTCAAGGTGCGCGAGACGCCGACGTTCACGCCGCCGCCTCCGCTGAGGGTGAGCTTGCTCGGGGCGATCTCCTGGAGCGGGAGCGTGGCGAGGTTCGCGCGGAAGAGATTCGTGCCGGTGGAATAGAGGACGTAGCCGCCGTGGACCGCGACGCTGGGTTCGCCGCCGTCGCCGACAAAGCCGTCCATCGCCACGGAATACCAGCCGTTGGCCGGACGATGGAGCCACATCTTGGAGACGCCGCTCAGACGCGCCGGTGCGACGATGAGGTTCTCGCCATCGACGGCCAGACGCCAGTAGCCGAAGTCGCCTGTGCTGGTGCCGAACAAGCCCGCGGAGTTGATGCGTTCCCAAGACCGGCCTGCGTCGGAGCTGCGATAGACGAACCAAGGACCGCTTTTGGTCAGCACATACACCGTGCCGCCGGGCGTGGCCGCCATGTCGGAAAAGAAGATGCCGGCGCGATGCAGGGTGCCTTCCAGGTTGATGCCGTTGTCGGACGGGAAATAGCTCACGCCGCCATCGGTGGAGGCAAAGACACCAAGATTGGCCACCGCCACCAATGCCCGGTCCT
>CAMLMI010000278.1 GCA_946480965.1 uncultured Verrucomicrobiales bacterium | reverse complement strand
ACCTCGGCGGCTACGCTTCGCCGGCGCGAAGAACACGTCCGACTCGTTCACGTCCGGCGGCAGCACCTTGATCCCGAGGGTGCGGGCTTCGTCGATGAGGATGGCCACCTTGGCCGTGTCGCCCATGTCGTTGGTCAACATGGCGGCGATGAACTCCACCGGGTAGTTCGCCTTCAGATACGCCGTCTGGTAGGCGACGACCGCGTAGGCGGCGGCGTGGGACTTGTTGAAGCCGTAGCCGGCGAACTTCTCGAGGATGTCGAAGACCTTGTTCGCCGTGCCCGCGTCGATGCCGTTGGTCTTGGCCGCGCCCGCCACGAAATTGGCGCGCTGCTTCTGCATCTCCTCGACCTTCTTCTTGCCCATTGCGCGGCGCAGCAGGTCCGCGCTGCCGAGCGAATATCCGGCCAGGATCTGCGTGGCCTGCATGACCTGCTCCTGGTAGATCAGCACGCCGTAGGTCTCCTTCGCGATCGGCTCCAGCAACGGGTGCGGATACTCCACCTCGGCGCGGCCGTGGCGGCGCTCGATGAAGTCCGGGATCAGGTCCATCGGTCCCGGACGGTAGAGCGAGACGAGCGCGGTGATGTGCTCCACGGAGGCGATCTCGAACTTGCGGCAAAGATCCCTCATGCCGCCGGACTCCAGCTGGAACACGCCGACCGTGAGCCCCTTGTTCAGCAGGTCGTAGCTCTTCTGGTCGTCCAGCGGGATGCGGTCGATGTCGATCTTGATCCCCTGGGTCTTCTCGACCATCTCGCAGGTGTTGCGGATGACCGTCAGCGTCTTCAGCCCGAGGAAGTCCATCTTCAGCAGGCCGAGATCGCCCACGGGCCCCATCGCGTATTGGGTCACGATGGTGCCGTCCTCGTCCATCTTCAGCGGGAGCAGGTTCTCCAGCGGCTCGGGCCCGATGACGACGCCTGCGGCGTGGACGGAGGAATTGCGCGTGAGGTCTTCCAGCACCAGCGCCACATCGACCACTTCGCGCGTCAGCTCCTCCTCCTCGTAGGCGCGCTTGAAGTCGGGGCTCGCGGCCAGCGCCTTCTCCAGCGTCATCTTCAGCTCGTTGGGGATCATCTTCGCGAGGCGGTCTCCGTCGCCGAAGCTGCGGCCCATCGCGCGGGCCACGTCGCGCACCACGGACTTCGCGCCGAGCGTGCCGAAGGTGATGATCTGGGCCACGCAGTCGCGGCCGTATTTCTGCCGCGTGTATTCGATCACGTCCGCGCGGCGGTCGTCGGCGAAGTCGATGTCGATGTCGGGCGGGTTGACGCGTTCGGGATTGAGGAAGCGCTCGAAGAGCAGGCCGTAGCGGATGGGATCGACGTTCGCGATGTCCAGCAGGTAGGTGACGATG
This sequence comes from uncultured Verrucomicrobiales bacterium, assembly GCA_946480965.1. The sequence goes on along the minus strand of CAMLMI010000278.1, from coordinate 5,114 downwards.
GAACCGGCGGCGGAACCGCGCGCCACGCAGGTGACGCCCATCTCGCGGCCCGCGCGGACGAAGTCGGCGACGATCAGGAAGTAGGAGATGAAGCCCGTCTTCTCGATCACGCCCATCTCCATCTCCAGACGGTCGAGCACGGTCTGGATCGCGGCCGCGACGGCGGGGTCTTTGTGGTCCGTGGCGGGGGCTCCCTCAACGGGCGAATACGTCGGCAACCGCGTCGGATCGTCGATCCCCTCCACGATCCACTGCTTCTCCACCGCCCGCACCCGGAGCGTGTAGCGGCGGTTCAGCCCCTCGGCCAGCATGTGCCGCAGGTAGCCCTCGCGCGTGAAGGTCTCCGGCGGCTGATAGACGGGGTAGTGCAGCTCGCCGAACTTGATCTTCAGGTCGCACTTCTCCGCCACCTCCAGCGTGTTCCGCACCGCGTCCGGCACCTCGTGGAAGAGCGCGGCCATCTCCTCGGCGGAGCGCAGGTAGAACTGCTCGCGCTGATACTGCATCCGCTTCGGATCGTTGATCGTCGTCTGCGTGCCGAGACAGACCAGGCAGTCGTGCGCGAAGGAATGGCCCTTCTCGATGTAGTGGACGTCGTTTGTGGCGACGGTTTTCAGCCCGAACTCCTTGGCGAACTCCAGCAGATGGCGGTTCACCTTGGCCTGCTCGGGGATGCCGTGGTTCTGCAGCTCCAGGTAGTAGCGGTCCGGCCCAAAGATCTGCTTGAACCAGTCCACGGCCTCGCGCGCCTTGTCGATCTGGTCGGCCATCAGGAGGCTCGGCACCTCGCTGGCGAGACAGCCGGAGAGGGCGATGAGGCCGCCGTTCAGCTCGGCCAACAGCTCCTTGTCGATGCGCGGCTTGTAGTATTGGCCCTCGGTGTGGGCGCGGGTGACGAGCTTGACGAGGTTCTTGTAGCCCGCCTCGTCCATCGCGAGCAGGCCGAGGTGCTGGTAGAGTTCGCGGCCCGAGGCGTTCTGGACGGCCTTGCGTTCCTTGCGGCTGCCGGGCGCGACGTAGCATTCGCAGCCGATGATGGGCTTGATGCCCTTGCCCTTGGCCGCCTGGTAGAAGTCGATCGCGCCGAACATCGCGCCGTGGTCCGTGATGGCCAGCGCGGGCATCTTGAGCGCGGCGGCGCGCTCCACCAGCCGGTCCAGACGGCACGCGCCGTCGAGCAGCGAAAACTCGGTGTGGAGGTGGAGATGGACGAACTCGGGCGCCGACATGACCTGAGGATTAAACGGGCGGAGGAAGGACCGGGCAAGCGGCGGGAGGAGGAAGTTGTTCGCAATGGTTCCGCAGCCTGCTTCCTCCTCTTCCTCTTTCTCCTCCTCTTCGTCCGCCGCTAGCTACTGCCGACCCGGAAGACGAGGACCAGGAGGAAGACGAAGAGGAGGACGAGGAACGCGACTCGTCAGAGGACCGAGTCGTCCGAGGGCGGGGTTCCGGTCAGATAGCGTCTGGACCAGAACCAGGCGGAGAGCGCTTCGGCTCCCCGGGCCTGCCCCCAGGCCAGCAGCGCGGCTCCGAGCCCAGCGGCACCTTCCATTGTGCTTCCCCCCACACCCAAAGTGACCGCCCCGAAAACGAGCAGAACGTGAAGGAGCTTCGCCGAATTCACCAGGCTGCGGCGGCTCTGGAAAACATCACCACCGGACAAAGGAGACATGGCCAGCAACAAAGATCGCACGGCCAGCGAGAGCACCACGACCTTGGCCGCCGTCCACGCGGTCGTTTCCAAGGGCAGTCCCGGCACCCAATGCCAGAGCAGCGCGGCGAGGACGACCACCGGCAACGCCGCGAACATCCGCACGGCGGCGGCTTTGGCGGCCATGCGCCGCACTTCCGACCAGGTCACGGGCAACACCATCACGCCAGTGATGTAGCTGTTGCCCATCACCCGAGGCTTCAGACCGCGCGACGGTCCCGGCAAGATGGGCAGCAATCCGAACCCTGCCCACAACGTGCCACTTCCGAGAAGCAGCACGCCACCGAAGGCCGGCCCGAAACGCAGCGCGATCAGCGCCGCGACGGCCGATCCGAGGAGCACCAAGGTGCTCTGTTGCCAGGCACGTCCCCACTTAGGCCATGCTTCGAAGCCCCATTCGGCGAGCAGCTGTTCGCGCGGAGTCCACCATTGCCAGACGCGCCGCGTGAGAAAGTCGGTCGGGCGATCCCGGATCGGCGCGAGCAGGCCGGTGGAAAGCACTTCGTCCAAAATGGCCGTTTCGCCCGGTCCCTTGGGCAGCTCCAGGCCGCGCTGGAACTGCTCCACCGATTCCGGATCGGTGCCCTCCGGCAATTGCGCCGCATACTGGGCCAGGACCAGCTCGCGCGGCAGCAACGAGCCGATCAGCCATTGCACGACGCGCCAGAGCAGCGTTCCCAGCACCGCCGCGAGGCCGATGGGCAGCAGCAGCCAAGCCCATGCGCCTTCCGATACTGCGGAATGGAACGCCAAGGTGGCCCAGCCGGTGGGCAGGATGCGGCCGATCCACCAGCCGAACTGGTCCAGCCACTCCGGCCAATTCGGCACCCATTTGTTGGAGCAGGCAACCCACGCTCCGATTGTGCCGAAGGTGAACGACAAATTGATCAGCCGTGCCACCCAGGCCCAGCGCAGGCCCAACAGGGCGAATCCGAAACAGCAGAGCGTGGTGGACACCGCAACTGGAAGGGCTGCGATTCCAGCGATGGAGAACGGGCTCAGTCGAAATCCAGCGAGCAAGCCCACCCAGCTCAAGCATCCCATCCCCACCAGCGGCCACACCATGCCCGCCAACTGCCGACGGGTCGCCGTGGGGTTGCCGATGGGCAAGAGCGCCATGACCAGCATGTCGGGGTGCTGGAACAATCGCCGTTGGAGCTGCGTCAAGAGATAGAGCGACGGGCCGGTGAGCATCCAGGTGATCACCCCCAGCCGACCCGCTTCCCGCACCTGGCTCTTCTCGGTGAGGAGGGCCAATCCGAAGAAAACCGTCAGAATCAAAATGAACACCCACACCAAGCTCTGGCGCAACCCGCGCTTGAAGGTCTGATACCTCGTCCGGCGATGTTCTTCCGCAGCGTCCGGGTTGCTCGCAAGCCTATCGCGGACGATGCCGGTCAATCGCCGTCGTAGCTCACGGGTTCCACGCAGGGGATCGTCCTTCATGGCTGGGTGGCGAAGGCTTCGAACAACGATTCCAGCGAGCCGCGTTCTCCGGTGGGCGGTAGATCCGCCATCCGCGCGTCGAGCCGCACCTCGCCGTCCTGCAGCACGACCACGCGGTTTGCCAGCTTGGTGGCAGCCTCCAGGAACTGGGTGGTGAAGAGGATGGTCCGCCCCCGTTCCGCCGCCGCGCGGATCTCGCGCTGGAGCACCATCTGGCCCACGGGATCGATGCCCGACGCGTAGGGTTCGTCCAGCAGCCACAGTTCGGGATCGGCGGCGACCAGAGCGACGAGCGCGGTCTTGTAGCGTTGGCCGCGCGAGAGGTGGGCCACGTGGAGATGCGCCTTGCCCAGCAGGTCCAGGTCCGTGAGCAGACGCGCCACCGTTTGCTCGACGCCCACGCGGTCGGCCCCGAAGCAGCGGAGGATCAGGGAGAAGTTTTCCAGCATCGGCTCCTCGTCGAAGAGCGGCGGGAAGTCGGGCAGGAACCAGAGCCTCTGCCGCTGGTCCAGCCGGTCGAGCCGGAACGAGTCGCCGTCGAAGGCGACGTCTCCGCGGTCGGGGGCGACCACACCGGCCAGGGTGCGCAGCAGCGTGGTCTTCCCCGCGCCGTTGACGCCCAGCACAGCGACGATGTCGCCGGGGACAAACTCCAGGGAGACGCCGCGCAGCGCCCGAACACCGCCGAATGTCTTGTGGACCTCCTTCAGTTCAATCCGCATGGCCGCGAGACTCGGATGAAGACCGAAGGCACGGCAACTCTTCTGTTGGTGAGACCGAAGGCCGGAGCTTGGAACCGCGTTCTTCGTCCCCCTCTTCCTCCTCGTCTTCGTCTCCCGCTGATTTCGATGTGGAGAAAGAGGAAGACGAGGAGGAAGAGGCGGAGGATTCGAATACGCTTTTCCCAACCGCTGCGCCTCCTCCGCCCCCGACCAAAGTCCCATGTTCAGGAATGTGGCGTGTGTTAAACCACTCGCAGCATAACCGACCTCTCCATCACTTCATGGCCACCACCATCGATCATCTCCGCATCGACCATCGCATCACGGTGCTGCGTGATTTCGTGGACGCCAAGGGCACCCTGATGCGCGCCGGGGACTCCGGTGTGTTGACCCGCATCGACTGGGACCAGATCCGTATGTTGATCCTCCTGGAGATCACCCGCGAGGCCGGAAAGGTGAAGCTGGTCTTCGAGCTGGGCGCCAAGACCGGGCCGCGCAACGGCCGGATGCGCGACTACTTCGAGATCGGCGAGGACGTCACGCCTCCGCGCATCCTCCCGGCGTTCCACGATCCGTCGAAGCGCCAGATGATCGTTCCCCCGCCGGTCAAGGCTCAGCCGCCGATGAACTCCACCGCCTGGGCGCGAGCCGCGCAAAACACCGAAGGACCGGACCGGCTGGAAGAGGTCGAACGCGAGATGCTGGCGTCCATCGATCACATCGGCGTGGCGGGCTCCATCGCCGAGATCTACGCGGAGCGGATGCGGGCGTTCCAACGCGCCGGCAACGAGGCGCGCGCCATCGCCGCGTTCAAGCTCGCGGTGGATTGGATGGGCAGCTACGCGAGTTCGGCCACGAGCGGCGGCGAAGGCGCGGCGCTCTCCTACGAGCGCGACCAGTTCCGCGCCGCCTTGGCCCGCGAGTTCGGCTACGATCCCACGGATGACGGGCATCCACCCGAGTCCGGCTGCCGACTGCCATGAATCTCATCCGCGTCGGATAACCGCACCGGGCGGCGTTCGCCCCGACGGTCGTCTTTGCGATGATCCGGACTTTGCCCTGATCCAATGAACCCCTCCGCACTGCCCCAAATCATCGGCAACTTCTGCGCCGGTCTCGCCACGATCCTTTTCCTGTTCCCGCTGCAAAGCCTGCTGTCGGACTACGCGCGCAAGCACGTCAACCACAACGAATGGACCACGTCCGTGCTGTTCATTCTGGTGCCCCTCTGGCTG
>CAMLMI010000277.1 GCA_946480965.1 uncultured Verrucomicrobiales bacterium | reverse complement strand
ATGGACGGTGCCGTGGCCACCTACAACCGCTGGGGAACCTTCCGCAAACACCTCACCGTCGAATACAATCCCGGCGTGCCCACGGCCGACGCGAACTACGCCGGGCACATCCGCTTCGGCGGCCAGATCGGCTACCGCACCGCCCTGCATGAGATCAGCCACACGATGGGCGTGGGCACCCACTGGGCTTGGAATGCCAACCTGAACAACGGCGTCTGGACCGGCGCGAACGGCATCGCCCTGGTGCGTTCCTTCGACGGCCCCACGGCCAACATCAATTCCGACGGCACGCATTTCTGGCCCTACGGCCTGAACTTCGACAGCGAAGGCTCCACCGAGAACAACCGCCGCCACGTCCTGCTCGTCGCCGCGTTCCGCAAGGACATGGGGCTCGACTGAGATCCAGTCCAGTTGACCCGGCTTTTTCCGGTGGAAGGATTCGCGCCGGACGCCGGACAAGCCGCGCTGAAACCGTGAAAGCTCGTTGTCCGATCACCGCCGCAACGAAGAGGCACGAAGTTTCGTTGTCCGACGTCAACCGTCGCCTGCTCTGCTCATTCACAGGCAAACCATTGCGGTTGAACGGCTAGAAAGCGACGTCGCCACCGCCGAGGGCCTATGGCACGACATTCGCAGAAGGTGGGACAGAACAACGGTTCCCCACCGGTGACAGCGGCGGAACCGACAACGAAGAAAGCAAAGACCATGATCACTCTCCGCAAAGCCGAAGACCGGGGCCATGCCGACCACGGCTGGCTCAAGTCGCACCACACCTTCTCCTTCGCCGATTACTACGATCCGAAGCACATGCACTTCCGTGCCCTCCGCGTCATCAACGACGACGTGGTGGCCGGCGGCGGCGGCTTCGGGATGCACCCGCACCGCGACATGGAGATCATCACCTACGTGGTCAGCGGCGCGCTCCAGCACCGCGACAGCATGGGCAATTCGGCCGTGATGCGCGCGGGCGACGTCCAGCGGATCAGCGCCGGCACCGGCATCCAGCACAGCGAGTTCAACCACTCGCCGATCGAGCCCGTGCATCTGTTCCAGATCTGGATCTTGCCCGACAAGCACGGCGCGACGCCCGGCTACGCCGAGAAGTCCTTCGCCCAGGCGGAGCCCGGACGGTTCCATCTCGTCGCCAGCAAGACCGGCCGAGACGGTTCGATCCCGATCAACCAGGACACCGACCTGAACCTCGCCCGGCTGGAACCCGGCCAAACGGTGGAGCAGACCATCCGCCCCGGCCGCCACGTCTGGGTGCAGGTCGCCGTCGGCGACGTGACCCTGAACGACGGCACGGCGCTGAAGTCCGGCGATGCCGCCGCGGTGTCGAAGGAAGAGACCGTCCGTCTCCGGGCCAACGCGCCGTCGCAGGTGCTGGTCTTCGACCTGGAGTGAGCTCCGCCCCGGAGCCTAACGCAGCGGGCCAAGGAGGCGCCTCCTTGGCCCGTTTTGCCGGCGGAATGTCCGGCGCCACGGGATTTTCCCTCTGGCCACCCGTTCGACGGACGCGGCACTCTGCGCGCCTCGTTTCATGAGAAAGCCGTCGTTGTTCATCATCTTCCTGACCGTCTTCATCGACCTCGTCGGGTTCGGGATCGTGCTCCCGCTCCTGCCGATCTTCGCCAAGAGCCTCGACGCGAGCGGCCTCGTCATCGACTGTCTCATGGCCACGTATTCCGCGATGCAGTTCGTCTTCGCGCCCATCTGGGGGCGGCTCTCGGACCGAGTGGGCCGGAGACCGATCCTGCTCCTGAGCACCGCCGGAGCGGCCGTGTCGTATGCCGTCTTCGCCATCGGCTCGGGCCAGAGCGGCACGGCCGCGTTGATCCTGCTCTTCGCCGCCCGCATCGCCGCCGGCATCTGCGGGGCGAACATCACCGTGGCCCAGGCCTACATCGCCGACATCACCCCGGCCGAGGAACGCTCGAAGCGGATGGGCCTGATCGGCATGGCCTTTGGTCTCGGCTTCATCTTCGGCCCGGTCATCGGCGGCTTGGCCCTGAAGTCCGGGCATCTCTCCGCCCCCGGCTGGGTCGCGGCCGGACTCTGCGCGTTCAACTTCGTCTTCGCCTTCTTCCGCCTGCCCGAGAGCCGCCAGCCGGGCTCCGTGCCCGTGGACGAAAGGCCGCGCTTGCAGCAGCTCGTGCATACCTTCCAGCAGCCGGGCGTGGCCGTGCTCGTCACCGTCTTCTTCCTCGCCACCTTCTGCTTCGCCACCTTCGAGACCACTCTCGGGCTGCTCGTGAGCCAGAACTTCGGCCTCCAGTTCGAGAGCCTGAAGGGCGGCATCCACCAGTTCGACCCCAAGGTCACCTACCTCTACGCCTTCTGCGGCATCATCGGTGCCTTCGTGCAGGGCGGACCGCTCGGGAAGATCATCAAGCGCGTGGGCGAACCCTCCCTCATCGCCCTCAGCCTCGTGCTGGTGGGACTGAGCCTCGCTCCCCTGCCCTTCGTCACGAACTGGCCGCTGCTCCTCCTCGTGCTGGCCGTGCTGTCCATCGGCTCCAGCCTGACGCGCCCGCCGGTCTTCGGTCTCCTGTCCAACCTCGCCCCGGCGCACGAACAGGGCGCGACCCTCGGGGCGGCCCAGAGCGCGGGCAGCCTGGCGCGGATCGCCGGCCCGGTCTTCGCCGGCGCGCTCTTCGAGTTCCACCCCTCCTGGCCCTACCTCGCCTGCGGCGCGCTCTCGCTCCTGACCGGACTGCTCTGTTGGAAATCGCTGAGCCGGGCCGCAGCCCGCGTCGCCCCCCGCGCGCCCGCGCCCGCCAAGGCCGCCGCCTGAGCCCCGGACGCCGCAGGCCGGGCAAAACTCTGCTTGCTGCTCCTCGCACCTGCCCGTAGTAACTCCCGCGCGGTTCCTGCCGCAGCCGGGCCAGCATAGCTCAGTGGTAGAGCAACGGTTTTGTAAACCGTCGGTCGTCGGTTCGATCCCGACTGCTGGCTCCATTCAAAACACCATAAAACCCAAATAAAAACAGGGGTTTTCTTCAAACGAGGTCAGTTTCCGAGAATCGGAACCAATCGGCCAGAATGCCTTCCAATGGGCAATATCTGGCAACCTTTGGCAACCGCCGTGCCTTTCGAGTGGCAGTTAACCACAACACGAAGGCACGAAAATGAACCGCACCGAAGCTCAGGACCTCTCCGTCACTGCGTTGACCGTGGACGGCGGTCCTCACTTTAGGTCGTCCAATCCCTCCGAAAAACTGGACCGGCTGGCCAACCTCCATCGCATCTCCGGAGTCTATGAGCCTGGCAAAGTGGACGGCCTACAGGTCCACGTCTCCCTGTCCAACGGCTACGAGACCGCCTTCGTCCTTGACCGCATGAGCCGGGAACGATGGCTGGCGATGGCAGAGGACATTGCTTCCCAACTCCCCACGGAAAGTGGGGTGGCGTCGTGAACACATTCCTTCGCTCCCAGATCGCCCGGCGGCAGATGGCGGCCGCGTTCAACCCACGCGACCCGGCCGAGCACGGACGGCTTCGGTGATGGGGGTGCTCCACTCAGCCCCGGATGAACCGGGGTTGAGCAAGAACATCCTCACCACACAAAAGCACCACCACCATGACCCGCACCATCTACCGCAAACACGGAATCACCGTCCGGCAAGGCACTGACGGCACACTTCAAACCGACCTGACCAAGACCACCGAACGCCGTCTCCGGGGCGTCTGTGAGGAGTCCGGCACCACCTTGGAGATCGCCCTCGGCGACGCTCTAGCGGGCTCTCCCAGGGCCATACCCCGGCGGCTAGACCGGCTGGCTACCCGGCAATCTCGTCACATCACCCCATCCCGGACACCCGGCCGTTTCCGGCTCTTCACCGTGGACCTTTCCGAAGAGGGCCATGAAATACTGGATGCTTGCCAGGCTATGGGCATGGCGGCGGGCGATGTGATCGGGGAGGCGGTCCGGCGGTATCTTGCGGAGAGCCATCCCGAAGTCCTCGCCCGCTTCACCGAGAGGGCCGTGGCATGAATGAGGAACCGCGCAACCTGACGAAGGCTCAGGCGGGCGTTTGGCTTGCCGAGCACTACCGGGCTTCCAAGAAGCCGTTCAGCGTCCGTGCGATCCACGACTGGATGCGGACCAAGGGGCTGCCCTACTTCAAGGCCGGTGGAAACATCTCCATCCCCGTCGCCGCCCTCAAGGATTGGGCCGACAGGAACTTCAAGCGCGGACTTCACTTCTAAATCCCAAAAGACATGACCGCCCGTCTTCGCCCTCCGATCAGGTCCGCCTGATCCACCGACACGGTTTGACTTAGCACCGCACCACGACCGCGCCCCGCCGCTACAACGGCGGGGCTTCGGCCATTCACAAGGAGAGACAGACATGGAGAACCGCCCACCCAAAGAACGCCGTCGGAAGCCGAAAGAGGCCCCCATTTCCTTCCGGCCCGTCGATTCCGTGCGCGAGCTGCTGGACGCCGCCCGCGAGGCCGACGAGGACGTGTCGGCCATCATCAACACCACCTTGGATGAATACGGCCGGAGCGTGGCCACCCGGCTCGCCCAGGAACGGTTCCGGCGCAAACTCCGGTTTCAAAAGTTCCTCCAGGAACCTCCTGTCCAATGACCGAACGGGACATGATGCACGGCATCGATTGGGACGGCAGAGAAAACCTGTCCGGCTGGTATGCCAGCGAGAAGCTGGACGGTTGCCGCGCCTATTGGGACGGCGAACAATTCTGGACGCGCGGCGGGAACACCGTGGCGGCTCCCAAGGCGATCTTGGAGGCGATGCCCTCTGTCCCTCTCGACGGAGAGTTCTGGGCAGGCCGGGGACGGCTCCAGGAAGCCCGGTTGGCGGTGCAACATGGGCGGTTCATGCCTTCAGTGAGGTTCGTGGTCTTCGATGCGCCCCAGGCTCCCGGTGATTGGTTGGAGCGGATGGCCTACGCTCGGACGCTCGGTGTGGAGTGTGTCGAGGGGTGGACGGTCCGGAGTCATCGGCATCTCTGCCATGAGCTGGCCCGGATCAAGGAATCCGGAGGTGAGGGGCTCATGCTGCAAGCGCCGGGGAGCGGATACGTCGCCGGGCGAAGAAAACGGTTGGTTAAGGTAAAGGCGCAGATCTTTTGAAAGATTCGCGCCTCGGCTCCGTATCTATCGTGTCGGCACAAACGCACAGTGGAGCGCGCTTGTCTCCTTCCATCTCCTCGCCGGTGTGAGCCGACACATCGACGTCAAAAAAGTCAGCAGAATGAAACAAACAGTCCTTCACAAAATCGCATCCCTGTTGTCATTGGTAGTTCTTGGCTCAACAGCAAACGAAGCGCTATCCACCGACTACTGGGTGGACCCACGTGATTCAGCAGCATATTTGGCCACCAACGCTGCATTCTTTGGAACAGGAACTAGCCATGCCTCGCCGTATTACGGAAACTTTGATGCTATTATCGCCAATAGTCAGCCAGGTGACACATACCATCTTCTTCCGGGGATCTTTTGGACCGCAGGCTACATTAACGCCTCGACAAACTGGAAATCAAACTTCCGTCTGATCGGCTCTGGCAAAGACAACTCCATCATCCGCTGCAACAATCCAGGCAGTGGCCAGCGGGCATTCATTTGGACGACAAGCACGAACATAACCATCTCAGACTTCACAATGGAGTGGATTGGAAGCCCAAGTGGCAACGTTATGTTGTCTGGCGCTTTACTGAGAGGCAGCGACAGCAAGGCCGTCCGGATCAACGTAAAAGGGCTTTACGGCAAGTTGCCGAACAACGGCTACGAGAGCTTCGGCATATCCGTCGGCTCAGCATCTGGAAAACGTTCACTCATCTCAGAATGTGAGATTACGGATGTGAAAGGCGACTATGTGTCTGCTTTGCTAATCGCAGGAGAAGGGGTCGGGAGAAATAACTACATCTCTTTCCCTGAAAATCAGCAATCGCATGCATTCTACGCCCTGACGACTGCGGACGCGATTAACACGACTTATTACGGCAACTATGTGGAAAATGCCCAGAAGGGCTATTGGTCCGACACCGGCAACTCCCAATCGAATATCGCCGTAGTGGACAATCATTTCAGGAATGTTCAGCAATCAAGCGGCTTTAATGTCGCTGGCGCTTCACAACAATGGAGCAAGTTCGCCCACATTAGAAACTATTCCGAGGCCTTTAGGACCGCCAGTCAGGGAAGTTCTGAAGTCTTCATAAACGCCGGCTCAGGAAACAACGGGTCTCTCACCAACTTATACATCGTTCAGAACGTCCAGAGGTCTGTCCTTACCACCAACAGCAGCTCGGTAGTAATCTACAACTCCGCAGCTCAGTATCAGCCTGCAAATGTTTCCGATGTGATCATCAGCGACAATGTATGGCCGTTTGCATACAGCATGTCCGGCTCTAACTACCGCATTGTTGAGAACAAAAACGAGATTGCAGAAATCAAGAATGACAATCCGTGGATCTCTGAAGAAAACGCAATCGGGGCTCTTCCAACAAAGGTTTGGTCCATTTC
>CAMLMI010000276.1 GCA_946480965.1 uncultured Verrucomicrobiales bacterium | reverse complement strand
GGCACGATCAACGAAGCCAACTACGTGGGCGCGGCGACCAACACCTTGGTCATCGCTCCTTCCAAGCCGGAGATCATTCTCAGCCTGAACCAGACTTGGGCTACCTTGGGCGACGATCCGCGTCGCTTGGACGGCGCGGCCCGGGTGGTGTTGGCACCGGGTGGCACGATGGTGGGCGGCACGCTGTCGTTCCACATCGTCTCCAACGCGGGGGCCAGCGACCAGATCTGGTTCGAGGCCCAGGCGGCCGGGCCGGAGCAGATCGAGATGGATGGCACCGAGGTTTATTTCGGCGGCACCGTGGTCGCGGAATACTCCGGTGGCGGCGTGGGGCAGGCTTCGATGGGATTTGCCCTGAACTCCGAGGCCAGCCCGACATCGGTGGATGCCCTGCTGCGCAACGTGGCCTTCGGCGTCGAGGCCGAATCGGCGGCCCTGGACGAGCGGGTGATTGAAGTCCGCTTCACTGACGGCAATGGAGCCGAAGCCGATCCCGTGCGGATCACGGTTTCGATCAATCGTCGGCCCGACGCGTTGGCCGACCGCATCGTGACGGCGACGAACCTGCCGGTGGTGGTGCGCTACTCGCGCATCCTGACCAACGACGTCGATCCGGACGGGAATGCGTTCAGCTTCCTGAAGGTCGCTGCGCAGAGCCTGCAGGGCGGCACCTTGAGCACCAATGAGCAGGGTGTGGTTTACACCCCGGCCGCGGATTACGCCGGTGGCGACGAGTTCAGCTACGAGATCGTGGACGAGCACGGGGGAGTGGCCAGCGGCACGGTCCGGGTGACGGTGCTGGAGCGGGAACAACTCGCGGTGGAGGATCACGCCACGGAACCGGCCGCGACCAGCCAGGCCGCGACGGTCGTGGTGGCGGGGTTGCCGGGCCGCATCTACCGCATCCAGGCGTCGATCGACTTCCAGACCTGGGTCGATGTGGGCACGGTCGCACCCGATGAGGGCGGCGTGGTCCGCTTCTTCGACACCGAGGCATTGAACCACACGAACCGTTTCTACCGCACGGTCTATCCTTAAGGCGGATCCCGGGCCGATGGGTCCGGACACGGCGGCCCGGAACGTTCGCGTTCCGGGCCGTTTTCTTAGCGGGGCCTCCCCGAAAACGGTGAGGCGCGCGCCGGGCGGAGCGCGGGTAGATTTTTGCCGCCTTTCGGTTGAATCCCGACCCGTTGTGGAGAGTCTATAACGCGATCCATGCCGGAAGGCGCACGGCCGCTGCGGCCGACCGGCGATCCAGCCCGAAAACCATGCCTGTTTCGTTCCATGAGCCCCGGCAGAGCGGGCCGAGAATCCTCGGTCTCGCCGGAGCGCTTCTTTTGTTCCTGGCTTCGGCCGTTCCGGCCTGGGGCAAGGACTCCGCCCCGGTGGCGAACTACAAGAAGTCCGTCGAGCCCGTGCTGATCAAGTATTGCTACGACTGCCACGGCGACGGGATGGACAAGGGCAAGGTCGCCTTCGACGAGCATCCCTCCACGGACAAGCTGGTGGACGACAAGCGGCTCTGGCTGGCCGTGCTGAGGAACGTCCGCGCCGGGTTGATGCCGCCGCCGGACAAGCCGCAGCCGACGGCCGAGGAGATCGCCAGGCTGGAGCACTGGATCAAACGCGACGCCTTCGAGCTCGATCCCAAGCGGCCCGAGGCCGGCCGGGTCACCGTCCGCCGCCTCAACCGGCGCGAATACCAGAACACCATCCGCGACCTCATGGGCGTGCAGTTCCGGACGGACGAGGAATTCCCGCCGGACGACACGGGCTACGGGTTCGACAACATCGGCGACGTGCTGTCGCTCTCGCCGTTGCTGCTGGAGAAATACCTGAAGGCGGCCGAGACCATCGTTTCCAACGCCGTGCCGACGGTGCCGTGGGTCGTCCCTGCGCGGGAGTTCTCCGGACGCGAATTCCGGCGGCAAGGCGACGCGGGCAACGCGCGGCGGATGTCCTTCTACGACGAGGCCCGCGCGGAGCGGGCGGTCGATCTGTCCAAGCCGGGCACCTATCGCGTCCACGTCGATCTCGTCGTGCGCGGTTCCTTCGACTTTGATCCGGGCCGGAGCCGGTTCGCCTTCAGCATCGACGGGCAGGAGAAGAAGGCCGACGAATTCCAGTGGGAGAACGGCAAGCGGACCACCTGGACGCTGGAGGAGAAATGGACTCCCGGGAAACGCCTGCTGGCTTTCGACCTGAAGCCGCTCGTGCCGAAGGACCAGAAGAAGTTCTCGGTGGAGATGGAGGTGGAGAGCGTCCGCATCGAGGGACCGCTGGAACCGGAGTTCCGCCAACGCCCGGCGAACTACGACCGCTTCTTCTCCGGCGACGCGCCCAAGAACGACGCCGAGCGCCGCGCGGCGCTGGGCCGCGTGCTGGAGCGCTTCGCGACCCGGGCCTTCCGTCGGCCATCCGATCCCGACTACGTGAAGAAGCTGGTGGCTTTCGCCGAAAAGCAGGCAGCCGAGCTGGGACTGGGCTTCGAGGCGGCGGCGGCGCGGGGCATGGTCGCGGTGCTGGCGTCTCCGCGCTTCCTGTTCCGGATGGAGGAGACGCTGCCGAGCCGTTCGAAGAAGGAAGACCCGCTGGTGGACGAGTATTCGCTGGCGTCGCGGCTGTCGTATTTCCTCTGGGCCACGATGCCGGACCAGGAGCTGCTGGACCTGGCGGCCAAGGGCGAGCTGCGCAAGAACCAGACGGCCCAGGTGCGCCGGATGATGGCGGACGACCGGTCGCGGGAGATGATCAACAACTTCGTCGGGCAATGGCTCCAGGTGCGCGACATCGAGGGCGTGCCGATCAATTCCCGGGCGGTCCTTTCCCGCGACGAGGGTCGTGGGCAGGGTGCCCGCCGCTTCCGTCCGCGGGTGGAGCTGGACCGGGAGACGCGCCTGGCCATGCGGCGCGAGACGGAGATGACCTTCGACTACGTGGCCAAGACCGACCGGAACGTCGCGGAGCTGCTGGATGCCGACTACACCTTCCTGAACGAGACTTTGGCGAAGTTCTACGGTCTGACCAACGTGTCCGGCGACCAGATGCGCCTCGTGCGTCTCCCGGCCGACAGCCCGCGCGGCGGCATCCTCACCCAGGGAGCGATCCTCGCGGTCACGTCCAATCCCGACCGCACCTCGCCCGTGAAGCGCGGCATGTTCATCCTCGAGAACATCCTCGGCACCCCGCCGCCGCCGCCGCCCGAGAACGTCCCGGCGCTGGAGGCGGCCAAGGTGGACGTCAAGGACCGCGAGCCGACGCTGCGCGAATCCCTGGCGATGCACCTGGAGTCGCCGCTCTGCCATTCCTGCCACTCGCGCATGGACCCGCTGGGCCTGGCGCTGGAGAACTTCAACGCGATGGGGCTCTGGCGGGACAAGGAACGCCAGCAACCGATCGAATCCTCCGGCCAGCTCATCACCGGGGAGAAGTTCGAGGACGTGAAGGGCCTGAAGCGCATCTTGGCCAATGATCGCAGGCAGGACTTCTACCATTGCCTGACCGAGAAGTTCTTCACCTTCGCCCTCGGACGTGGGCTGGACTACTACGACGTGGAAACGATGGACCGGATCGTCGAGCGGCTCGAAGCCGAGGATGGCCGATTCTCCGCGCTGCTCTTCGGCGTGATCGAGTCGGCCCCGTTCCAGCGCCGGGCCGAGCCCACCGAAACCGCCGCCATTTCCAAGGACCGCAAACTGGAGGTCGTCTCCGCAACCCAACCCGAGCCATGAAAAAGACAATGCTTCGTCCCGAGGAGATCGCCGCCGAAAGGCGCGCCCAACTGAGCCGCCGCACATTTCTGCGGGGGCTGGGAGCCTGCCTGGCCCTGCCCGCGTTCGAGTCGTTCCGGCCATTGACCCTGAGCGCTGCGGCCGCGCCCGCCGCCGCCAAGGCCGTCACCGGAGCGCCGCTGCGCATGGCCTTCGTCTATGTGCCCAACGGCATGATCCAGCACACCTGGTGGCCGAAGGGCGAGGGCTCGTCCTACGAGCTGGCGGAGACGCTGAAGCCGTTGGAGGGCCTCAAGGGCCAGATCCAGATGCTCGGTGGCCTGGACCACCTCAATGCCACCGCCGGACCCGACGGGGCGGGCGACCACGCGCGCGCCAGCGGCACCTTCCTCACCGGCGTGCGGGTGCGGAAGACCGCCGGTTCCGACATCAAGGCCGGCCCGTCCATCGACCAGTTGGTCGCCCAGAAGGTCGGCCACCTGACCCGCTTCCCGTCCCTGGAACTGACCAGCGACAAGGTCCGCAAGTCGGGCAACTGCGACTCCGGCTATTCCTGCGCCTACCAATACAACCTCTCGTGGAAGGGCGACGCCACGCCCGTCGCGCCCGAGCCCAATCCGCGCCTCGTCTTCGAGCGGCTCTTCGGCAGCGGCGCTCCCGGCGAACGCGCCCAGAACCTCGTCCGCCGCCAGCAGCAGCAGCGCTCGATCCTCGACTTCGTCCTCTCCGACGCCCGCGATCTCCAGGGCAAGATGAGCGCGCGCGACCGCGACAAGCTCGACGAATACCTGACCAGCGTCCGCGAGATCGAGAAACGCATCGAGCTGGCCGAGAAGTTCGACGGCCAGACGCCCGATCCCGACATGGAGACGCCGGCCGGGATTCCCGCCAGCTACGCCGAACACATCGACCTGATGTTCGACATGATGGTGCTCGCCTTCCGCACCGATTCGACGCGCATCTCCACCTTCCTGATGGCGAGCGAGGGCAGCAACCGGCCCTTCCCCGAGATCGGCATCTCCGAGGGCCACCACAACCTCACCCATCACCAGAACAACCAGGACATGATCCAGAAGGTCGCGCAGATCGACCGCTGGTATGTGGAGCGGCTGTCCCGGTTCCTCCAGAAGATGCACGACACCGAGGACGTGGACGGCAAGTCGCTGCTGCAAAACTCGATGATCGTCTATGGCAGCGGCAACTGCGACGGCAACAAGCACTCGCACGACAACCTGCCCCTGATCCTCGCGGGCGGCGGCGGCGGTCGCATCACTCCGGGCCGCTTCGCCAAGTTTGGCGGCCAACCGATGAGCAACCTGCTGCTGACCATGTCCGACCTGATGGGCGCGGACGGCATCGAACGCTTGGGCGATTCGACCGGCCGCTTGAAGGGTGTGTGAGTCGGTAGGAGCCCGCGTGGTTGCGTCCAGACGGGGCCCAATCAAACGGGCAGAAAGCAAAACGGCGGACCCGGTTTCGGGTCCGCCGTTTTCCTTGGGGAATTCGTCGGCTACGGCTTCTTGATGATCACCGTGTCGCCGCTCGCGGACTTCTTCTCCACCTCGTGCACCGGAGCCGCTCCGGGAGGGGCGGTGGCGGGATGGGGCACGACGACCCAGAACTGGTTCCGGGTCTCGGACCAGTTCTTCAGGATGTTGTTGGCGCGGGGAGACTCGGTGGCTTCGAGGTGCGCGTAGATCAGGGCCTGGACCTGCTTCTCCTCGTCCTCGGCGCTGAAGCGCTCGATGCCGACCATCTGGTTGTTGTAGCGCTTGCCGAACTTGTTCTCGGGATCGAAGACGTAGGCCCGTCCGCCGGACATGCCCGCGCCGAAGTTGCGGCCGGTTTCGCCCAGCACGACGACCTTGCCGCCGGTCATGTATTCGCAGCCGTGGTCGCCCACGCCCTCGACCACGGCGGTGGCGCCGGAGTTGCGGACGGCGAAGCGTTCACCGGCGCGTCCGGCGGCGAAGAGCTGGCCGCCGGTGGCGCCGTAGAGGCAGGTGTTGCCCACGATGCTCTGGTCGGCCCAGGTGAACTTCACCCCGGCGGGCGGGCGCACGACGATCTCGCCGCCGTTCATGCCCTTGCCGACGTAGTCGTTGGCCTCGCCGACGAGCTTCAACCGGATGCTCTTCGACAGGAAGGTGCCGAAGCTCTGGCCGGCGCTGCCGTTGAGCGTGATGTCGATGTGCGACCCGTCGGGCAGGCCCTCGTCGCCATAGGTGAAGCCGATCTGGCCGGAGACCTTGGTGCCGATGTTCCGGTGGGTGTTGTTGATCTTGTAGCTGAGCTTGGCCACGCCGTTGCCCTGG
This sequence comes from uncultured Verrucomicrobiales bacterium, assembly GCA_946480965.1. Next base: position 447 of record CAMLMI010000276.1, on the reverse strand, counting down.
AGCGCCACGCGGGCGTCGGACATGATCTTGTCGTCGAGCGAGCTGTCGCCGAAGCGTTCGTTGCGCTCGCGGGTGTGGATGCGGGTGGAGTTGCCGCTGGGGTCCACCTGGTAGAGCAACCGGTCGAGGTGCAGGCTGGCGATCTTGGGCCGCAGCTCCTCGGGGAACTCGGTGAGGGCCTTGCGGTCCAGCAGGTCGGTGCGGCCGATGACCTCGTCGAGCCTGCGGAAGCCGAGCTCGGCCAGGATCTCGCGGACTTCCTGGGAGACGGAGTTGAAGTAGGCCACGAGGTTCTCGGGCTTGCCGCGGAACTTGAGCCGGAGCTCGTCCTTCTGGGTGGCGACGCCGACCGGGCAGGTGTTCAGGTGGCAGACGCGGAACATGGCGCAGCCAGCGGCCACGAGGGCGGCGGTGCCGAAATTGAACTCCTCCGCGCCGAGCAGCGCG
>CAMLMI010000275.1 GCA_946480965.1 uncultured Verrucomicrobiales bacterium | reverse complement strand
CCGAGGCTCGTGGTGGTGTCGGTCACGCCGCCGTCGCCGTTGAAGGCGAACCAATGTCCATCGGCCAACGAGCCCGTGCCGATCCACTGGACGCGGTTGCCCGCCGTGCCGACTCCGGCGGTGATGAACTCCGTGGAACCCGCGCCCCCGGCGGGAAACGGCCCGTTCACATTCAGCCATGCGTCGAAGCGCAGCCGATGGTCGCCCGTGAAACTCCGTCCTGTCGGCGACAACGACAGCGCCGCCGCCACGCCGTTGGCCCGGTTCGCCCCCAGCTTCAAGCCGAGCCGCGTGCCGTCGGTCGTGTTCGGCGCGAGCGGGATTCCGTCCGCCGCGTAGTTGTAGCCGAAGGTCGCCAGCGTGTCGGCGGAGGAACGGTTGATCGTCCAGCCTTCGGACGAAGCGGTGTCCAGCGCGTCGCTCCACACCGGATGATACGTCGGACCGACCGCGAGCCGCACCCTCTCGCTGACTGCGCCGCCCAGCGCGTTCGACACCGCCAACGCGTAGATTCCCGCCTGGTTCGTGGCCACGGCCGAGAGGCTCAGGGTCGCGTTCGTCCGACCCGGCAAGGGCTGGCCGTTGTAGCGCCATTGATAGCGGAGCGGCGGCGTGCCCCCGACCGGCGCGGAGAGGACGATGGAACCGCCCGCGTCCACCAAACGATCCAGCCGCACGTCCGAGAGGAAATGCGCGGGCGCGTCGCCGATGCTCGCGGCGGCGATGGCGGGCCATTTGTTCGGAGCGGTGGACTGGTGCTGGAAGCTCCAAAAACTGACGCCCTTGTAGCCGCCGGCCGTGGCGGGATTCACGGCGGTTTTCAGCGCGTTCATGAAGGTCGTGATCTGCGCGCCGTCCACGTCGCCCCGCACGGAGTTGTAGCCTTGGCCGATGGGCGCAATCGGCTTGATGGCGCTGCGCTGCGCGCCCACGAGGCTGTTCTGCCAGTTGCGCCATTCGGTGGTCATGCGCGTGACCATCGTCGCCGCGTAGCCCGTGCCGCCGATGTCGGCCCAATACGCCTGCGGCATGACGGCGTCGCAATGGATGCCGAACTCGACATAGGGAAAGTTCGGATGGCTGCTGATGATCGGGAACGGCGCGTGGGCCAGGAAGCGGTTGGGGAACGCGGCCTTGATCGCGCTGGCGTAGCGGGTCGCGTTGGTCCGCTGGCCGGCGGCCTCGTATTCGGTCTCCGCGTCGATGATGAAACCGTCCGCGCCGAGGTTCAGCGCGTGCAAGGCCACGTTGATCTCCGCTTCCGTGTCCGCGCCGCCATACACGTAGGCCCAGCCGAAGATCTTCATCCCGGCGGCGTGCGTGCGCTGGATCAGGTCGGCGTTGAACTGGGTCCAGATGTTGTCGTTGTCGCCGCACTTCACCGTGATCCACTGCATCCCGGCGGCCTTGGCCTGGTCGATGACGCCCTGCACATCGTTGCTGGGCAGCCCGAGCGACAACGCGCACTCGGTCATGCGCCAGATCCAGACGCCCTTGCCGAGGTTCGCGGGATCGACGCCGTTGTCCAACACGTCGGTCGGACGCCGACGATCAATGACCACAGGCGTGGCGGGAATGGTCTCGGTCGTCTCGGCCAAGGCGTCGCGGGAATAGCCCGGCGGCGGAAACTCTCCGCCATGCGTGCGCCGATGATAGAGCGCCGCGTCGTCCGGCAATGGCTGCGCGAAGAGTTCCGTCGCACATGCAAACGACACCACGAGGGCGAGGAGCCGAAACAACGGAGCGCGGACGATCACGTCCGCGAGGCCGCGCTCAAAGGCTAGGCGGACCAAAACTCGACTCACGGGGGAAGATTCTCTCTCAACCAGAACCCACCCCTGACCCCTCCTCGGAGGGGGCAGGGGTGGGTTTCCGGGCTCAAAGAACGAGTTTGAGCTACGGGAGAAAAGTCGCCCGCTTGCCCGCATAGACCGTCGAACTCTGGACCAAAACACCTTCATCCCTTGCCTCCCAATGCCTTCACCACCGCTCGGGCCACGGACGGAATGATTGCGCGGTTGTTCGCGTGGCCCACGGTGAACGTGACCAGCACGAAGCGTTCGCCGTTCGCCAGCTCCACGTAGGCCGCGTCGTGCCGCGTCTGGCTGGTCCAGCCGGCTTTGGACCAGAGCTTCGCATCGGCGGGCAGACCGGGCGCGGTGAAGCCGTGGGCTTGGGAATCGGGATCGCCAGTCGGCTGCGCGAAGTCGCGCTTCATCAGCGCCAGCATCTCTTCGCAGCGCTTCGCCGAAACCGCCTTACCGGTCGCGATCTCCGCCAAGAGCCGCGCGGTGGCGTCGGTCGTCAGCTCGTTGCGGCTGGGCTTGAAGGCGCGCATTGCCTGCGTCTCCCGGCCGTAGGGCCCTTCGCCCCAGGGCTTCTTGTCGGCGTTGATGTTCGTGTAGCCGAGCGAGGCGAAGTAGCGGTTCACCGCGCCGCGCTGGTGGTGCCATTCCTTCAGCGCCTCGGGCTCCAGCTCCGGACCGCTGGTGGTGCCGGTCAAGAGGTCGAGCACGTAGTGCGTGGCCTCGTTGTAGGAAAGCACGATCATGTCGCTGAGCGCGCGGCGCAGCTCGGGCGTGTCCTCCAACATCTTGTCCTCCATCTGGCGGTGCGCCGCCACGAGGTAGAAGAGCTTCACCACGCTGGCGGGATAGATGCGTTCGTCGCCGCGATGGCTGCCGCGCAACGGCCGGGCCGGATCGCGCAGATCCATGAGCGTCACCGCGAGCTGGTCCGGTTGGAGCTTCTGCTCGGCGAACTCGGCGAGCGTCGCCTGCACGGCGGCGTCCACAATGGACTGCATTTGGGCTTCGGTGCGCATGGGAAGAACCGGCTTCGGATCGGCGGCGTGCGACAAGGCGGGCCAGGCCAGCGCCAGGACCGTGCTCCACAGACAGCGGAAGGTTTTCATGGTTTGCACAAAGTTGTCTCGGGCCGTTGTGGGAACCCACCCCTGACCCCTCCCAGGAGGGGATAAGGCAGAACGGCGATCGACAGCCGAACGCGCGTCAACAGTTCCCCTCCCGGGAGGGGTCAGGGGTGGGGCTCGCCCTCAAATCCAGTCTGCCACGCACTCCGCTACACCACCGCCGCTTCGTCGATCACCAGATCGCCGCGCTCGCCGTCGAGCGTCGCCGTCACGCCCAGCGGAATCGTCGCGTTGATCGGCACGTGGCCGAACGGCAGGCCGACCACCACCGGCACTTCGAGCGGCAGCAGCCGTTCACGGAAAACATCGTCCAGGCTCTGGCGGTATTCGCCGCCCTCGGCCGCCTTCGGATCTTCGCAGTCCTTGTTCACGCCGATGGCGATGCCCGCGACCTGCTGGAGCACGCCGGCGTTCAGCAGATGGGTCAGCATCCGGTCGATGCGGTAGGGCCGCTCGCCCACGTCTTCGAGGAAGAGAATGCGGTCCTTGAACTCCGGCTGATAGGGCGTGCCCAGCACGGTGTTGAGCACGGAAAGGTTGCCGCCGATCAACGCGCCACGCGCCACGCCGCCGCGCAACACCACGGGAGCCGCGCCTTCGTGGCCTTTAAGCAGACTGCCTGCGGGCATCGGTTCCATCACCGTGCGCAGCAGCGATTCCACCGTGAAAACCCGCGCCCCAGCGGCCAGCTCGGAATTCAACATCGGTCCGTGGAACGACACCAAGCCAGCCCTTCGCAGCAGCGCGCAATGCAGCGTGGTGATGTCGCTGTAGCCGACGAACACTTTGGGATTCCGACGGATCAATCCGTAGTCGAGCTGCGCCAAGAGCCGCGCCGTGCCATAGCCGCCGCGATGGCAGAGGATCGCCTTCACCTCGGGATCGGTAAATGCATCCATCAGATCGGCCAAGCGAGCCGAATCATCTCCAGCAAGAAATCCATGTCGCGAGCGGGCGTTGGCTCCAAGCCGCGGCACGAAACCCAGCTCCGTCACGGCCGTGACCGCGCGGTCGAGTGAAGCAGGATCGGGCGGCGCGCTCGCGGGCGCGACAATGGCGACGGCATCCCCTTTGCGCAGGCGGGGCGGTTTGAGCAGGGGCAGCGAATCGGGAACGGCATTCATCGCGGAGTCACGTCACTGCCCGAGGGCAGTCTTGGGAAAGTGGAGCACGGCGATCTTCTTCGCCAGTCGCGTGGCGAAGCCCGAATCGTCGGTGTTGGAGAGCAGGATGACCGTCAGCTTGTCGTCGGGAAACCGCTGGAAGCTGGCGGAGAAGCCGGAAGTGGAACCGCTGTGGCCGATGTTCGCGCGGCCTTCGAGCGGGTAGAGATGCCAGCCGAAGCCGTAGTGCTTGGTCTCGTCGTTGGGCAGCTTCACCGGAGTCCACGCGAGGCGTTTGCTCTGCTCGTTGAGGAACTTTTCGCCGTTCAAAGCCGCGTCCCACTTCGCCAAATCACCGACCGTCGAAACGATCGCGCCCGCGCCGAGCAGGTCCGTGAGGTCGGAGTTGCGATGAACCAGCGAGCCGTCCTTCGCCTTCTCGTAGCCGGAGGCGCGCTGCGGCACGATCAAGCGGGGATCGCGGCTCGTCGTCCGCGTCATGCCCAACGGGCGGAAGATGCGCTGGTCGAGGAAAGCCCAGTAGTTCGTGCCGCTGGCGTTCTCGATGACGTAGCTGAGGAGATTGTAGCCGGAGTTGCAGTAGCTCCATTTCTCGCCGGGCGCGGAGACGAGCGGGTGTTTGCCGAGGCGCTGGATGAACTTCTCCTGCGTGAGCTTCAGCCGCATCTCGAAGCCGTCGAGGCTGTCGTAGCTCGGGATACCGGACGTGTGCTCCATGAGATGGCGAATGGTCACGGCGGCCCACGCCGGCGGCGTGTTGGAGAGGTGCTGGCTGATCTGGTCGTCGATCTTCAGCCTGCCGTCCTGCGCGAGCATCAGGATGCCGGAGGTGGTGAACTGCTTGGTGACGGAACCGATCTCGAAAACGGTGTCGGCGGTGACGGGCAGATTCCATTCGAGGTTCGCCACGCCCCGATAGATGCCGCGCGGCGGCTTGCCTTCCTGGAGGATCAAGCAGGCCAAGCCCACGGTGCCGCGCTGGCGAATCTCCGCGTCGATCAGATCCTCCACCGCGTCCGCCCCGAGGCGGCCCGGCGTGAAGACGCAGAGAACGGCCACCCACACCTGCAACCATGCGACGACTTTCATGGAGGCGAAGCATGGCCGCTCGCCGCGACGACGAGCCAGCGCGAAGTCCTCTCCGGCTAAAAAAGGGGGCGCAACGGGCCGGGCTTTCGGTTGCGCCGCAGATTGCTTCCGACACAGTCACGGTCATGCACCGCGTGCTGACGGGTTTGGATGTCCTGGCGGGAGAACGTTTCCGGCGATTGCACGGCCAACGGGTGGGCCTCGTGGCCCATGCCGCGTCCGTGGACCGGCGGCTTTGCCACGCCGTGGATCTGATGCTCGCGACGCCGGAGCTGAGGCTCGTGACCGTTTTCGGCCCGGAACACGGCTGGTTCGGCCAGGCGCAGGATCTGGAAGCGGTGAAGGACGAGCCGCGAATCGGGGCAAATGGCCCGCGCGTGGTCAGCCTCTACGGCGACACCGTGGAAAGCCTGCGTCCGACCGCCGAACAGTTGAACGGCCTCGACGTGCTCGTGATCGACCTCCAGGACGTCGGCTCCCGCTACTACACGTTCCAGGCGACGATGCTCTACTGCCTCGAAGCCGCCCACGCCATCGGTCTCCGCGTGCTGGTGCTGGACCGGCCCAATCCCATCGACGGCCTTTCTGTCGAAGGTCCGCGCCTCGTCCCGGGCTACGAGAGCTTCATCGGCCCGCACGACATCGCGGTGCGCCACGGCATGACTCTGGGCGAGCTGGCCCGCCTCTATCAGGCCGAGAAGCAGCTCCACAACGTCGCGCTCGAAGTCATTCCCTGCACCGGCTGGGACCGCGGCATGTTCTTCGAGGAGACACGGCTGCCGTGGGTGCTGCCTTCGCCCAACATGCCGACCGTCGATACAGCCGTGGTCTATCCCGGCCAATGCCTCGTCGAAGGCACGAACCTTTCCGAAGGACGCGGCACGACAAGGCCCTTCGAGTTGGTCGGCGCGCCGTGGCTCGATGCGGCCGCTTTGGCGAACCGGCTCAACCGCGAAGAACTGCCCGGCGTCCGTTTCCGCGCCACGGTCTTCAATCCCACCTTCCAGAAGCACGCGGGTCAGGACTGCGCGGGCGTGCAGATGCATGTGACCGATCGCCGCATGTTCCAGCCCGTGCGGACCCATCTGGCGTTGCTGGAAGCCATCCGTGCCCAATCGACGGAACACTTCGCTTGGCGGACGGAGACCTACGAATTCGTCTCCGATCCCATCGCCTTCGACCTGCTGATCGGCAGCAGCCGCGAACGCCTGGCGCTGGAAGCCGGCACGCCTTGGCGCGAGATCGTCGAGACGTGGAAACCGGAAGAAGAAGCCTTCGCCGAACGCCGCGCGCCGTATCTGATCTATCGGTGAGAGAACGAAGCGCTCGGGAACTACACAATGACCAAC
>CAMLMI010000274.1 GCA_946480965.1 uncultured Verrucomicrobiales bacterium | reverse complement strand
GTCATCGCCCGTGCTTCCGGCGAGGTGCGGAACTCCATTCTCTACGCCACGCTCCTGATCATCCTCGTCTTTGTGCCGTTGCTGGGGCTGAGCGGAGTGGAGGGCCGCCTCTTCTCGCCCATCGCCGTCGCCACGATCCTCAGCATGGTCGCGTCGTTCATCGTGTCGCTCACGGTGATCCCGGTGCTGTGCTCGCTCATCTTGAGGCCCAAGCAAGGCCGTGAGCCCCAGGACGGCCGTCTCGTGCGCGGCCTAAAATGGCTGCTCGAACACACGCTTCTGCGCTTCGCGCTCGGCCAGCCGCATCTGCTGCTGGGACTGGTGCTGCTGGCGATGGTCGCGGCCTTCATGCTGTATCCAAGAATGGGGAAGGACTTCCTCCCCGCCTTCCGCGAAGAGACCGCGCTCATCTCCACCACGGCCGCTCCGGGCACCTCGCTCGAGGAGATGAACAAGATCGCCGACGTCATCGAACGCGAGCTGCTGTCCATCCCCGAGATCCGCCAAGTCGGGCGCCGCATCGGCCGCGCGGAACGCGGCGATCACGTGGTGCCGGTTTCGACGGCGGAGTTCGACGTCGATTTCCGCGAACCGGAGGGCGGAACCCAGGACCGTTCGCGCGCGGAGATCCTGGAAGCCATTCGCCAGAAGATCCGCAGCGTTCCCGGCACCTTCAGCGTCGTGACCGGGCCTTTGGCCGACCGCATCGGCCACATGCTCAGCGGCGTGTCCGCGCCGGTGGCGGTGAAGGTCTTCGGGCCGGACCTCGACAGGCTCCGCGAGATCGGCACGCAGATCCAGGCGGTGGCCAAGACCATTCCCGGCTTCGAGGACTGCAAGCTCGACCAACAATCGACCATTCCCCAGCTCCGCATCGAGGCCGACCGCGACCGCGCCGCCGCCTACGGCGTCACGCCGGGCCAGATCAACGAAACGCTCTCCACTCTCGTCGGCGGCAAGACCGTGGCGGAACTGCGCGAAGGCCAGCGCACCGTCGATCTCGTCATCCGGCTGCCGCAGGAGTGGCGCGAATCGCCCGAGCGCATCGCGCAGTTGCCCATCGAGGTCCACGACGGCGAAACGGTTTCCCAACGGGTGCCGTTGTCGATGGTCGCCGACGTCCGTGAAGCCAAGGGACCGAACGTGATCTTCCGCGAGAACAGCCAGCGCCGCTTCGCGCTGGCGATCAAGCCGACGGTGCGCGACGTCTCGTCGCTGGTGCCCGTGCTCCAGGCCAAGGTGGCGGAGACGGTGAAGCTGCCGGAAGGCTACTTCATCGGCTATGAGGGCGAATTCCAGGCTCGCGCCGACGCCAGCCGACGCATCGCGCTGGGCTTCGCCGTCGTCCTGGGCGCGATCACGCTGCTGCTCTGGGGCTATTTCCGCAGCCTGATGCTGGCCGCGCAGGTGCTGGTCAACCTGCCGCTGGCGCTGATGGGCAGCCTCACGCTGACGTGGCTGCTGGTGGACAACATCTCCATCGCCACGCTGGTCGGCTTCATCGCCGTCGGGGGCATCGCCGCGCGCAACGGCATCATGATGCTCTCGCACTACCTCCACCTGATGCGGCACGAGGGCGAAGGCTTCACCCGGGCGATGATCGTCCGGGGCACGAAGGAGCGCCTCGTGCCGGTGCTGATGACGGCGCTGGCGGCGGGCATCGCGCTCATCCCGCTCGTCCTTGCGGCCGACCAGCCGGGCAAGGAGATCCTCCATCCCGTGGCCGTCTGCATCGTCGGCGGGCTGGTCAGCTCCACGCTGCTCGATTTCGCCGTCACCCCGGCGGTGTTCTGCCTTTTCGGACGTAAGGCCGCTCAACGGGCCCTTCAAACCGCGCCTGGCGAAAACTCCGTCGAATGAACCGCTCCCGCGTTCCATCCCAATTCACACAACCGATCCACCCACTGCGCCCGAGCCGGCGCCACCAACCACGACCATGAAAACCAAACTCGTCACCCTCGCCGCCGCGCTGCTGCTCGGCGCCGCTTCCGTGTTCGCCCATGGCGACGCCGAAATCGGCCCCAATGGCGGCCGCATCGTCGAGTTCAGCACCAACGAAACCCTCCACGGCGAAGTCACGCTCAAGGACGGGAAATTCCACGTCGCCCTGCTCGACAAGGACATGAAGCCCGTCGAGCTGAAGGACCAGACCCTGGCCGTCACCGGCGGCGACCGCAGCAACCCGCAGAAACCGGCGGTGGAGAAAAAGGACGGACGCTTCGTCTTTCCCGCGTTGAAAGGCGACCACTACCTGCTGGTGCTCCAGTTCAAGGACGAGCCGTCCGCGAAGGCGATCACCGCCCGCTTCGAATACGACGCCTCCGTCTGCTCCGCCTGCAAGAGCCAGGAATGGCTCTGCAAGTGCGCGACGGAATAGCGATGGCGGCATCCCGCCGCTTTCTGGAAGCGAAAAAGGCGGCTCCAACCGGAGCCGCCTTTGTTTTGTTCGATCCGGAACCGTGCCGGAGCGTCTATCGCTTCTCGTCGGCGATGGCCACGGGCTTATAGCCGCCGATGCTCTTGAAGTAGATCAGGAGCAGGAGGTAGATGGCCGCCATGGTGGCCGGGATGAAGGCGTCGGCCTTGAGGGTCTTGCGGTCGCCGATGATGCTGGCCTCGACCACGGCCTTCTGCTCCGGGGTCTTCACCTCGGCCTTTTGCGCCTCGGACAGCTTGGTGCCGTCGAGCCCGGTCACTTCGTTGAAGAAGAGGAACTTGCTCGAAGTGGTCGCCTTGTATTGCTCATAGACCGCCGGAGCCGTGGCGGTGAGGTGCTCGGCCGTGTAGCGGTCCTTGGCGTAGCCGAGACCGGGGCCGCCGAGGAGGCCGGCCGACATCATGCCGATGCCGCCCATGATGGACATGGCGATCGCGCCGGTGCGGGGGAACCGGTCGCCGACCACGGCCAGCATGGTGGGCCAGAAGAACGTCTTGCCCAGCGCGTAGATGCCCAGCGCGAGCATCGCGCCGGCGAAGGTGGTGATGCCGCTGACCATGAGCAGGCCGACGACGCCGAACCCGGCGCAGATCACCAGCAGGCCGACGGGCGAGATCTTGAGGTTGTTCTCGATCCAGTGGGCGCAGAAGCGCAGGACGAACATCAGCATCGAGGTGAAGACGAAGAGGATCTTGCCCTCGGTCGGGGTGAGGATGTTGCCGGTGATGTTCTGGATCCAACCGTCCGTGCCCAGCTCCACCGCGCCGACGAGCGCGTGGGTGATGAAGAGGACGAAGAGCAGCACGGAACCGATGGAGAACTTGGTCATGATGGCGACCACGACAAGGATGGCGGCACCGATGCCGTAGGAGGCCGCTGCGGGCATCTTCAAGGCGTCCATGAAGAACAGGGCCAGGAGATAGCAGGCGACGGCGGAGCCGAGGATGCCGACTTCCTTGAGCATGTCCGCCACGCTGAGTCCCTTGGCCGAGGCCTCGGACTTCGGAAAGCTCTGGCCCATGAACCAGATGCCGTAGAGCACCGTGGGCACGAGGAAGAGGCCGAGCTGCACCTTCCAGCTCACGCCCATCTTGTCGCCGAGAATCCAGCCGACCAGACCGCCGATGACGAGACCGGCGGGCCAGCTCGCGTGCAGGATGTTCAGGTAGTGCGTGCGGTTCTTGGGGAAGAGGGTCGAGACCAGCGGATTGGCCACGGCTTCCAGCGTGCCGTTGGCCAGGGCGAAGATGAACGTGCCCCAGTAGAGGAAATTGTAGGCCACGGACTGTTCCTGGCCGGAGCTGGCGGCGAACGTCACGAACGCCGAGACCACATGGAACAGGAAGGCGGCGAAGACCAGCTTGCCGTAGCCGATCTTGTCCACGATCACGCCGCCGATGATGATGCCGAAGCAGAAGCCGGTGAATCCGGCGCCGCCGATCGCGCCGAGCTGCGCGCCGGTGAAGCCGAAGTCGGCCGCCCAGTTGGCGAGGATGCCGCCGCGGATGCCGAAGCCGATGCCGGCGGCCAAGATGGCCAGGAAGCCGGCCCACAGGAGCCGTTTTGCGTTCGGGGCGATGCCCGAATCTGTTCCGTTACTCATAGATGGTCAGGGTGGTTGGATTGGAGACGGCCCGATTGAATGCCGGATTCGTGGGGGGTGCGTCAACAAAGTCCTCCGCCGTTCCCGGCCACGCGGGCAAGTTTCCGCGCGGCTTGGGCCGTTTCGCATGGGGCGGCACTCAAGGCACCATCAACTGCGCCGGGAACAGGTCGTAGAGAGGGCTCACGTCGGGCAGGGGCTGGACGGCCGAGAAGATGGCCTGGGCCAGGCCGGTGACGCCGGCGCCGCTGTTGGCCACCACGGCCACGGTCAGTCGGTCGGGCGTGGTGGCGCGCATGAGGTGCGAACAGCCGTAGCCGATGTTGCCGTTCTTCTCCACCCGGGTTGCGGAGGCGCTGTCCCAGCCGATGCCCTGGGTGGCGTGGAGTCCAGGGAAGGCGACCGACTCCAGTTCCGCGATGCGGTTGGTGGCGAGAAGGTCGGGTTTGTTCGGCAAGCCGTCGAGCGCGGCCAGGAGCCGGACAAGGTCGGCGGCGGTCGCGGTCCAGGAACCGGCCGCGCCATCGGCGGCGTTGTCATATTTGGCGTCGTCGTAGGGACGCGGGCCCCATTCGCCGGTAATGCGGCTCGTGGTCCAGGGGCTGTTGGTCGAGTAATGGTGGTAGCGGCGGGCATCGCGCCAGGTTTCCTCGTGCTCGTAGGTGCGCATGAGGCGCATGAAGGGCGCGCCGCCGGGCACGGCGATGTTCGCCATCATCCATTGCTCGAAGGGCTGGCCCGCGACTTCCTCGATGAGCACGCCGATCTGCTTGAAGCTCGGGTTGGAGTAGGTCCGACGGCGGGCGACGTTGTTGGTGAGGTGCGGCTGGGTCGCGGCGAACCAGCGGACGTGGTCGCGCGCGGTGAGGTTGGTATAGATGCCGGAGGCGTAGGCTCCGGCCGCGCCGACGTCGTCGTTCGGGGTGTTCAGCGCCGCGGTGTGGCTAAGCAGATGGCGGAGGGTGACGTTGGTTAGGGTCTGGAGCGCGACGAAGTTGCCGAAGTTCGTATAGACGTTGTTGGTGATGCCCTGGTTGACGCCGTTCCAGAACCACGACCCGCCCAGCCGGTTCGGCGCGTAGGCCCAATCGGTCAGTCCGTTGAGCTGGCCGGACTGGATGAGCTTCTCGACGCCGATGGCGGCGAACACCTTGGAGACGCTGCCGATGCAGGCGCGGTGCGACGGCTTCATCGTCTCGTTCTTCTCCACGTTGGCGTAGCCGTAGGCGCGATTGAAAATGAGGCGGCCGTTGCGGCTGATGGCGACGGTGCAGCCCGGGATGTTGAACCGGCGCATTTGTTCGGCGACCAGCGCGTTCAGATTGGTCGCGGACGTGATCTCGGGTGATGCGAGGCCATTGACCTGGAAACCCACTTCGTAGGGCTTGAAGAGGTAGCAGCCGTTGTCGACACGCGACCAGTTGGTGGCGGCCAGGCTGAGGAACGGTCCGACCGGCACTTGCCGGACTTCGCGCGTGGAGTTCTGCGCGCCTTGGATTCCCGCGAGCAACCGGCTCGCGCTGGTGGCCGGGACGTCGCTGTCCATGTCCATCAGGTAAATCCGGTTGGAACCTTCTTCCAACACCACGGCCGTGCGCGTCTGGCCGTAGCCGTCCTTGGGATGGCGGAAGAGCACCCAGACTTGGCGCTTGGGCGCGTCGCCGTAGAGGAAGCCGGTCACGTTGTCGGCGGAGGTCTGGTTCGTGAACCGTCCGGCCATGCAGAAGATCGTGTTGTCCACGGGGAAGCCCTGGTTCCAGAGCGGCAGGGTGTTGACCATCACGTTCGTGGTCTGGGCGAGGGTGAAGTTGAAGTAGTTCAACCCTTCCTGGCCGGTCACGATGTTGGTGGAAAAGGTCAGCAGCCCGTTCTTGCTCACGCGGAACTGCGTGTAGGGCCGGCCGAAGAAGTAGAACTTGAACGGCAGGTTCTGCGGCCCGGACCAGACGTTCACTCCGCCACCGCCGCCAGCCGTGCCCGAGAGGAGGGTGACGCCGCCTTCGGTCGAATCATCCGGCGTGGTCCGCAGCAAGTTCACGCCCGGCGTCTCGTAGGCGCGCAGCAGCCCGACCTGCACGTAGGCAATCTCGCTCTGCGGCCCGCGATACACGCCACCAAGCGTGGGCGGACGGAAGAACTGGGCGGCCTTGAGGTCGAAGGCCATTTGGAACGGGCCGCCATTCGTGGCGGGTTCCCAGCCGTCGTTGAGGTTCTCCGCGACGTCGAATCCGTCCAAGCCCACCGGCGTCAGGCTGAGGCCCGGTTTGGCGGGGCCACCCGCGTCCCCCGGCACCTGCATGCGCCGCACCTGCAATTCCGGCAGGCGCACCTCCACCTTGAAGGTGCAGCTCGCGACGCGACCGCAGGCGTCGGTGGCCTTGAGCGTCACGGTCGTTTCACCGGGCGTGAAGACGCTGCCGGGCGGCGGCGTGAACTCCAGCGTCGGGCTCGGGTCGGCATCG
>CAMLMI010000273.1 GCA_946480965.1 uncultured Verrucomicrobiales bacterium | reverse complement strand
TCCTCGGAGGGGACGGGGGTGGGTCGGCTACATCGGTCGCAAAAGGCGGTTCTCCACGGACGTCCTTCCTCGGTCGCCCTGTGAGCAACCTGCCGACATCTTTTCGTTCCCACGGCCCGTTGTGCGCCTACTCTGCCGTGGAAGCCGCGTGAACATTCCGTTCTTCAGACAGCCCCCGCGCCGGGCTTTCTACCATCGCAACGCCAAGGAAGAAGCCTTGGCGGAGTGGCGGCGTGCGGACTCGACCGAACAGGAAGGCGCGCGGCTCAAGACCGGCAAGACCATCTCCGACATCATGCCCGGCGTCCTCCAGCGCCTGCGCATCGACCAACGCCAATCCGAGACGGAGATTCTGAAAGTCTGGAGCTCCCTGGTGGACCCCGAGGTCGCTGCCCACGCTAACCCCACCGGCATCCGCAACGGCACGCTCTTTGTCTCCGTGGACAGCAACGTCTGGCTCGACGAGATCGTCCGCTACCGCCGCCGCGAAATCCTGGACCGCCTCAAGAGCGCCTTCGGCCCGAACAAGGTCCAACGGATTTCTTTCAGGATCGGTTGATCAGCACGGCAGCTCCGATAGAGGAACCACGAGACGCACCGATTGAAGCCGCGAAGGTCATGGAGTGTTTTTTGGGAGTCACCCGTGTCTCTCGGCGAATTGCTCCGCGAAACGTTCTCTGTCTTCGTGTGTGATGTTCCGCGAATCCAAATGGTGCCCGATTTCATGCATCAAAACATCGCGCAGATAAAATCGCTGCAGCCATGTCAGATCAGCGCGACCGAAGGGGTAGGCATGCAGGAACACACAAGACCTCCAATAGTGTCCACAGAACGCGTTTGAGCGTCGCCAGCCTTTCAGCTGCTTTGCTGTGCCCGATAAAATGAACACGGCACGCAGTTCCTTCAGGAAATCTGGAGAAATATTGAGAAGCTGAGCTTCGACGCCACTGGCAGTGCACGGTCGGATGAATCCTTCATGAGGACTCAGCTCAATGATCTTTGGGAACGCAGGCCGCTTTGCGATTCTCCCATCAAACCGCTTGAACACTGCTTGGACTTCGAGCCTCCACGGCTCGTAGTCTGACCAGTTCGTAAACCTATTCTCGGAGTAGCTGTTCGACCGAGGACCTGAGCCGTTGTTATGCGCGCTCATATTTCGCGCCGCATTGTAGCTCAACCAACGATTTCTGCTACATCCAACCCCGCCAGCGACGCCACCGCCCAGTCGGGTTTTGTCTCTTCGAGTTCCGCCACGGAATACATCCCCGTCGCCACCGCCAGCACCTTCGCCCCGATGGCCCGGCCGCAGCGCACGTCCAGCGGCGTGTCGCCGATCACGAGGATCTCCTCGCCCTGCAACGGTTGGCCCCGGTGTTCCGCCCCGCGCCGGTGCGCCACCTTGGCGATCTCGTCGCGATCCTCGTGGTCATCGCCGAAGCCGCCCAAGACGAAGCGGTCCCAGAGGCCGAAGTGCCCCAGCTTGATCTCCGCGCCGCGCCGGATATTGCCAGTGAGCAGCCCAATGGTCGGCGGTTCCGGCAAGGCTTTCAGCCCGTCCATGAACGGGTCCACCCCGTCGAACACCCCGCCGCCCAGCTCGCGGAGCAGCTCCTGGAGCCGCGTGGTGTAGCGGTTGAAGAAGCGGGTGAAATCCTCCGGCGACGGCTCGTGCCCCTGCGCTCGGAAGATTCCCCGGGCCAGCCCCGTGTCGGTGCCGCCGGCAAAGCGGACGCCTTCCGTGGCCTTGGGAAAGCCGAACTCCTCGCGGAAAACCTCCCCGAACGCGACGACGCCCGCCGCGTTGGTGTGGATGAGCGTGCCATCGATGTCGAACAGAACGAGCCGGATCATGCGGCGCGGACGCTACGGTTCGCGGCGGACTCTGGGAACCACGAATGGACACGAATCCGCACGAATCAGGAACATGAAGTTCCGGAACCCACCCCTGACCCCTCCTCGGAGGGGTCAGGGGTGGGTCGGCCACGAACTCAGCGTCCAGTGGGACTCCGGGTTGAGGCACCCGCTCTCCAGACCACGAGAGTCCGGATAATTCGTGTAGATTCGTGCCCATTCTTGGTTCCCCGTTTCCACGCTTGAGGCTTTCCGCGCCGGACCGGTTAATTCCGCCCTCAGATGAACATCTACGACGAGCTGGAATGGCGCGGCCTCATCGCCGACTGCACCGACAAACCCGAGCTGCTCAAACGGCTCGCCACCGCTCCCGTCACGCTCTATTGCGGCTTCGATCCCACGGCCGATTCCCTTCACGTCGGCCACATCGTCCCGCTCATCGCCCTGCGCCGCTTCCAGATTCTCGGCCACCACCCCATCGCCGTCGCCGGCGGCGCCACCGGCAGCATCGGCGATCCGAGCGGCAAGTCCGCCGAACGCCAGCTCCTGACCAAGGACCAGATCAAGGCCAACGTGGACGCCGTGAAGCCCCAGCTCGCCCGCCTGCTGGACTTCAACGCGACCGGCAATCCCGCCCGTCTCGTGGACAACGCCGACTGGACCGCGCCGATCAGCTTCCTCGATTTCCTCCGCGAGATCGGAAAGCACTTTACCGTGAACCAAATGGTCCAGAAGGAATCCGTGCGCGCCCGCATGGAGGACCGCGACGTCGGCATCAGCTACACCGAGTTCAGCTACCAGCTCCTTCAGGCCTTCGACTTCATGCACCTGAAGCAGGCCTTCAACTGCGACCTCCAGATCGGCGGCAGCGACCAGTGGGGCAACATCACCGCCGGCATCGATCTCATCCGCAAGAAGCTCGGCCAATACGCCTTCGGCCTCACCCTCCCGCTCATCACCAAGGCCGACGGCACCAAGTTCGGCAAGAGCGAGGGCGGCGCCGTCTGGCTCGATCCCAAACGGACCAGCGTCTATCGCTTCTACCAGTTCTGGATCAACACCGACGACCGCGACGTGGTGAAGTATCTCAAGTTCTTCACCTTCCTCGGCCGCGAAGAGATCGAGTCGCTCGAAGCCCAGCACAACGCCAATCCCGGCGCCCGCATCGCCCACAAGGCGTTGGCCAAAGCCGCCACCGATCTCATCCACGGCGAGCAGGGCACGCTCGACGCCCAGCGCGCCAGCGACATCCTGTTCGGTGGTGGACTGGAGGGGATCAGCGAATCGGTCTTCAACGACGTGGCCGGCGAAGTGCCGACCAAGGACATCGAGAAGGCCAAGCTGGAAGGCGCGGGCATTCCGTTAGTGGAACTCCTCGTCCACGCCGGCTTGAGCCAGTCCAAGGGCCAGGCCCGCAAGGATGTCGAAGGCGGCGGCGTCTCCGTGAACAACATCCGCGAAGCCAACTTCCAGCGCGCCGTGACCACAAACGACCTGCTCTTCGGCAAACACCTGCTGTTGCGGAAGGGAAAGAAGAACTACGCCGTGGTGACGGCGAAGTGACAGTCGCCCGAACGATCCCAGCACCGATTCTTAGAGTGGATCACGGAAGGATTTCTTGCCGAGTCCATATCGGATCGGGTTTCTTTGCCGAGCGTCAAAGGAACCCGTGCAAGCCGAACTCCCATGGAAAAAGTCACACTGGCAACTGTGTTGAATAAGCTGAACGATCAAAAACGTGTCGATCCGTCGGCATTTGAACGGCCTCTTCCCGCAGATCGTTTTCAGGCGGCCCTTGCGTCGATACCATTGGCGGTTCCGTCCGGCTGGGTCCAACTCCTACAGCTGACGAACGGGTTCTTCGGGGAGATCGAGGCCCCGGGTCTCGAACGGTTGTGGGAGCATCACCAATCCCACCAAGAGGCTGCAAAATACGCCAATCCCGAGTTTCCCGATCATGTGTTCCATGTGGCATTTGATCTATCGGGAGACTATGTCGTGTTGGACCTGTCGAGAGTTACCGAAGATGGCGACTGTCCAGTGATGCTGTTCAGTCATGAGACCATGGAAAAGGAGCGCGAATGGGAATCGATCGGTGCCTTTCTGGTCGAAAGATTTGAGGAGAACTCGTTTTCCGACCCAGCAGACTAGGAATCTGAAGGCTCAAAGGAAGACTTGGAGAGCCCCGGTTGCGGGGCGATACCGGGAGCGTCGGAAGGGACGTGGTAGTCCATTCCGTTCATGCCTACGAGAGGGTGAGCGAGACTGTATTCGATCCCAATGATCCTTACTCGAAGGTGGTCGCGGCGCGAAGATCGACCTCGAAGCTGTCGGTATCGACGAGCGGAGCGGAGAAGGTGTTCGTGTAGTAGATGGTGATCGAAAGCGTCTCGGAGCCGCCGGGGCCGGAGACCGGGGCAATGCTGACCGAGGCCCTTCCAGTCACGTCGGTGGTGCTGTCCGGGTTGGAGAGGGTGGCGCGATTGTTGGCCACCGAAAAGAAGGTCGCGATCTGGGCGGAATCCAACGGCGTCAGCGTTCCCTGGGTCACGGCACCGGTCTTGTTGTTGGTGCGGACTTCGGTGCCGGCCGGGGCGTATTCCAGGAGATAGACCATCCGGTATTGGCCTCGACCGAGCGTGTCGAGCTTCTGCATCCAGCGGCCATAGACGTCCATCTGGGAAGTGCCACGGGGCAGACCCTTGAGTTTGGGCGGAATCACGGTGTCGTCATCGCAACCGGACGTGAGGAGCGCGATGGCGCCGACGGGCAAGAGGCTTTTCAGTGCGAGGATTCGGGAGGCATTCATTTCGAGTGAGCGGGTTGAGGTTTCACGCGAGCCCCGAAAACGACGGCAGGGCCATCATTCACGCTCTCCCCTATAGCGCCGGGCGGCGGCAAAATACAACCTCGGGAGCTGAGAACGGATCTGAGACCGCCAAGCTGTGGGTTTGGTTCACGGCTGCAGCAACGGAAGAGAGCCCGGCTCTCCGGCGGGGAGCCAAAGGCCGGTGGGGCGGGTGCCTTGCAGGCGGGTGAGGTCGAGCCAGAGACAGTCGGTGGCGGGATTGATCGGGAGCGGCGTGGGGGCGGCGGGTTGGGAGACGTCCAAGGCCACGAGCTGGTTCTGGGCGCGGAGAACCACCGTTTGATCGCGGAGGATCAGCGTGTCCGGAATCTGCGCCGAGGCGTGTTGGCCCAAGCGGGTGAAGCGGCCTTGTGGATTGAGGTGCCAGGTTTCCAGGTGGCTGACGAAGTTGGTGGTTCCTGCGGTCCGTGCCGTGACGACCAAGCCGTCGTCGGCGACTGCGAGGAGCGGGAGGTGTTGGTTGCGGTTACTGGTGAGGACGAGGCTGTCCACCAGATGCGCGGCGAGACCGTCGTAGGCCAAGGCGTGGAGCTGTGAGCTTGGCCCGTTGGTTGAGAACGAGCCGGGTTGCTGGAGGCAGTAGAGCAGCGCGCCCGCGTGGGAGACGCCTTCGAGCGCGCCGGGCAGTTCCACCGCATCGCGCAGCACGGGTGCGGCTGGGTTCTGAGCGTAGTCGATGGCCAGCAGTTCGTGGCGGTTCCAATGGCGCCAGACGGGCACGGAGTTGGTCGTCACCACGCTGCGCAGCTCCTGCTGGACGATCCGGTCCAGGAAGGCCTCAGGCACGATCACGATGTTCGTGCGGTGGGTGATGATGGGCAGCTCGCTGGCCAGGGTGAGCAGCACCGTCTCGCCGCCGCCGCCGATCACGGGAAGGTTCGCGCCCCAGACATACACATCGCCTTCGGCCGTCGCCGCAACGCTGTGCGCACGGCCCGCGACAATGGTGCGCACGTTGGCCAAGCCTTCGATGCGCGCGAGCACCGGGGTTGACGAAACCGGTTCACGGCCGAGGAACCACACCGCGCCGCTTTGGTCCAGCGCCACGGTGTGGTGCGAACCGGCGGCCACGGCGTCGATGGTGGGCAAGCCGCTCACAGCTTGCGGGGCCAACCCGCTGTCCGGCGCGCGGCTCCCGAGCTGGTGAAAGACATTGTGGCCCCAGCCCCAGAGCTGGCCGTTGGTGGTCAAGGCCAGCGAATGCGCGCCGCCCGCTGCGACGCTGCGGAAAGCAATGTTCTCTGGAAGCGCGACTTCTTCGGGAATCTCCTGCGCACCGGTTCGCCCAAGCTGCCCTTGGTCATTGCGGCCCCACGACCACACGCGGCCGTCTGCGTCCAAGGCGAGGCTGTGCAACAGACCGCCGGACACGGCTTGGAACTGCGTTCCAGGAACGGCCTGCGGCGCAGCGATGAACTGACGATGGCCGAGCCCGAGTTGGCCGTGTTCGTTGCGGCCCCAAGTCCAGAGCTGGCCCGTCGCATCGAGCCCGAGCGTGTGCCAACCGCCGCCGGAGAGCGCGGTCAACGGCTGGGCCAAGGCGATGGGACGTGGGGTGGAGTGGTCGGGCGGCGGTTCGCCCGGGAAGGGCGGCATGGGGCCGTCGAGCGAACCCCAAGTCCACAGCGCACCGTCGGTGCCGAGCGCGAAGCTCTGCCAAAGCGTGGCGGCGACAGAGGCGACGGGAACGGGCAACACAACCTTCGCGGGCGCGGTCACGACACCGGAAGCTTTTACGCCGACCGCGCCGGAGTCGTTCTGGCCCCAGGCGAAAACATCGCCTTCGGGATCGAGCAGCAGCG
>CAMLMI010000272.1 GCA_946480965.1 uncultured Verrucomicrobiales bacterium | reverse complement strand
GCGTTTTCGCGGAGTTTCTGGAGTTCCCGGCGCTGCTCGGGTGTGAGGCTCTGCGTGAATTCGCGCAGCTTCACCCGGCGTTCTTCGGGAGGAAGACCCCGCAGCTCTTCGAGCTTGGCCTTGAGATCAACTTTGGAGGTTGACGCCTCTTCGGCATGGGAGATGGAGACGAGTCCGAGGGCGAGAACGCCAACGGCCAGAGGAAGAATTCGGTTCGTTTTCATGGCTTCATCCGGAGCAATCGATGCATGCACCGGTTGAGCCAACAGACGAAGTCCGTCAACAAAGGTTACACTCTGCCATCCGGGAAAGGCCGAC
The DNA here is from genome assembly GCA_946480965.1 of uncultured Verrucomicrobiales bacterium. The sequence continues at coordinate 6,215 of CAMLMI010000272.1, read as the reverse complement.
CAAGGAAAGCCTGCCGAAGATCAGGACGCTCCGCCGTCGCGCAGGGTCTTCTCCACCGTGTGAGAAAAATGGGCGATCTCCTGCGTGATCTTGCCCGGCTGGTCCACGATGGACTTGGTCAGCTTTTCGGCCATGTCCGGCTTCATCTTCAGCAACTCGGCGGAGGCCATGATCAACGAGAGGTGGTTGTTGATCTGGTGACGCATGTGCGACAGGCCCGAGGTCAGGGCTTTAACCTGGTCCGCCGTCAAGTTCACTGGGCCTTCCGGAGTGGGCATACCTGCGGAGGTTCAAGGGTTTCGGGCGACATGGCAAACGTCATTTTTTGCGCGCATTGAATCGGGCCCGCACCTCTGGCTGAATCGCCCCGATGCGCAATCCGATCATCGCCGCCCTCGACGTTCCCACCGCCGAATCCGCCCTGAAACTCGCCGCCGCAGTCGCCCCCGCCGTGGGCGCGTTCAAGATCGGCAAGGAACTCTTCGTCAGCGCCGGCCCGGACATTGTTCGCCGCGTGCGCGACACCGGTGCCTCGGTCTTCCTCGACCTGAAGTTCCACGACATCCCCAACACCGTCGCCAAGGCCGTCGAAGCCGCCGTGCGCCTCGACGTGCAGATGCTCACGGTCCACGCCAGCGGCGGTCCCGCGATGCTGAAAGCCGCCGCCGCCGCCGCCGAAGAAACCGCCCGTTCGCTGAACCGCCCCACCCCGTTGGTGCTCGCCGTCACCGTGCTAACCAGCTTGGAGAGCGCCGACCTCGCCGCCATCGGTGCCGACGAAAACGTCGGCCGACAAGTCGAACGGCTCGCGAAGCTGGCCGCCGATTCGGGCGTGCGCGGACTGGTTTGTTCCCCATTGGAACTCGTCGGTCTCCGCCAAATCCTGCCGGACGACATGCAGTTCGTCACTCCCGGCATCCGCCCCGGCGGCGGCGGGGGCGATGACCAGAAACGCACGCTGACCCCGCGCCAAGCCCTCGAAGCCGGAGCCACTTGGCTCGTCATCGGCCGCCCGATCTATGCCGCCACCGATCCCAAAGCTGCAGCCGAAGCCATCCAAGCCTCCCTTCGCTGAATCCGGAAACGGTGCTTTTGTGGCGTCCCAGTTTCAGGCAAATGACGACCGCTTGAATTCTTCATCGGCCGAAAAATAGCTGTTGCACCGAAAATCGGACTCAGCTATTCCCTTTCACGTCTTCAAAAGAGACAGCGGTGCTCAAATAAGAGACAAAACTATTTAACCAAAATAGCTACTTCAGCCGGTCGAGACGCCGTTTGTCCGACCGGCTTTTCTGCTTTTTTGAAGATCGTCTCTGCTCCATCGGCCCGGACCATCGCTGTCCGCCCCTTCCAACGAGAGTCCCTGCATGACTCTACGATTTCGGATCGGCCCAACTGTTCGCAAAGAGAAGGTCGTTCAATCCCTCGCCTTCGGCCAAGCCCGTCTGAGCATCCACCAAAACGGCCGATGCCGCGTCGAAGGCGGCTCTCGGACGGATCGTTTGGAAGTGATCGAATGGATCTCCCTGTGCGCCCCGCACCTCGTGCTCGATCCAGGTTCGAATCCATCCCGTTGTCATGGAGACAGTAACCGCAACGGCCTTCGCAAGAACTGAAAACTCGGGTTTTCATTCGCCTGCTTTTCGCTCCCCACCGTCACCGAAACGACACACTTTTTTCGCGCCAAAAAGCCTGTGAATCCGGCGGTTTTCTTCGCTGGATTTCAAACCGCCGGAAAACTTCTTTACGCCACTACTAATAGTGCTAGCGTCCGGTGCACGCCCAACAGGATGGGCCTTTCAACCAAAAGGCCTGATGTTTCGATGTCGTTAAAGTGGGCGCGTTTTTTGACCGGTGTGGCATGGGCCCACTTGGTCATTCCCAATCCAAACCGCCGCAACCACAAGGTAACGCCGTGATCGACGCACGCGACCCGCTCATGCCCGCCTCCGCCAAGAAACCCTCCCGCCGCAGCCTCAAGCCCAGCTCGGCCGCTTCGCGCAGCAAGAGTCGTAGCTTGCGCATCGAACGCGTCTTCAGCGACGCCAAGATCAAGCCCTTCGACCAGATCGAATGGGACCGCCGCACGGCCGAGATCACCGACGATTCCGGCAAGGTCATTTTCCAGCAGAAGGACGTGGAAGTGCCGAAATCTTGGTCTCAACTCGCCACCAAGGTCGTCTGCTCCAAGTATTTCTACGGCGATCCGGCCAAATCCGAGCGCGAATACTCGGTCAAGCAGCTCATCCATCGCGTCACGCGCACCATTGCGGATTGGGGCATCAAGGACGGCTATTTCTCCAGGGCGGACGGAGAAACGTTCTACGACGAGCTGACGTGGCTCTGCGTGAACCAATACGGCGCGTTCAACTCTCCCGTCTGGTTCAACGTCGGTCTCTACCACCAATACGGTGTCGGCAAACACAGCGACCGCGGCAATTGGCATTACGATCCGAAGTCGAAGGAAGCCCATCGTGCCTCGACCCAATACGAATATCCCCAAGGTTCCGCCTGCTTCATCCAGTCGGTCAGCGACAACATGGAGAGCATCATGGAATTGGCCTACGCCGAGGCCATGCTCTTCAAATACGGCTCCGGCACCGGCACCGACCTGACTCCGATCCGCAGCAGCCGCGAGAAATTGTCCGGCGGTGGACGTCCCAGCGGCCCGATGAGCTTCCTGAAGGTCTATGACCAGGTCGCCAACGTGGTGAAGTCCGGCGGCAAGACCCGTCGCGCCGCCAAGATGAACACCATCCGCGATTGGCACGGCGACGTGGAGGAATTCATCACCGCCAAAGCGAAGGAAGAGAAGAAGGCTTGGGCGCTGATCGAACAGGGCTACGACGGTTCGTTCAACGGCGAGGCCTACGGCTCCGTGATGTATCAGAATGAAAACCTGTCGGTCCGGGTTTCCGACGAGTTCATGCAGGCCGCCCTCGACGGCAAGGAGTGGTGGACCAAGGCCAGCCTCACCGGCAAACCGCTGGAGAAAAAGGACGCCTCCAAGATGCTCGACCAGATCGCCGAAGGCACTTGGGTTTGCGGCGATCCCGGACTCCAGTATGACGGCGCGATCCAGAAGTGGCATACCTGCAAGGGCACCGAGCCGATCCACTCGACGAACCCCTGCTCCGAATACGTCTTCCTCAACAACACGGCGTGCAATCTGGCCTCGTTGAACCTGATGAAGTTCAAGAAGGCCGACGGCAGCTTCGACGTGGAACGCTTCAAGGCTGCCGTCCGCATCTACATCACGGCGCAGGAAATTTTGGTCGATAACGCCAGTTACCCCACCAAGCAGATCGCGGAGAATTCGCACATCTTCCGCACGCTCGGCCTCGGCTATGCCAATCTCGGCTCGCTCTGCATGAGCTATGGACTGGCCTACGATTCCGATGAAGGCCGCGCTCTCGCCGGCGCGATCACCGCGATCATGACCGGGCACGCCTACGAGCAATCGGCCGAGATCGCCGCGATCACCGGACCCTTCGCCGGCTACAAAGACGCCCGTTGCTCCGGCGTGGACAAGCCGCTGAAGAAGGACAACGTCGAATCAACCCTCGGCGTCATCCAGCAGCATCGCGACGCCGTGGAGAACATCCAGCCGAGCCGCGACTTCGCCTTCCTCAAGGACGAAGCCCGCCGCGTCTGGGACAGCGCCTTGGCCAAGGGCCAGCAGCACGGCTACCGCAACGCCCAGGTCACCGTCCTCGCGCCCACCGGCACCATCGCGTTCCTCATGGACTGCGACACCACCGGCGTCGAACCCGACATCGCCTTGGTGAAATACAAGCTCCTCGCCGGCGGCGGGATGTTGAAGATCGTGAACCGCACCGTGCCCGAAGCGCTCCGTCGCCTCGGCTACAGCGACGCCGAAGTGAAGGCCATCGAAGCCCACATCGAAAAGCACGACACCATCGAGGACGTCGAGGACAACGGCTCCGTCATCAAGTCCGGGCTCAAGCCCGAGCACTTGGCCGTCTTCGACTGCGCGTTCAAGGCCCACAAGGGCAAGCGGAGCATCCACTACAAGGCCCACTTGGCCATGATGGGCGCCGCCCAGCCGTTCATCTCCGGTGCGATCTCCAAGACGGTCAACATGCCGAACGACGCCACCGTCGCCGACATCCGCAACGCCTATGTCGATGCGTGGAAGATGGGCTTGAAGTGCGTCGCCATCTACCGCGACGGCTCCAAGCGTTCCCAGCCGCTCAACACCAAGAAGACCAACGAAGGCGGCGAGAAAGCCACCGTGGCTTCCGCCGAGGTCGAATCTCTCACCGGCCGCGTCGCCGAGTTGGAGAACGAGATCGCCCAGCTCCGCAAGGCCACCGGCCAGCCGCTGCGCCGTCGCCTGCCTGAGACCCGCGCCGCGTTGAACCACAAGTTCGACATCGCCGGCCACGAAGGCTACCTGACCGTCGGCCTCTTCGAGAACGGACAGCCCGGCGAGATGTTCATCACCATGGCCAAGGAAGGCTCCACCATCGGCGGCCTCATGGACTCCATCGCCACGCTCACCAGCATGTCGCTGCAATACGGCGTGCCGCTGGAAGCGCTGGTGAAGAAGTTCAGCCACCAGCGTTTCGAGCCCAGCGGCTTCACCAAGAACCCCGAGATCCGCAACGCCACCTCCATCACGGACTACATCTTCCGCTGGTTGGCGTTCCAGTTCCTCCCCGGCTATCGCGAGGCGAATTCGCCCGTGCGCGGCCAGCAGGAACTCCAGATGCCGGGCCTGATCGAAGAGCTCAAAAAAAAAGTGAACCGGCCGGTCGCTGACCTGCCGCTTTCCGAAGAGGCCGAAGCCGCCCTTGCCGCCGTGTCCGCCAAGCCCGCCGCGAAAGCCGTTCCAGGCAATGGTTCCGTGAAGGTCAGCCTCACCAGCACCTTCGAGAACATGCAGGACGCCCCGAGTTGCCCGACCTGCGGTCATATCGCCGTCCGCAACGGTGCCTGCTACAAGTGCCTGAACTGCGGCGAAAGCCTCGGTTGCTCGTAACTTGGGAGCCGGTTCCGGGTTCGAGACAGGTCTGAAGCCTGCCGCCAAACCGCCCCGGCTCGAATAGCCAGACCACAAGCATCACGGGTTCCTCCGGAACATTTCGGAGCAGCCCGTGATGTTCTTTGTTAGGAACGGCCTCGCGAGCTTGGCATCGGTTAACCGCTTCTCCGACCAAGGCGCCGCGGAAAAATGTCTCTGCGTTTCGACAGGAGCGGCAGGGGCGGAGATTCGGTTCGTCTGTCCTCATCGCTTCGGCAGACGACCCTGAAAAAGCGGACGGAATAAAGCCCAAAAATCCATGGGGTTGAACCCGAACGGGCCAAGTTCCCGTAGTCCATCCTTTGAGTCATTCTCATGGCTGAACTCCGTCCAAATGATATGCTCTTCGTCACGCTCGATCCGAACGGTAATGGCCCCAAAAGTCCGTCAAACCCGACTAGCATGCGGCCTTTTTCCTAGCAGCCTGATCGGACTTCGCCCGGCAACATACCGGGCAAGGTCGCAAGAAAGGTGAACGAAGAATGAACCCCGGCACGGCCCGTGGAGCGAAGGGAGCATGGCCGCCCGCTTCGTGACTGTGGACCGAAACGCCCGCTGCTGTGCCCCCGAGTCTGCGCGACTGGGTGCCGGAGGACCACTTGGATTGGCCACGCCGCCGCCACGCGCCGTCAGCTACGGACGCGCCGGCGAACAGCTCCGCCAGGTCGGGCTGGAGATCAAGCAGTTCCTGGCCCCAAGCCGAGGCGGCCGACAGCACGCCGCAGCAGGACGGCCTGACCATTGAGCGCGAACTCGCCCGCCGTAACGCCCGCAAAGCAGTCCTCGCCCAAGCCCACGCCGAGGTGGAGTCCCACTCCGATGCCTCCGGCCCCGAAGCACCAATACTACTTCACCGCCCCAAAGAGCCGCATCATGCCCGTCGGCAGCTAGGGCCCCTTCGAACAAGCCCGCAATGCCCAGGCCACCGTCTAGATCGAGAGCCGACTGATCGTCGGCCAGCACGTTACCCACGACAAGCACCAGCCCGTTCCCATCGTCGAAACCATCGCCCCCGTCGTCGCCTCCGTGAAGGAAGTCCTCGTCGACAGCGGCTACGTCACCGAGGCGGTCGTCACCAAGCCCGAGAACGACCAAGCCGGCCAAACCACCTGGCCGCTGCATCTCTTTCCCGGAATGGACGGCGCGCTCCGGGCCTTGGCGGGCGCGG
>CAMLMI010000271.1 GCA_946480965.1 uncultured Verrucomicrobiales bacterium | reverse complement strand
AGGACACGGCGCTGCGGCCTTCCAGGGCGCGGGCCAAGGTCAGTTCGTCGGCGAATTCCAGGCCACTACCGGCGGGGAGACCACGCGCGAGGCGGGAAACTTTCAGCCCCTCGCGGTTGAAACGCTTGGCCAAGTAGTGGCTCGTGGCGTCGCCTTCCACGTCGGTGCCAAGGGCGAGGATCAGTTCCTCGATGGGCTCTGCGCCGAGGCGGCGCTCCAGATCGGCGATGCGCAGGTCTTCGGGCTCGACGCCGTTCAGCGGGGAGAGGCGGCCGCCGAGCACGTGGTAACGGCCCCGGAAGCTGCCGGACTTCTCGATGTTCAGCAGGTCCGTGGCGCGCTCGACGACGCAGACGATGTGGCCGTCGCGCCGCGCATCGGTGCAGAAGGCGCAGGGATCGGCCTCGGTCAACGCGCCGCAGACGGAGCAGAGGCGGACGCGTTCCTTGGCCTGGAGCAACGCCTCGGCCAGGGCTTGGACCGAAGCGGCGTCGCTCTGCACGAGATGCAGCGCCAGCCGCTCGGCCGAACGCGGCCCGATGCCGGGGAGCTGCGCCAACGCGGCGGTGAGCTGGAGGATGGGTTCGGGCAGGGAGGGCATCCGGATCGGGGAGAACAACGAACGCCCAACGTCCAACGCCGAACGCTCAGGCGGGTCGCCGTCGGCTACATCAAACCCGGGATGTTGAAGCCCTGGGTGGCGCGGCTCATCTCCTCGTTGGAGATGGCCTTGGCCTTGTCGAGCGCCTGGTTGACGGTGCTGAGGAGCATGTCCTCGAGGATCTGGGCGTCGTCGGGGGAAAGCGCGGCGGGGTCGATCTTGATCGCGGCGAGGGTGCCGTCGCACTTGGCGGTCACCTTGACGGCGCCGCCGCCGCTGGTGGCCTCGACGGTGCGCTTGGCGAGGGCCGCCTGGATCTCGGTCATCTGCTGCTGCATCCGCGCAGCCTGCTTCATCAATTTGCCTAGGCCTGACATGGCCCTAGGGGTAGCGCGGCTTCGGGTCCGGGGCCAGAGGGAAATCGCGCAAACACTATCGAGCCTTTCGTGCCCAACATGGGCCACAGCCAAGTCTGTTCCATGAACGCTTCCTGATTCGGTGGCTATCGCTCCCGATGACTACTTCGGACCGGGAAAGGTCATTGGGATGGAAATGCTGCTCCCTGATCGTGAATCTCCGTTTGGAGCCTTCTCGTTGGCCGAGACGCTTCCATTGGAAAAGCTCTGCATCGTGAGGGTGTAGCCTCCTCGCATTTCCACGGGATTCCGGTCCCGTAACAGAACAGCCGATTTTGGATCTGGAAGGTCGAAAAGGTTTCCTGTTGTGACCAGTTCCAAGTCATCCAGGGAAAGCCCCCAGTCCGATTCCCTCTGTTGAAACGCTCGAATGAGGGCTTCTTGCTTTGGGTCGTCTAAAGAATCGTTGTCCAGATATGCCCTGAGTTCCGCGATGCTGTCCGGCAGTTGGCCATCTCTCGCGTTGGCGTAGGCAAGGACGATTTGAGTCAACAACGCGATGTAGGTGCTTTTCTTGTTGCGGAATTCTTTGCGCCAGTCGGCGTCTTCTCGCCTCAGCTTGTCTTGCTGTATGGCTGCCAGCTCCCGCTGTAGGCTCTGTGCTTGTTCAAGCAGTTTGGTGTTCTCTTCCTGGAGTGAGAGGAGCTGCTCTCGTGTCCGTGACAACTCCTGGACCTCCAATCGAAGCGTTGCCAGCTCGGCATCGGCAACTGCCAAACCACGCAACCGATTGTTCTCCGCTTCCAGCTCCGTGAGACGGATCAACTGGTTGTTCAAGGTGGCGTTCTGGCTTCTCAGCTCGGCATTGGCGCGGTGCTGCAAGGCCAAGGGCACGGACAGTCCGGCGACGAGGGCGGTGACGGCGAGGCCGGTCTTGAGCTGGGTGGCGGTCATGAGGTGGAGCAGGGTGAAGCCCGGACCGGCGGCGGCGGCCGAGGTCAGTGCGGCGGTGGTGATCTGCGCGGCGGTGACGGTCGTGGTAACGAGGGTGCCGTGGGCCAGCAGCGCGGCGGCGAGGCCGGAGGTGCTGGAAGTGATGCCACGTTTGGCGAGAAGGCTGCGGGCCTTGTCGAGGGCGCGTTCGACACGCATTCGGGCGGCGTTGTCGGTCAGGCCGAGGAGTTCGCCGATCTCGCGATGGGAGCGGTTCTCGAAGTAGCGCAGGAGCAGCGCCTCGCGGTCCTTGGCCGAGAGGTCGCCGATGGCGACGTCGATCACGGGCTGGAGTTCGGACCAGGCGGGGGCGTCGCTGGCGGCGGGATCTTGCGGCATGGAAAGGGCCTCCTGTTCGCGTTGGCGGCGGCGGTGTTCGCCGCGCAGCAGACCCATCGCGGCGAAGCGGGCGCTGGTGTGGAGCCAACCGGCGAGCGAGGGGCGGTCGGTCAGGCTGCGCGCCTTGCGCGCGAGGTCGGCGAAGACGGTCTGGGCGACGTCGTCGGCGAGGTGGCGGTCGCCGTTGACCACGCGGAGCGCGGCGGAGTGGACCATAGCGAGATGGCGCTGGACGAGTTCGGCGAAGTCCTGTTCCGAGCGGGTGCGGAGCCAGCGGGCGAGCAGTTCGTTGTCCGGTGCCATTGCGTTTCAGGCTAGGGCAGCCGCCGGAGGGGAAAAGCGCACGGAGAAATTGTCGGGCGGCCATGATTCCGTTGAAGAGAAAGACGGGGCGCGGCCCACGGTCCCGGTCCCTCTCCGCTTGCCCCGGTGCGGGGTGTCCGACAGCGTGGGCGGATGCCGGTCATCGAAGTCCGCGGGCTCACCAAGACGTTCCGCACCTACAAGAAGGCTCCGGGGTTTTCCGGGGCGGTGAAGGGGCTGTTCCGTCGCGCCTACGAAACGACGACGGCGGTGCGGGAGGTGTCGTTCGCTGTGGAGGAGGGGGAATTCATCGGGTTTCTCGGCCCGAACGGCGCGGGCAAGACGACGACGCTGAAGATGCTGTCGGGGCTGCTGTATCCCACCTCGGGCGAGGCGCTGGTGCTGGGACATGTGCCATGGAAGCGAGAGGACGCGTTCCGTCGCCAGTTCGCGCTGCTCCTCGGGCAGAAGAACCAGCTCTGGTGGGACCTGCCCGCGCGGGAATCTCTGGAGCTGAACGCGAAGATCTACGGGCTCGATCCCGCCGTGTTCCGGAAGACGGTGGACGAGCTGACGGAGCTGCTCGCGGTGCGGGACAAGCTGAACGTGATGGTGCGCGAGCTGTCGTTGGGGGAACGGATGAAGATGGAGCTGATCGCGTCGCTCCTGCACCAGCCGAAGGTGCTCTTCCTCGACGAGCCGACCATCGGTCTCGACGTCGTCTCGCAGAAGACCGTCCGGGAGTTCCTCAAGCACCACAACGCCACGCGCAGGACGACCATCGTGCTGACGAGCCACTACATGGCGGACATCCAGGAACTGTGCGAGCGGGTGGTCATCATCGACCACGGGAAGCTGTTCTTCGACGGCCGGTTGTCCGACGTGCTGGACCGCTTCGCCGACTTCAAGCTCGTGACCATCCGGTGGGAAGGGGACTGCAAGTGCGAGGCGGCGGCCCTGGCGGAGCTGGGCGAGGTCACGGAGTCGTCCGCCGCCGGGGTCACGCTGAAGGTGAAACGCGACCGGGTGATCGCCGCCTGCAAGACGCTGCTGGACCGCTATCCGGTGAAGGACATCGACATCCAGGAAGTGCCGGTGGAGGAGATCATCCGTCGGCTCTTTTCGGAGAAGAGGGATTGAAGCGGAGCGGTCGCGCCGACAGGCGCGGGTGCAGAATCCAGGGATGACCCGAGCCAAAGTCCGGGCCGCCGGAAGAAAAATGCCATTGACCGATGCGGCATTGCTTCAAGACTGCCCGGCATGATTCCCCGAGCGAAGTTCCTCGCCGCTGTCGTGCTGTTTTCATCCGTTGCGGGCGGTCTCCGGGCGGCCGAGACGCCGACATCTCCCGTCACCACGCCGTTGCGGCCCAATGAGCCCGCCCTCGCTTCGGGATCGGCGCAGCCGGCGACGCTTTCGGGCGCGTTCCTTCCGGTCACGGTCGCGGAAAACGGCGGACGGGTCGTCGTCGAGATCGGTGGGCAGCCTTTCACCGAATACCAGTTCCAGAACGTGCCCCGGCCGTTTTTCTATCCGGTGCTCGGTCCCGGCGGCGTGAACATGACGCGCCATTTCCCGATGAAGGAAGTCGAAGGCGAAGACCGCGACCATCCGCACCATCGCGGCATGTGGCTCGGCCACCAGCGGGTGAACGGGCAGAATTTTTGGGTGGACCGCGAAGGGGTCGGCAAGATCGTCCACAAACGGTTCCTCAAGATCGCCGGTGGCAAGGAAGGCGAGATCACCTCGGAGAACGAGTGGGTCGGCAACGACGGCAAAACCGTCTGCTCCGATGTCCGCACGCTGCGCTTCAGCGGGAACGGCACGACCAAGTTCGTGGACTGGGAGATCACGCTGAAGGCGACGCACGGCGACGTGGTTTTCGGCGACGACAAGGACGGTTTCCTGGCCGTGCGCGTGGCCGAGACGATGCGCGCGCTCAAGCTCCAGGTCCGCGGCCAGAAACCCCAGCCGGGCGACGGCCACATCGTGATGAGCACCGGCGTGCGCGACGACGGCGCGTCCGTGGTGGCGGCGAAGGAGGCCAAACGCGAGGCCCGGACTTGGGGCAAGAAGGCCGACTGGGTCTATTACTACGGACCCGCCGAAGGGAAGACGATGGGCGTCGCCATCTTCGACCATCCGCAGAACCCGCGTTACCCGACCTGGTGGCATGTCCGCGACTACGGCCTCTTCGCCGCGAATCCCTTCGGCCAGCACTATTTTGAGAACAAGCCCGACCAGAAGGATCTCGGCGATTTGAAGATCGCGGCCGGGCAGAGCGTCACTTTCCGCTACCGCGTGGTGTTCGCCGAAGGCGACGAAAAGGCGGCGGGCATTGAACGGCTGCACGCCGACTACCTGAAGGCTTCCACGAAACGCTGACCCCAACCGATTCCCAGAACCATGAGCACCACGCATCCCCAGACCTCCCGGAGGCGCTTTCTCAAGAACACGCTGCTCGGCGGCGCCGGCCTCGCGCTGGCCTCGTCCTTTGCCGGTTGCGCGACCGGCATGGGCGCGGCCTCCTACAAGCGCGTCATCGGCGCGAACGACACCATCCGCGTCGGCGTCGTCGGTTTGAATAGCCGCGCGGGCGACCTGATCAAGGACACGCTGCGGGCCGCCGAAGCGGGTGAAAAGGTCCGCATCGCCGCGTTGTGCGACGTGGATTCCAAGGTGCTCGCCCGTCGAGTGGGCGAGGCGGAGAAGCGCGGGGAGCAGGTGCTCCAGTTCGAGGACTGCCGCCGGATGCACGAGAGCGGGCAGTTGGACGCCGTCATCCTCGCCACGCCCAACCACTGGCATTCTCTCGGTGCGATTTGGGCCGTGCAGACCGGGCACGACGTCTATGTGGAGAAGCCCGTTTCCCACAACGTCTGGGAAGGCCGCCAGCTCGTGAAGGCGGCGCGCAAATACGACCGCATCGTCCAGACCGGCACCCAGTCCCGTTCCAGCCACGCCATCCGCGAGACCGTCGCGTGGGTCCAGGCCGGGAACATCGGCAAGATCCGGATCGCGCGCGGGCTCTGCTACAAGCCGCGTCCGAGCATCGGCAAGACCTCCGGTCCGCAGGCCGTTCCCGACTCCATCAACTACGATCTCTGGAGCGGACCGGCCCCGTTGGTGCCGCCGCACCGCAACCAGGCCAAGTTCGGCCCCGTTCATTACGACTGGCACTGGGTCTGGCACTACGGCAACGGCGACCTCGGCAACCAGGGCATCCATCAGATGGACATCGCCCGTTGGTTCCTGGGCGAAGACGCCTTGGCCCCGCGCGTCTTCAGCGTGGGCGGACGCCTCGGCTACGTGGACGACGGCGAGACGCCCAACACGCAGTTCGTCTATCAGGACTACGACAAGGCTCCGCTCATCTTCGAGGTGCGCGGTCTGCCGACGAAGAAGGGCGACACGAAGATGGACGTTTACCGGGGCGGCAGTGTCTCGGTGGTCATCGAGTGCGAGGGCGGCCATGTGCTGGTGCCCAACTACACCAGCGCCCAGGCCTATGACCGCGACGGCAAGGAGCTGAAGAAGTGGTCGGGAGCCACGAACCACATGGCCAATTTCTTCAAGGCCATGCGCAGCCGGAAATCCGCCGACCTGAACGCCGACATTCTGGAGGGCCATCTCTCCAGCGCGCTCTGCCATACCGGCAACATCTCCTATCGCCTGGGCCAACTGGCGTCGCCCGAAGCCGTGCGCGAGGCGATCAAGGCCGAGGCCGGAGCCGAGGAAACGTTCCAGCGCATGTTGGCCCACTTGGCCGCCAACGAGGTCGATGTGATGAAGGACCGCGTCACGCTCGGGCCCGTGCTGACGATGGACCCGCAGTCCGAGACTTTCCCCGGCAACGCCGCCGCCAACGCGCTGCTCCGCCGCGAATACCGCGCTCCCTTCGTGGTGCCGAACCGGGTCTGAGCCCGGCGCTCCGTTTTAGAGC
>CAMLMI010000270.1 GCA_946480965.1 uncultured Verrucomicrobiales bacterium | reverse complement strand
CTTCACCCAAGGTTTGCCCTGCCCTGCGCCGCCCGGCAGATTGGGCGCGATGACCGAGCGTTTTGTCCCCACCCTGGCCGACGTGGCCGCCACCGGCGACCGCCAGCGCGAGCTGCACGCGCGCGCGGCGGCGGTGCGGGACCGGGTCTTCGGTCGGCGCGCCTTCGTTCGTGGTGTGGTGGAGGTCTCCAATTACTGCCGCGAGAACTGCGCCTACTGCGGGATGCGCCGCGACAACCGCGCCCTCGCCCGCTACCGCGCCGAAGCCGAGCCCATCGCCGAGCTGATCCTCAACCATCGCCCGGCCAGCATGACGGATCTCAACATCCAGACCGGCGAAGATCCCCGCGCGGTCGAGGAAGTCATCCTGCCCCTGTTGAAGACGCTGCGGCGCGAAACCTCGCTCGGGTTGAGCGTCTGCCTCGGCACCTTGAACGCCGATCTCTACCGCGCCTTGGCCGAGGCCGGAGCGTCGATCTACATCATCAAGTTCGAGATCGCCTCGCCCGAGGCCTACCGCGCGCACTTCGCGCCGGGCACGCAGCCGGAGCGGCTGGAGCACATCCGGCTGCTGGCCAGCCTGGGCTGGAACGTCAGCTCCGGCTTCATCGCCGGGCTGCCGGGCCAGAGCGCTGAGGACATGCTGGAGAATCTGCGCTTGGCGGACTCGTTGCCGTTGAGCGGATGCAGCGTGAGCCCGTTCGTGCCCGGCGAAGCCACGCCTCTTTCCGGTGCAACGGCGGCGGGCGTGGACTGGGCGCTGAACGGCATGGCGGCGATGCGCCTGATGCGGCCCGACTGGGTGATTCCGGCGGTGAGCGCGTTGAACATCGCCGAACCCGGCGCGGGCTACCGGCGCGGCCTCGCCACGGGCGCGAACCTCTGCACGATCAACCTCACGCCGGATGGCGAACGGGAGAACTACCTGCTCTACAAGCGCGACCGTTTCATCATGAACGAGGAGCGCATCCTCTCCGCCATCGCGGCCGAAGGGTTGGCGGTTTCGGCCACGAGCCTGGCGGAGCACTTGGCGGCGAAGCGGACGGAGCCGGTGGAGGCCTGATGCTTGGCTTTCTTCGCAAAAAGGCGGGAAGGCCCACCGACGAGAAGCAAAGGGTGCGAGCGATCTTCTCGAAGATCGTTTCACCCGAGGCGGCGGAAGCGGTTCTGGACAAAGCTCCCCTCAAAATCGCGGAACCGAGACCGGCTCATCTCGGCATCGTCCTGGCGTGGATCGAAGGCGCCGAAGTTGGGGAGATCGCCGTTGGCATTCGGTCGGTCGTGGAGGTCGCATCCCGGCACGATGCGATGGTTTGGAGCATCACCGGGCCGCTGGTGGTGATGAGCCTTGGAGCGTTCCGTGAGAACCAAGCCTCGTTCGATCCCGAAGCCCTGCGGCGGTTGGTGGCGGAGCTGGCGGGTTTGGGCAACAGGCGGCTCAAGCTGGTCCACGGAAACGGGACGGCGCAGGTGGGCTTGTTCGGCAGCGAAACCGGCGTGTGCCTCTACAGCTTCGTGTTTCCCCGGTTCGAGGAGATGCTGGCTGCGCTGACGCGGACGGAGGCGGGGCAGGTGATTGGACTGGATCTGTAGTCCCGGCGTGGTCTCCGCCAAGCGGTCCGGAATCCTCGCGGCGTCGGCTCTCTTTTTCCGCGACCAGGACAAAATCGTCTCAGGCGGCGAGCGGATCGGTCCGATGAACTGCTACGATGTTTGGTCTGAAACGGGCGACGTATGTGGCGGCCGGATTGCTGTGGGTAGCCGGCCTGGTGGCGGGATACCACCAGTTGCTGGCCTTTTCCCAGAAACCGGGCGCGGCGGGCGCGGCTTCCGATGTTCTGCTGGCGGAGCTGCGCCCTTGGCGCGCACCGGGCCGGGCCCTCGTGCTCGTGGCGCTGCATCCGCGTTGCTCGTGCTCCTCGGCCACGGCGGACGAGCTGGCCGATCTGCTGGGCTGGACGCCCGAGGCGTTCGATCTGGCGGTGCTGGATTTCGTGCCCGAGCAGGGCGCCCAGGATTGGCCGGAGCCCAAGGCACCGGGCCCCTTGGCGCGGTTCCATCCCCGCATCGTGGCCGATCCCGACGGGCGTTTGGCGGAACGGCTCGGGGCCCGCACCTCGGGCCATGTGCTGGTGTATGACTCCGCGGACCGGCTCGTCTTTTCCGGTGGGGTGACGCCGGGGCGGGGGCATCGCGGCGAGACCGCCGGCCAGGGGACGCTGCGGGATTTCCTCGCCGGCAAAGACCGGTCCCGGGCGGCCACCGCTGCCCCGGTGTTCGGCTGCGCCATCCAGGATGCGGAGAACCCTTCCCGGCCATGAGCTCCGCGCCATCCAGCCAGCACGCCGCGTTCTGGGACCGGAACGGGACGCAGGCTATCACCGGGACTTCGGCCGAGGAGCTGTTCCGCGCGTTCGAGCACCGGGTCGCACGCCGGGCCGACCGGCTCTTCGCCGTGCTGCTGGCGGTGCAATGGCTGCTGGCCATCGCGTTCGCGCTGTGGGTTTCGCCCCGCGCATGGTCCGGCGCTTCGAGCACGGTGCATCCGCATCTGGTCGCGGCGCTGACGCTGGGGACGGGGCTGTGCGCGTTTCCGCTGCTGCTGATCTGGCGGATGCCCGGCGAGGTGCTGACGCGCCATGTGGTGGCGGCGGCGCAGCTGGGCTTCTCCAGCCTGCTGATCCATTTGAGCGGCGGCCGGATCGAGACGCATTTCCATGTCTTCGGCTCGCTCGCCTTCCTCGTTCTCTACCGCGACTGGCGGATCATCCCGACGGCCACGGCGGTGGTGGCGGTGGACCACCTGCTGCGCGGGCTGTGGTTTCCGGAGTCGGTCTATGGCGTGGCCTACGCCTCGGTCTGGCGCACGGTGGAACACGCGGCGTGGGTGGTCTTCGAGGACATCGTGCTGATCCGGGCCTGCGTCATGTCGCGGCGCGAGATGCGCGAGATCTGCGAGCACCAGCACGAGCGCCAAGCGCTCATGGCCGATCTGGAGAACCGCGTGCGGGAACGGACGCGCGACCTGGAATCGCAGATCGCCGAGCGCCGCCGCGCCGAAGAGGATCTGCGGCTGAGCGAGGAGCGGCACCGGAACCTGGTGAACAACGCGCCCATCGGCATCTTCCAGACCACGCCCTCGGGCGAGATCCTCGTGGTGAACCCGCACCTGGTCGCGATGCTGGGCCAGACGGGCGAGGAGGAAACGCGCCGCCTGAACCTGGCCACCGACGTGTGGGCCGATCCGGGGGACCGGCAGCGGTTCTGGCAGAGGATGACCGAGGACGGGCACGTGCGCGGATTCGAGTCCCGCCTGAAGCGCCGCGACGGATCGATCATCCATGTGGTGCAGAACGCGCGCCTGATCCGCGACGCGGCCACCGGCCAGGTGGTCTGCTGCGAGGGCACGGTCGAGGACATTTCCCACCGCCACGAGGCCGACCGCAAGCTGCGCGAACTGAACGACCAGCTCATCCGCGCCTCCCGCGAGGCCGGCATGGCGGAGGTCGCGACCGGCGTGCTGCACAACGTCGGCAACGTGCTGAACAGCGTGAACATCGCCGCCAGCGAGGTAAAGGAGCGCCTGACCAAGTCCCGCCTGCCGCACCTGCGCCGCTCGGCCGATCTGCTGAAGAGCCACGCGGGCGATCTGCCGAGGTTCTTCTCCGACGACCCAAAGGCGCGGGTGTTGCCGTCCTTCCTGGGCCAGCTCTCCGACCATTTGGAAGAGGAGAACCTGGTGCTGCGCGGCGAGATGGACACGCTCGCGACGAACGTCGAGCACATCAAACAGATCGTCGCCATGCAGCAGGGCTACGCGAAGGTCTTCGGCATGGCCGAGCCCTTGTCCGCCGCGGGTCTGATGGACGACGCCCTCAAGCTGGCCGAAGCCGGGCTGAACCGCCACCACATCGAGGTGGTGCGCGACTACGCGCCGGTGCCGGACATCGTGGCCGACCGCCACCGCGTGCTCCAGGTGCTGGTGAACATCGTCCGCAACGCCAAGCAGGCGACGCTCGCGGTGGAGCGGCCGGACAAGCGCATCCGCGTTTCGATCCGCCGCCTGGACGGCGACCGCGTGGGCATCGAGGTCGCCGACAACGGCGTGGGCATCTCGGCGGAGAACCTCGCGAAGATCTTCCAGCACGGTTTCACCACGAAGAAGGAAGGCCACGGTTTCGGCCTCCACACCAGCGTCCTGGCCGCCCGCGAGATGAAGGGCGACCTGCGCGTCCACAGCGACGGCCCCGGGCAGGGGGCCGTCTTCACCCTCGAGCTGCCCGTGGCATCCCCATCCGTTCCCGCCGCATGAACCCGTCCGCCCCCGCCATGAACCGCCGCATCCTCGTCATCGACGACAATCCGGCGATCCACGAGGACTTCCGCAAGATCCTGCTCCCCGGCACCAACACCGCTTCGGAGCTGGACGCCGCCGCCGCCGCGCTGTTCGGCGACGACGCGGCCCACGCACCGATGGCCGACCTCCCGACGATGGAGTTCGAGATCGCCTCCGCGCACCAGGGCGAGGAGGCGCTGGAAAAGGTCCGCGCCGCGCTCCAGGCGAAGCGGCCCTTCGCGATGGCCTTCGTGGACATGCGGATGCCGCCCGGCTGGGACGGCATGACCACGATCCAAAAGCTGTGGGAGGCCGATCCGCAGATGGAGATGGTCATCTGCACGGCCTACTCGGACCGGAGCTGGGACGAGATCCAGCGGGCCCTGGGCACCCGCGACCGTTGGCTGGTGCTGAAGAAACCCTTCGACAAGATCGAGGTGGTCCAGATGGCGCACGCCTTGACGGAGAAGTGGAACCTGGCGCGCCTGGCGGACTCGCGCACCGAGGCGCTGGAAGGGCTGATCCGCGCGCGCACCCACGAGCTGGTGCGCTCGAACCAGGTGAAGAGCGAGTTCCTCTCCAACGTGAGCCACGAGCTGCTCACGCCGATCAACGGCATCTACGGCATCATCGAGCTGCTGAAGGACACGCCGCTGGACGAGGAGCAGCGCGAGTTCGTCACCGGCGCGGGCGAATGCACGCAGGGGCTCCTGCGGCTCGTGTCGCAGGTGCTGGACTTCAACCGCAGCGAGACCGGCGAGCTGAAGGTGGAGGAGACCGAGTTCGATCCGCTGGCCCTGCTCGACGACGTCCTGCGGGAGAAGTCCCCGGCCGCGAAGGCCAAGGGGCTCGACCTCCGCGTCGCTCCCGGACCGCTGCCGGTGAACTGCTGGCACGGACCGGCGACGCTGATCCGCAAGACCCTGGCCCCGCTGGTGGACAACGCGGTGAAGTTCACCCCGCAGGGTTCGGTCACGCTCCGCGCCGGGACGTGGCGCGAAGGCCTGGAGTTCCGGGTCGAGGACACGGGCATTGGCCTGAGCCCTGAGCAGAAGGAATGGATCAAGATCTCCTTCGCCCAGGTGGACGGCGCGATGAACCGCTCGAACACGGGGATTGGGCTGGGCCTGCCGCTGGTCGGCCTCTTGGCCCGCGCGCTCGGCGGTGAATTGGAACTGACCGGCGAAGTGAACCGGGGCGCAGTGGCCCGGTTCACCGCGAAGGCGCGGCCGGTGGCGGTGGGTTGATTCGGCTCCGGCGGGGCTGCGGAACCCACCCCTACCCCCTCCAAGGAGGGGATAAGGCAGGACACCGTTCGACCGCCTGACACGCGTTCCCGGTTCCCCTCCTCGGAGGGGCTCAGGGGTGGGTTTCAGGAGGTGCCCGCAAATCCAAGAGGGTTCTTCGAACCGTCGCGTGGCCGCCGGGAAACTTCGGCGTGGACGCACCGGGTTCGGCTGTTAGGGTTTTCCCGTATGTCATCGGCTGCGCCTACCGCGCCCAAAAAGATCAATCTCCGCCGGCCCGACGTGATGCAGGTCGTGCAGGCCCAGGTGTTGTCCCACTACCGCAGCGAACTGGTGGACCGCATCCGCGCCAACGGCTCCAAGCTCACCGCTACCGGCAAGGTCACCATCCGCTTGGCCAAGGAGTTCGGCTTTTGCTACGGCGTCGAGCGCGCCATCGACCTCGCCTACGCCGCGCGCAAGGTCTTCCCCGAGCCGCATCCCATCCATCTCCTCGGCGAGATCATCCACAACCCGGAGGTCAACGACCAGATCCGCAACATGGGCATCCGGAGCATCGCCAGCAAACCCACGGATGCCGATCTGGAGATCGTGAAGCCCGGCGACGTGGTCATCATCCCCGCCTTCGGCACCGAGGTCGCCACCCGCATCAAGCTCCAGTCCAAGGGCTGCGAGATCGTGGACACCACCTGCGGCGACGTGATGCGCGTCTGGCGCCGGGTGCGCGAGTATTCCCAGGAGAAGGTCACCAGCATCATCCACGGCAAGGCCTGGCACGAGGAGACCAAGGCGACCAGCTCCCAAGCCACCGCCGGGAACAGCCACTACCTCGTGGTCTATAATTTGGAGGAGACCGACTACGTCTGCCGCTACATCGTCGAGGGCGGCAACCGGGAGGAGTTCCTGAAGAAGTTCGAGGGCGCGTATTCCGAGGGCTTCGATCCCGACCTCCATCTCAAGGCCATCGGCGTGGCCAACCAGACGACGATGCTGCGCGGTGAAACCGAGGAGG
>CAMLMI010000269.1 GCA_946480965.1 uncultured Verrucomicrobiales bacterium | reverse complement strand
CTAGTGGAAAAGCCGTTCACGTAGATTTCGTCGGTCGCAATGCCTTCCGGCTCCAGAAAGACCTGATGCCGCTCTTTCTCAGCGAACTTCACGATCTTGTCCTCAATGGACGGGCAATAGCGCGGCCCGATGCCTTCGATGACCCCGGAATACATCGGCGACTTGTGGAGATTGGCCCGGATCAATTCCGCCGTTCGTTCCGTGGTGAAGGTGATGTAACAGGGCAACTGTCCCCCGATCTGGGCCAAGATGCTGCCAGGCGGAACGGGGTGGCGTGTTCCACGTTCCACGTGGAACACTCCCGGGAACGTCGGGGTGGGGAAAAACGGATCGAAGCTCTTGGGCTCTATTCCCGGCAAACTCCCCTCTTGTTCCACGTGGAACAGATCATCTTTCCAGTAGCTAAAAAACGGCACCGGTTCATCTCCGGGCTGGATTCCGGTCTGGGCAAAGTCGATGGACTTCTTCAATAGGCGGGGAGGGGTGCCGGTCTTTAACCGTCCCAGCTCCAAGCCAGCTTCCTTCAGGGAATCGCTCAAGCTCATCGCGGCCGCTTCGCCTGCACGTCCCCCTTTTTGTTGGTTGGACCCTATGTGCATCAATCCCCGCAAAAAGGTGCCGGTCGTCACCACCACGCAAGTGCCGTGGTATTCCACATCCAACGAAGTTCCCACTCCGCTCACTACCCCATCCTTCAGGATCAAGCTCGTCGTCTGCGCTTGGCGCACGTCCAACCGATCCGTGCGTTCACAGACCCATTTCATCCGGAACTGGTAGGCTTTCTTGTCGCACTGAGCTCGGGGAGCCCACACGGACGGCCCCTTCTTGGTGTTCAGCATCCGGAACTGAAGCCCGGTCATATCGGTGCATTTGCCCATCTCACCGCCCAAGGCGTCGATTTCCCGGACCAAATGCCCTTTGGCCAAGCCGCCGATGGCTGGATTGCAGGACATCTGGCCAATGGTGTCGGCGTTGATCGTCAGCAGCAGGGTCTCACAACCCATGCGGGCAGCCGCCAAGGCGGCTTCCACACCGGCATGGCCGGCTCCCACCACGATCACGTCGTATTTCTTCGGATGAACAAACGCCATAAGAACACTTCGCGGCCCAACCCCATTTCGGGGATCCGGCCATCCCTCAATTGAGCGAGCCGGGCGTCACGAAATGCGTTTGAATGCCGTCGGCCCGAAATACTCTAATTCCCCACTTCATGAAAGCCCCGCTTTGCCTCCTCGCGTTCCTGAGCGCCATCGGGCTGGCGATGTCCGCCTTGGCCGCAGCAGACCTGAGCACGCTTCCGCCGCCCGCCACCCATCAGGTGGACTTTGCGAAGGAGATCCAGCCCATCCTCGAAAAGAAGTGCGTGCAATGCCACGGGCGCAGTCACGACAAAGGCGGCTTTCGCTTGGACAATCGCGCATTGTTCCTCGGCCAATCCGATGGAGGACACTCCGTTCAGCTCGGGAAAAGCGCCGACAGCCTGTTGATCCATCTGGTTGCAGGCCTGGACCCCGACAGCATCATGCCGAAGAAAGGCGCCCCGCTGACCCCTGAACAAATAGGCGTGCTCCGCGCTTGGATCGATCAAGGCGCGCCGTGGCCCGAGGAAATCAACTTCGCCAAACAGGCTCCCCACAATCTCCACCCCAACACCGTCGCACTGCCGGCCAACGTTAAAGAGACGCATCCCATCGACGCCCTGCTATCCAACTACCTCCGCACCAATCGCGTCAGCCTCGGCAAACCGATCAGCGATGGAGCCTTCGCGCGTCGCGCCTACCTTGATCTGATCGGTTTGTTGCCGACACCCGAGGACTTGATGGCTTTTGAAAACGATACCAATCCGAACAAACGCCAAGCCTTGGTCCAAGGACTGGCCCAAGCGGACACCCGCTATGCGGAACATTGGCTGACTTTTTGGAATGATTTGCTCCGGAATGACTACAAAGGCACCGGCTACATCGATAAAGGCAGAACCAACATCACCACTTGGCTCTATCAATCCCTACTGACCAACAAACCCTATAGCCAGTTCGTCTCCGAACTGATCCATCCGACCGAGGCGTCGATTGGGTTTTCCAAGGGCATTGTCTGGCGCGGGGCGGTCAATGCCAGCCAGCTTCCTCCCATTCAAGCGGCTCAGAACATTTCCCAGGTATTCATGGGGGTGAATCTCAAATGTGCCTCTTGCCACGACAGCTTTATCGATGACTGGAAGCTGGCCGACGCCTACAGCATGGCTGCGGTCTATGCCGACGATCCCTTGGAGCTGGTTGAATGCGACAAACCCCAAGGCAAGATGGCTAAACCCGGTTTCCTCTACCCGGAGCTGGGCACAATCACCCCATCGACCAACAAAGCCGACCGAACCGAACAGCTCGCCAAGCTGTTGACCTCCAAAGAGAACGGCCGTCTGCCCCGCACCATCGTCAACCGCCTGTGGCAGAAGTTCTTCGGCCGTGGCTTGGTGGAACCCGTGGATGTGATGGACGGTCCGTCATGGGCTCCTGCCGTTTTGGACTGGTTGGCAGAAGACCTTGTGGCTCATGGATATGACCTGCGCCACACCATGACGGTCATTACCACGTCCAAAGCGTATCAGGCCCAAGCCGTGGACGAATCGATCCCCGAGGGGGCCAAGTTTGTCTTTCGCGGCCCGTTGGTGCGGCGTCTGACAGCGGAACAGTTTGTTGACGCTGTCTCGCAGCTGACCGGCGTGTGGCAGGAGAAGCCGGAGGCGACCTTTGGCCTGTCAACCAACGAGGTCGAAGCCCTTCACGGCAAAGCCCGCGCGTCCTTGGTCGCGGCGGATCCGTTGATGGCCGCCCTGGACCGGCCGAACCGCGAACAGCTCGTCACCGTTCGCCAAGCCACACCGACCACCCTCCAAGCCTTGGAGCTGACCAATGGCAAGACCCTGGATCAGATCCTGAAACGCGGCAGCGCCCGCCTGCTGGAGGATGTTGTGGACGCCAAGCACCTGACCGAACGTGTCTATCAGCTTGCCTACAGCCGCCCACCGACCCGTGCCGAACGCCGGGCCGCCTCGGATCTGCTCGGCAAAACACCGTCCGCCGAATCCGTCCAAGACTTCCTCTGGGCCGTCGTGATGCAGCCCGAATTTCAACTGATCTACTGAGAAGGACCGCCATGAACCTGCATTCCCGTCGCGACTTCCTCAAAACCGCCAGCGCCGCGACGCTCGGAGCGTTGGCCGCCGGTTTTCCCCGCCAAGCCTTCGCCAACGAAACGCTGGAGACCATCGCTCCGACGGCCGACACGGTGATCGTTCTCTGGATGGCGGGCGGCATGGCCCACACCGAGACCTTTGATCCGAAGGCCTATCAGCCCTTCGAGAAGGACATGGACCCCAACCGGGTTCTCAGCACCTTCCCCAGCATCCCGACGGCGTTGGACGGCGTGAAGTTCTCGGAAGGCCTGGAGCAGATCGCATCGATCATGGATCGAGGCACGCTCATCCGCACCTACACGGCGGCGGATCTCGGCTTCATCCTGCATTCACGGCATCAGTTCCATTGGCACACCGGCTACACGCCGCCTCAGACGGTCGCTTGTCCGCACCTCGGCGCGTTCATTGCACGACGGCTCGGTCCGCGAGACCCGGCCGTGCCCGCGTTCATCAACATCGGCCAGCGGCTGGACCTCGGCGAAGCGGAAGAGCTGAAAGCCTTCACCACCGCCGGTTTCCTGGGCAGCGAATACGGTCCGTTCAACGTCCCGTTTCCCGATCAAGCCGCCACCGCCGTCCAGCCGCCTGCGGGAATGACGCCCGGCCGCTTCGAGGATCGGAACAAGTTCTACAAAAAGCTGCTCGCCGCCTCGCCCGTCGGTCGCCACGGCAGCGACCATCAGAAGGAGTCGTTCGTCCGCTCGATGGACAACGCCCATCGCCTGCTCAGTTCGCCGGCGGCCAAAGCCTTCGACCTCGCGCAGGAACCGTTGGAAAGCATCCGCAAATACGTGCCGTCCTATCAGCCCGGGCAGGACTTCGACGCAAAGATCGACCGCTTCGGTGCGAAGTATGAGGAACAGACCCTCGGCCGCTTCGGCCTTGGCTGTTTGCTCGCGCGTCGCCTTTGCGAAGTCGGTGCCCGCTACATCGAGGTCACCACGGAATACATCCCATTCATGAACTGGGACACGCACGAGAACGGGCATTCACGGGCTGCCGCGATGAAGAAGATGATCGATTCGCCGGTGGCCCAGTTGATCCGCGACCTCGACGAACGGGGCCTGCTCGACCGGACGCTCGTCGTCCTGGCTAGCGAGTTCAGCCGCGACATGATGATGGAGGGCAAACCCGGCAACAAAGTGAAGGATCAGGTGGAAGTGCCGGAGAAGATCGCCGAGCTGAAACATTACGGCATGCACCGCCACTTCACCGACGCGGGCTGCGTGCTGATGTTCGGCGGCGGAGTGAAGCGTGGCCATGTCCACGGCGCCACCGCCGACGAACGCCCGTGCGCCTCGCTCGGCGACCGCGTCATCATCGAGGACCTCCACGCCACGATCTACCGCACGCTCGGCATCCCGGCGAACCTCTCCTACGAAATCGAGAAGCGCCCGTTCTACGTGACCCGCGACGGTCTGGGCAAACCGATCAAGAGTCTGCTCGCTCGAGGATAAGAGCATACGAAATAACCCTCGTCATACTGTTGTCGTGGCCTGCCCGGTCAAGGGATCAGGCCTACAAGCTGTAGGCCGGGTTCCCCAACCCGGCGCGCGCGCTCCAAGGCCCGCATTCTTGCTTCCACTCACACAACGGCAGGCTTGACCCTTCGTAACTTTGCTTCACAAAGTATCCGCATGGACTCCAAATGGGCGGCCGAGCACCTCCAGACCATCCGCACGTTGATGGAACGCTCCGCCGTCTATCGGCGCGCTCTCGCTCCCACGATGTTCGCCGCTGGAACCGTCGGCACGGCGTTCGGCGCGCTCGGTTGGTTTCGTGGCGGCGACAATCCCAAGGGCTTCGTCCTGCTCTGGCTGGGCGCGGCCATCATCGGACTCACGGCCGCGCTCTTCGTCATTCGCCGCCAGGCCTTCTCCGATTCCGAACCCTTCTGGTCTTCCCCCACGCGTCGTATCGCGCAGGCGGTGCTTCCTGCGTTCATTGGCGGTGCCGTTCTGGGAATCACGATGTTGGGACCGAAGCCTCTTGCGTTGGCCTCGCTCATCGCGCTCTGGACGCTGCTCTATGGCTGCGGTCTGCACGCCGCCGCGTTTTTCATGCAGCGCGGGATGCGGTGCTTTGCCTGGATCTTCATCATCACCGGAGCGATGTTTCTGCTGCTCCAAATGGTGGAACGGTCGATCGCCGTGGATGTCCGTTCCGCTTCCTTGACCATGGGCCTCGTCTTCGGTGTCAGCCACCTGCTGTATGGCGTCTATCTCCGGATGACCGAACCCAGGAAACCGTCGTGAACCCGGAGCCGCTGCTGCAACTGGATCGCTTGATCCATGAGAAGGGCCGCCTCGGCATCATGTCCCTCCTGGCAGCCACGCCCGAGCTTTCGTTCACGGAACTGCGCGACGCGCTCAACATGACCGACGGCAATGTCACCACCCACATCCGCACCCTCCAGGAGGCGGGCTACGTGGCCGTGACCAAGAGCTTCCAAGGCGGACGTCCTCTCACCACCTGCTCGCTCACCCCATCGGGCCGCGACGCGTTCACCCGTCACATCAACCTGCTGGAACAGATCATCCGGCAGGCGAAAGGAAATTGATCTCCATGATTGAACAGCCTTCAACTCTCATGGTCCTAGACTTTGTGATGCAAAGTGACGCCAAGGAGGCAGCAGAGTCACTTCGGGGAACAGTCCCTCGATCGTTCGTCGCGCCCGTCGCACTTCGCGCGTTCGGTCGGGGGGGCCATCCGCCCGCCCGCTTCGCCACTGAATCTCAACCCGCGTAATCCATGAAACTCCTCCGTGCAGAACATCTCGGCATGTGTTTCGGCGTCCGCGACGCCATCCAGCTCGCCCGCGAACACGCCGCGCTCGGCCCCGTCACCGTGCTGGGGCAGCTCGTCCACAACCAGCGCGTCGTCGATGACCTGCGACACGTCGGCATCGAGTTCACCGAAGACCCGCAGCTCGCCACCGCGCCCACGCTGTTGATCACCGCGCATGGCGCGTCGCAGAAGCGCATCACCGCCGCGCGCGACACCGGACGTCCTGTCATCGAGACGACTTGCCCACTGGTTCACGCGGCACACCAAGCATTGGCCAAACTGGTCAAAGACGGCTTCCATCCCGTCGTCATCGGCCAGCGCGGCCACGTGGAAGTTCGCGGCATGACCGAGGATCTCGCCGAGTGCGACGTCGTCCTCTCGGAAGCCGACATCGACTCCATTGCTCCACGCGAGCGGTTCGGGGTCGTCTCCCAGACCACGCAGCCCATCGAACGCGTCCGGCAATTGGTCGCCCATCTTCGCGCCCGTTTCTCGCAAGCGGAGATTCGTTTCCGCGACACCGTCTGCCAGCCCACCAAGCTCCGCCAACATGCCGCCGAAGACCTCGCGCGCCGGAGCGATGTCGTGATCGTCGTGGGCGGGGCCAACAGCAACAACACCCGCCAGCTCGTCGCCACCTGCGA
>CAMLMI010000268.1 GCA_946480965.1 uncultured Verrucomicrobiales bacterium | reverse complement strand
TTCCAACAGCCCCTGGCCCTGATGTCCGATTGCCACCGTCGCGTGGAGCGGTTCCTCGGCCTGCTCCGCCGCGTCGCGCACGAGTCCGACGGCGGTCCGTTGAACCCGCTGCAACGCGAGGCGCTGGAGACCGCGCTCCGCTACTTCCGCGAAGCCGCGCCCAAACACACGGCCGACGAGGAGGAGTCGCTCTTTCCCCGCCTGCGCGCGTTGGGCACGCCCGAAGCGCTCGCGGTGCTGGAGAAGGTCGCCGCCCTCGAAGCCGATCATGAAGCGGCCGGTCCCGCGCACGATGCGGTGGAGATCTTCGGCCGCCTCTGGCTCGCACGGAACCGCCTCGGGTCCGACGAACTCGCTGCCCTGCGCGGACATTTGGACGAGCTCGATGCTCTCTATCGCCGCCACATCGCCATCGAGGACCACGAGGTGTTTCCGCTGGCCGGACGCATCTTGGCCGAGGCCGCTTTGGCCGACGTCGGCCGCGAGATGGCCGAACGGCGCGGCCAGCCGTTCCAACGTCCGGGCTTGGCGGAAGCCGTCCGCCGCTCCAACCCTTCTCCCCGCCATGCCACCGCTTGACCGCTTCAAACGCCTCGATGTCCGCCCGCTCCTGGCCAAGGGCGTGGAACCGTTCCCCGAGGTCCGCCACCGCGCCGACGCGTTGAAGGAAGGCGAAGGCTTGTTGGTCGTCGCTCCGTTCCTGCCCTCGCCGCTGATCGAGCTGCTCGGCAGCGAAGGCTTCGCGTCCAAGGTCGAGCGCGGGCAGGGGAGCGATTGGGTGGTGTATTTCTGGAAGCCGACCGAGTAGGAACCCGCCATGTCCCAGCCGCTCGCCGAACTCAAGCAGGCCGTCCTGGTCAACACCCTGCGCACCTGCCAGCTCTTCGTCGGGCTGCCTTCGGCCGATCTCGCCGGCATCGCGGACCTCGCGGTGGTGAAGACCCTGGCCAAGGGCGACTACCTCTTCCACGAAGGCGAGGCGTCGCACGGCTTCTACGTGGTGCAGAAAGGCGCGATCAACGTCCACCGCGTCAACGCCAGCGGGAAGGAGCAGGTCATCCACGTCTTCCGCGCGGGCGAATCCTTCGCCGAGGCCGCCTTGGCCACCGAGCGCGGGTATCCCGCCGATGCCCGGGCGGTCGAACCGTCGCAGGTGCTGCTGATCCAGAAGACCGGCTTCGTCGCGCTGCTGCGCAAACAGCCCGAACTCGCGCTGCGGATGCTTGGCTCCATGAGCGGCCATCTCCGGGTGCTCGTCGGCCAGCTCGAAGACCTCACTCTGAAGGATGTGGAGACGCGGCTGGCGAACTGGCTGGTGAAACGTTGCCCAGATCCGGCTTCCACCGCGCCGCACGTCGTCGAACTGAAAGGCACCAAGCGCGTGCTCGCCGCCGAACTGGGCACCGTCAGCGAAACCTTCTCCCGCACCTTGGCCAGCTTCCGCGAACGAAAGCTCGTCGCGGTGAAGGGTGGCGCCATCACGGTGCTGAATCCCTCGGCCCTTCGCGCGCTGCTCCGCAGGAACCTGGGCGAGTGAGGCAAGGGCCCGTGGCGTGCGCGGGAACGATGCGGTGAACCGTAGGCGCGGACGGACACGTCCGCGCTCCGCCCACTCTCGTTCCGCAGCGCCGCTCCATCCAAGGAAGGGCGTCGCAGTTTATTGCGCCTCTTTGCGGCCTACCCCGGTTTTCCCGCTTGCGGCCGATGCGGGGACGCTTGCAGCGTCCGGGAGACCAATCCCCCATTCCCATGCGAACCCACCTTCTCCGCTCCATTCTCGGCGCCGCCTGCATCGCGGCTATTTCGCTCGTCGTCGGCTGCGCCCACGGGCCGAAGACCGAACCCGGCTTCACTCCTCTCTTCAACGGCAAGGACCTCACCGGCTGGGGCTACAAGACCAACAGCTTCGCCGGGCAGACGAAGAGCATCGACGGCCGCTACGAGGTCAAGGACGGCATCCTCGTGGTGAACGAGATCAAGACGCCCCGCACCTTCAGCAAGATGTGGACGACGAAGGAATTCCCGACCGACTTCGTCCTGCGCCTCCAGTTCCGCGCCGGCGTGGGCGGCGACAGCGGTATCTACCTGCGCGACCCGCAGCTCCAGTGCCGCGACTACCACCGCATGGGCCCCTACAAGAACCTGAAGAACTACCGCCCGCAGGAGTGGAACGACATCGAGGTGGTGGTGAAGGACAACGTCGCGTTCGCCACCTGCAACGGCGAGGTATTGGAAGCTGCGATGAAGCTGCCGAAGACCGGACCGATCGGACTGGAAGGCGATCTCGGCGTCTTCGAATACCGCAACATCCGGATCAAGGAGCTGCGCTGAGGCGAGGTTTACGTTGGTGCGGAAAGCCGCTGGGCCGTTTCTTGTTCTCCAACGAACGGGATCGGACACCAGATTTCACCTCGATCCGGGAAGTCGTCATCGACATCGGCGGGGGATTCCCGGAGGTTGCGCGAGCGCGTGACAAATCCCCGATCCGGGCAGGAGCTGATTCTTGCTACCAAAGCTTATGCCCATGACGACCCGCGTCGCAGTTGGTGGTGCATCCTCTCCACGGCCTTTCTCCTGGCGGCCGCTTGGGTGGGAACCCTCTGGAACGTCCATCCCACCGCCCAGATCGCCTGTAGCATGCTGACCGGGCTGCTGCTCCTGCGGATGTTCGTGATCTACCACGACCAGCAGCACCACGCGATCCTGCCCAACTCCAAGCTCGCCGAGGGACTCATGCGTGTCTTCGGCGTGTTGGCGCTCAGTCCCAGCAGCATCTGGCGCAGCTCGCACAACCATCACCACAACCACAACTCCAAGCTGCGCGGATCGCATATCGGGTCGTTCCCGATCATGACCAAGGAACAGTTCCTCAAGAGCAGTCCGTCCGAGCGGCGCACCTACCTCTTCGTCCGCCATCCCGGCACCATTCTCTTCGGCTACCTCTTCGTCTTCCTGGTCGGCATGTGCCTCGCGCCGTTTCGCCGCGATCCCAGGGAGCACGTGGACTGCCTGGTGGCGTTGCTGGTCCACGGCGGCATCGGCGCGGCGCTGCTGTTCTTCGGCGGATGGAAGGCGTGGGTCCTGGCCCAATTGGTGCCGCACTTCGTCCTCTACGCCATCGGCTCCTATCTCTTCTATGCGCAGCACAACTTCACGGGCGTTTCCTTCGCCGACAAAGGCGGATGGACCTACGAAAAGGCCGCGCTCGAATCCTCCAGCTACATGCGCATGGGCCGGATCATGGCGTGGTTCTCCGGCAACATCGGCTACCACCACATCCATCATCTGAACGCCAAGATCCCGTTCTACCGGCTGCCCGAGGTGCTCCGCGCCATGCCCGAACTGCAGACGCCCAAGATCACCACGCTGAACCCCGCCGACATCTTCCGCTGCCTGCGGCTCAAGGTCTGGGACGTGGAAACGCAGCGGATGGTCGGCGTCCATCAACTCTGAATGGCCTCCCGCGACCGATCCGAGGGGCTTCAAACCGAACCTGAAACACCCATCGCGTCGTCGCCGGAAAGTTCCACCGCCGCCGCCAACCCAAGACACCATGTCCTACACGGCGGCCCAACTCGCGACCCAACTCGGCGGTGAAATCATCGGCGACGGTTCGGTCGTCCTCACCGGTCTGGCCCCGGCCGATGCCGCGCGTGCGGGCGATCTGACCTTTGCCGAGAAGGAAAGCTACCTCGCCGCCGCCGAAGCCAGCGCGGCCACGGCAATCCTCGTCCCTGCCGGCTTCAATTCGGCGACCAAGACGCTCATCCGCGTGGCCAATCCCCGCGTCGCCATGGCCAAGGCCTTGCCCCTGTTCTTCCCGGCCGATGCACCTTCGCCCGGCATCGACTCGACCGCGAAGATTGCCGCCACCGCCGAGATCGATCCTTCGGCCCACATCGGCCCCGGCTGCGTCATCGGCGACGACGTGAAGATCGGTCCGAAGTGCGTATTGCTCGGCGGCAACCACGTCGGCAAAGGCAGCCGACTCGTCGGCGAAGTCCGACTGCATCCCAATGTCGTCCTCTATCCCCGCACCCAGGTCGGCCAGCGCGTCGCCATCCACGCCGGGAGCGTCATCGGCTCCGACGGCTACGGCTACGTCTTCGACCAAGGGCGGCACCTGAAGATGGAGCAGGTGGGCAACGTGGTCATCGGCGACGATGTCGAGATCGGGGCCAACGCCGCCATTGATCGCGGCGCGCTCGGCTCCACTGTCATCGGGCCCGGCAGCAAGATCGACAACCTCGTCCACGTCGCCCACAACGTCGTCATCGGCCCCCATTGCCTTGTGATGGGCCAGGTCGGCTTCGCGGGCAGCACCAGGCTCGGCGCCTACTGCGTGATCGCCTCCCAGTCCGGCATCGCCGGCCACCTCAAGCTCGGCAACCAGGCGACGGTCGGGGCCAAGTCCGGCGTCATGCGCGACGTCGGCGACAAGGAAACCGTGCTCGGCATCCCCGCCGTGGCCGACAAACAGGCCAAACGCCAGTGGATCGCCACCCAGCAGCTCCCCGACATGGTCCGCACCCTGCGCGACCTCCAGAAGCAGGTGGAGGAGCTGAAGGCGAAGATGGGGTGATCTGCACAATGAGCCGGAGGGCCGGGTGGCCGTAGCGCAAGCGCCGCGTTTGCAGAGGTAGCTCCCTGTTTTGACTGGCCTTCGGCCGCAGGTTGCTCAGTTTCAGAGCCAAGAAAAAGGAGTTGGACTGTGGTTAGCCGGGATAGGCTGCGAGCGGTGCGGCTCAACAAGAATTTTAGGCCGACTAAGCACGCATCCACTGATTCACCCGATGAAAAACGAAAGAGAATATCCTCGCTACGACATCAAGACTGTATCCAGAGGTGAGGGAGGCTTTGCGGCGTTCCTCATCGACCATGACACCGGAGATTCTTGGGTGTTTGATGTGGACTTGTCTTGGAAGAAGATTCGTCGCTCTAGCAAGAGCGCGAAAGTCAGAAGATCGAGACGCAAACGGTGAGAATATGATCGATTGTCGGCCTCCCATGCGCTGAAGCGAGCCCGGCGTGAGCGTCGTGGTTGCAATCGTGACGGCCCGTCAGCCGGATCGCTGAGCTTGGGTCGTTAGGCGTCATTACTCGCATGGACCACGAGCAAGCATTTGTATCGGTGTTCGTCGTGCCAGAGAAGCGTGCACGATACGCGGAGTTTCTCCCAAAGCCGAAACGACGTGCCGAGATTACCCAGCGGTTTTGTCATTTCTTTGACTTTGTCCCTTCACTGGCGCGGCAAGTTCCACGCGGAGTGGCTTCAGAGCTTGCCCCGCTGCTTCGAGCACGAGGCGCGGGTGATACAGCGCACGTCATCGGAGGCCGAGACGAGATTGACGGACAGGATCTACCGCTGGAGCAGGCGATAAACGGCGCGTTGGGTGATTCGAGCGGCGTCGTTGTCTCCTGTCTCCCCGGTCGCCTCGCGCTCTACATTCAGGAGTTTCCACCCGGAGATACATTCATTTTGAGTTGCGAGCCTTGACACCTCTTTCGGGGCCAGCAGTTGAAGTCTATTGGATGAGACCAAGGGTCATGTTGAGGGAGTAGGCCGGTTTCTGGAAATGTCGGCCGCGTCGCTCCCGGCCCGTTGCAGCATTGCCTTCGTCGGACGATCAGTCGAGAAGTGGGCTATGAATTCGCGCGGCTTTTTACTCGGTCTTTCTCTCCTGCTCTCGGCTGGGACGGCTCTGGCCAATTGGCCCCAGTTTCGCGGACCGCAGGCCTCCGGCCAGACCACCGGTCCCGCGACTCCGCAGACTTGGAACGGCGAGAGCGGCGAGAACGTTCTCTGGCGCGTGCCCGTCGCCGGGCTCGGCCACTCCAGCCCGGTCATTGTCGGCGACCGGATCTTCCTCACCACCGCCGTCAACGAATCCGGCCAGGCCGAGCTGAAGGTCGGGCTCTATGGCGACATCGGCGCGGCGCAGGACAACGGTGTGCAAAAGTGGATCGTGCTCTGCCACGACCGCAAGACCGGCGCGAAGCTCTGGGAGACCGTCGCCCACGAAGGCCGCCCCGCCATCCAGCGCCACACCAAGGCCACCCACGCCAATTCCTCGGCGGCCAGCGACGGACGCCACGTCGTCACCTTCTTCGGCAGCGAGGGGCTGTATTGCCATGACATGGAGGGGAAGCTGGTTTGGAAGAAAGACCTCGGCGTGCTCGACGCGGGCTACTTCAAGTCGCCCACCGCGCAATGGGGCTTCGCCAGTTCCCCGATCCTCCACGACGGCCGCGTGCTGGTGCAGTGCGACGTGCAGACCAATTCCTTCATCGCCGCCTTCGACTTAAAGACCGGCAATGAACTGTGGCGCACGCCGCGTCAGGAGGTGCCGACGTGGTGCACGCCCACGGTGACCGAAGCGGGCGGGAAGAGGATCGTCCTCATCAACGGCTACCGCCACACCGGCGCGTATGAGTTCGAGACCGGCCGGGAGCTGTGGAAGCTCAGCGGCGGCGGCGACATCCCGGTGCCCACGCCCATCGTCGCACACGGCCTGGCGTTCTTCACCAGCGCGCACGGACCTTCCTCGCCCATCTACGCGATCCGGCCCGAAGCCACCGGCAACCTGACATTGGAATCCGGCGCGACGACCAACGCGGGAAT
>CAMLMI010000267.1 GCA_946480965.1 uncultured Verrucomicrobiales bacterium | reverse complement strand
GGGATCGAACGCGGGCACGGGGATGTTCACGATCTTCAGCTTGCCGATGGCGCGGTGGCGGCAGCCGGGCTTGATCAAGATCGAGGTCATGGGCTTCACCGGATAGAGCTGGCCGTCAAGTTCCATGAAGCCTTCGCCTTCCAGCACCAGATAGATCTCCGTGAGCTTCTTGTGGTAGTGCGTGCGGGCGTCTTCCTGGATGTCCACCAGGTGGATGGTGGCGACCGGATTGTCGGGCGACGCGAAGGCGCGGCGGGTGAAGCCGCAGGGGCAGCGGACGGGATCGATGGCGTCGAGCTGGGCGATTTCGTGGAGAGGCATGGCCCGAGTGAAGGGGCGGGGGCGTTCCGTGGCAAGCGTGCCGCTGTCGGACGTTTGTCGGGGGCAATAGAAATGAATTCCCGACGCCGCGAGGAGTCCATCCCGGTGTCTCCCTAAGTCTGGGGATTGATTCCGGTTCCGCCTTCCGGTTCAGTCCCCGGCCAGACCGATATGGTGAAACATTCCCTAGCCCTTGCCGCCGGTGCCGTCCTTCTCGCCTCGGGAACGACGCGCGCCGCCGAAGCCCCCGCCGATCCGTTCCCGCACGCCAAGGCGGTGCTGGAATCCACCTGCGTCAGCTGCCACGGCGGCGACCAGGACAAGGGCGACCTGAAGCTCGACACCTTGGCCGCGATGCTCAAGGGCGGCGAGAACGGCACGTCGCTCGTGCCCGGCGATCCGGCCAAGAGCACCCTCTTCACCCTGACCCAGCTGCCCAAGGGCCATGACGACATCATGCCGCCGAAGGGCGAGCCGCTTTCCAAGGAACAGTCCGACGCGCTGAAGAACTGGATCGTCGCCGGGGCCAAGATGCCTGCCGACACCACGTTGAAGGCGGTGAAGCGCATCGACTTCGTCAAGGACGTGAAACCCATTCTCGAGACCCAGTGCGTGGCCTGCCATCGTGCGGACAAGGCCGAGGGCGATCTGCGGCTCGATGTCCGCTCCGAGGCGATGTCCTTCGAGGACGGCATCGTGCCGTTCCATCCGGAGAAGAGCCTGGTTTACACCACCACCACGCTGGCCGAGGACGACGAGAACCTCATGCCGCCCGCCAGCAAGGGCGGCCCGATGTCCACCGAGATGATCGAGACCCTCAAGGCCTGGATCGAGCAGGGTGCGGTCTGGCCCGAGGGCGATCCGTTGATGCCGCGCAAGGCCAACGAAGTCACCGAGGACGAAAACGCCAAGACGGCCGAGATCTACAAGCTCATCACGTCCAGACCCGCCCCGAACGACCTCGGCTTCTACAGCAACACCATTCCCGGCACGGTCGTGAAATACTTCATGGTGCCCGTCAAGGGCGGCGAAGTGCTCCTCGGCAGCCCGGCCAGCGAGCCGAACCGCGCCGCCGACGAAGGCCCGCAGATCCCCGTGAAGATCGAGCCCTTCTGGATGGGCCAGTTCGAGGTGACGTGGAACGAGTTCGAGGCCTTCATGTATCCCGAGGAGGAGCGCAAGTATCGCGGCTCCATCGCCACCGATCCCTACGTGGACAAGGTGTCCGACGCCGTCTCGCGTCCCACCAAGCCCTACGTCGAGATGAGCTTTGGCATGGGCAAGGACGGTTACCCGGCCATCAGCATGACCCAGCACGCCGCGCGCAAGTTCACCCAGTGGCTCAGCGCCAAGACCGGCCACTTCTATCGCTTGCCCACCGAGGCGGAGTGGGAATACGCCGCCCGTGCCGGCACCACCACCGCCTACTCCTGGGGCGACGATCCGGCCCAGGCCAAGGACTACGCGTGGTTCGAGCTGAACAGCGACTACAAGTATCAGAAGGTCGGCAAGAAGAAGCCCAATCCCTGGGGATTGCACGACATGCACGGCAACGTCGCCGAGTGGGTTCTCGATCAATACGCCCCCGGCTATGACGCCCTGAAGTCCGTCACCGGCGAGACGCCCTACGTGCCCTCCACCACGCCGTATCCCCACAGCGTGCGCGGCGGCTCGTGGGACGACACCGTGGACAAGCTCCGCAGCGCCGCCCGCAAACACTCCGACAAGACCTGGAAGCAGCAGGACCCGCAGCTCCCCAAGAGCATCTGGTATCTGACCGACGCCCAGTTCCTCGGCTTCCGCGTCGTCCGCCCGGTGAAGGTGCCCTCGCAGGAAGAGATGCACCGCTACTGGAACAGCGGCGTGCATCGGGAGTGAGGTTGGTCGGAGCGCGGACGGTCACGTCCGCGAGTCCAGCTTGGAAACGAGAATTGTGCCGCAGCAGGGCGCGGCTTTTCCCCGTAGCGCAGGCTTCCGAGCCTGCTGTGTCGCAAGTTTCCAAACTTGCGCCGCTTGGGGGGAATTCCGTGAGCACCGTTCGGAGGACACCCTGCCGACTTGGAAGTGCGGCGATACAGCAGGTTGGGAAACCTGCGCTACGACCCAAGCCGGCCCAATTTCGGGATTCGGGTCAGATCGACGCCCGGTAGTGCGCGTCCAGCGCGGGATGCAGGGCGAGGATGGCGGCGATGCGGCGGACGTGGTGGGTGAAGGTCTGGGCTTCCGTCGCCGGTCAACGGGGCCAACAGCGCGTGCTCGCGGTAGCTTAGCCACTTCTTCAGAACCCAGAGGCAGTCGGTTGCTATTCGTAAGCTTCCGGAAGTGTTCCAGCCTGCTTTTTCTCAAACCAACTATCTGCGATTCCACCCTCCCTGGAGTTGCCACCGGGCGGATTCCTACGGCGCAGGTTTGGTAAGGACTCGGGGAACCCCATCAACTGCTTCCAGTCCTCTGGCGAATGGCGGGCCAAGATTTTCAGGGCTCTGATCTTGTCGCGTCGCATCGTCACCAAACTCGAATGGTTCAGCTTGAGAACGCGGAGCAAAATCTCCCCGTCCTTGTTCAACGGCCTGACCTCAGCCGTGTCCTCATCGACTTGGAGAGAGTTGCCGTAGGCGATTTCCGCAGGATCGGGCACGCGGTTCGCGAGCTTCTTGTTGTTACACCACTGACACGTCAGGACCAAATTGTCGTAGGAGCATTCCAACTCGGGTGCGTCTCTTTGTGGAACCAGATGATCCACAGACCAGATAGCGGTGGGTGCCCAGCGCTGGCGCATCAGGCAATAGACGCAACGGAAGGTGAATTCGTCCTCCAGCCAAGGGCGGTAGTCGCGATAGTCTTGGTAACCGGAAGGACCATGACGCCGAACATGGCGTTCCGACGGGAAGCGAAAGGGACGCAAGTTGGCGGCTATTCGACCCATTTGCCTTCTCGTTTGAGCCGCTCAACGGTTTTCTGGACCTCATCCTCAGGCTCCGGATGCAGCAAGTCCATGTAGGCGATTCGCGCGTCCGCCAAGTGCTCCAACCGCTGCAGTTCTTGGGCTTCCCGGTCGGTCAGCTTGCTCTTCACGTCCTTGCGGATCAGATCGCAGCGGCGGCGGTTGGTCTTCTCCCAGTCTGCCGTGATGGCGAGCAGATCTGAAAGGCGGTCCAATTGGTTAAACCCTTTCGGAAAATACTCGGTCTGGACGAAGGGCACCCCACGGCGTTGTTCGCCGGTGAACAGGTCTAAAATCCGCCGTTCCATTCCCGCCGGCAGATCGTAGAGGCGCAACACTTCGGCATCGATTCGCCAGTGCAGAAATTTGAGTTCCTCCTCGGCAGCCCTTTCGTCCTTTGGAGCTAACGGAAGCCTAAGTGACATTTGGTCGTCAGCGCGCGACGCCTTTGACGTGGATGTCTTCACCAATGCCTTTGTTCCCTTGGCCGCTTCCAGATAGGCATCTATTGCCATGTGCAGAGATTCAGCCGATGTAGCGTCGAGCTGAATCACAGGCATCTCCCTCATATCCCCGACCAATACATCCCTTTTGGAAGAGTGGGCGTAAGCGAAGGCGCTCCCAACCGGGGAATTGAGAATAGCCCAAAGAATGTGACATGACGTTTCCTTGGTCGTCGGACGGAGCACATTGAAATCGGAGGTGACTGGATGCCCCTTGGAGTCGATCAAAGCCTTTAGGCGCCAAGGTCCCCGGCTGACCGGATGGTAGTTGAGCAGAATTTGCCGTCGGTTGCTCACTGTGCCGTGCCTTGGCCGGCTGATTACCGATTTATCCAAATTCAGCCATTTGGTCTTGGGCAATCCATGGGTGAGCTGATCTTCGGTCCAACCGGCGAACCCCTCAACAAGACCGGGCAGACGGACATCGCTCTCGCGAACTACGCCAAGCGGAAGCGAAGGATCCTTTTCCCCCTTGTGCTGGAACCCTTGGCCTCCTTCCGCCAAACGCTTCAGCTTCGGCCGATCCTCTAGCAGACGCCACACGTCCGCCAGTTCCGGGACAAGCAGGCTATCTCCCAGCTTGGTGAACACGCTCGGGGAGAACTGTTCCGTCGAGCTGGGTTTGAGCGTCTTGGCATAAGCCTTAACCTGATCTTCCCGCACACGCCGGTAGCTCACTGACGTGCCATTCTTCGCCGATCCAACCCGGCGTCCGAGAATCACGGCCGTTTCCGGTTGGCCATGATTGAACACCTTGTCCGCGAAGAGCGTGATTTCCGCGATTTCATACTCGGCAATCAAACGGCGCCTTAGATCGTTGCCTTGTGTGCTGTGCAGGATGGTCTGGGGCATCACCACGCCAAAGACCCCGTTGTGGGGCAGGGCCTCGACAATTTGCCGGAACGTTTCGTCCGCACGGCTGTGCATCGCGCCATCTGGGCGTGCATCTCCAAATGGTTCAAAGGGCGGATTGGCCAGCACGATGGTGGCTTCTGACACAGCGGACCGAAGCGTGTCGCCGACGAACATGTCGCTGTTGTCCAACATCCAGCCGTTGTCGTTCGGCACGTCGGCGAGGGTCAGGGAAAGCTTGGCCACCTCATACGCGAAAGAATCCACCTCGATGCCGCGAAGACGTTTCCGCAGATAGACCTTCCTCTCGTCCGTCCGATTCGCCGGAAGCAGCTCACTCAATAGACGCATGGCCGAAATCAGAAACCCGGCATGGCCGCAAGCGGGCTCGAAGACCCGCCGGTCATCCACTGGCATTTCTTCGATCCAAGGGCGCAGTTTGGCCACGATTTCATCGACCAGCCATGTGGGCGTGCTGTGGGTGCCCAGCTGTTGCCGCGTGACCCGGTCGATCAACGCGCTTTCATAGACCCAAGCCAGTGATTCGGTAGTCACTGCTCCGCAATGTCCGAAAGACTGGACTATTTCAGCCGCACCAAGCAGCGCATCTCGACGCTGTGAACCGTCAATTTGGACCGGCCGTGGATCGTGTTTGTTGTAGTGCTTGGCCAGCTTGAGACAGACGGATTCAAGATCGGCCAAGTCGAGCCGGACGAATCCGGGCACGCCTTTGTCCTGAAGAATTTTTACCGCCAACAGCCAGAAGACGGACTTCAGGAGCCATTTACCGTCGACGTCGCTGATGTCGTTCCTCCAGCCGAGTTTTGCCTTGGTCGCGGTGACCGCCCGCTCCAGCAACCTGCGTAAGACATCCCCCGCAGTCTGCTCAACCAACGGCAACAACCCGGCGTCCACAAAGTTGAGCTGCCACGACGAGTCCATCCGGCCCCAAACCTTGGCCCGAAAGATGGCTTCAGGTGACAGCTTCTGCTGATGGGCCCGGAAGAAGGACGCGATCTTTCCGGCCGGCACCCTA
This sequence comes from uncultured Verrucomicrobiales bacterium, assembly GCA_946480965.1. The sequence goes on along the minus strand of CAMLMI010000267.1, from coordinate 999 downwards.
TCAATGAAACTGAAGCGGTCAGGGGTCTGTTTCCAAAAAATGGCGTGGTCCGAATGGCACTGGGCAATAACCGGCACCCCCAAGGGTTTGAGCAGCGCCAAAGAGCCTTCGTCAAACAGACGACCATCGACTGCGGCGACTGCCGAGGTCCTGGCGTCAAAAGGCTGACCAGCGTATGCCACGAGCCCGATGCTTCGGGATGCGTCGCTCGACACCGGAACATGCTCAATCAACCTATCTTTCCGATACTTTACGGAAAGCAGGCCATCACGGACGGGCTTTAAGCATGGGTCGAACATCGACGAGCGAAACGGCAACTTGCAGATGACTATCAGGTGATGGCTAGGCCACCAGATTTTTTACGACCGGATACCGCCACCGGTGACCATAGGCCGTTCCACCCTTTTCTTAAGGACGGGCCGATTCGTCTTCAATGCGGTGGCATGTTCTTCGACACCCAGGCGCATCTCGACTTCCCGGACTTCCGGCCCGATCTGTCGCTGATCGTGGAGCGAGCGCGAGCTTCGTGGGAGTAGCTGGCGTGGAAGGCGGAGAGGTCCTTGTCGAGCGGCTTGACCTCGATGACGCCGCGCTCGGGCTTGAGCTGGAAGAGGGACGGGGAATCGGGCCCGTGCTTCTTCAGCTCCTTGGCGGAGAAGAGGCCGCCATCGGGGATGCCCGCGCCCTGGTTGGACGGGTGGATGACGGCGTTGATCTTGGGCTTGAGCGTGTCGCCGACGGCGTTGAGCAGGTTCCGCAACGCGGGGTAGCCGGAGGTTTCCGGCACACCGACACCGAGGGACTGGTGCAGATCGTTGAAGTAGTCGGCGACGGGATGCGACATCGGTGCGGGAAGGTAGGGACTCGGGCCGCCGGGCCACAACTTCTTTGGCGATCCCTTCGGAAACCCGCCTGCGAGCCGCCTTTCGGGGTGCCCGGACCTCGGAGCGTTGAAAATCTCGTTGTCCCGCTGGCCTAGGGTTTGCAAGCTCCCCGCCC
>CAMLMI010000266.1 GCA_946480965.1 uncultured Verrucomicrobiales bacterium | reverse complement strand
GCGTTCTATGGCCAGACCCCTTGTCGGAATCATCATGGGCAGCACGTCGGACTGGGACACCATGCAGCACGCGGCCGCCCAACTCGACGCGTTGCAGGTGCCCTACGAGGCGCAGGTCGTGTCCGCGCACCGGACGCCGGACCTGCTCTTCGAATACGCCGCCGCCGCCGCCGGACGCGGGATCGAGGTCATCATCGCAGGAGCGGGCGGCGCGGCCCATCTCCCCGGGATGTGCGCCAGCAAGACTCCCCTGCCCGTCCTCGGCGTGCCGGTGGAATCCAAGGCGCTGAAGGGCATGGATTCGCTCCTCAGCATCGTGCAGATGCCGGGTGGCATTCCCGTCGGCACGCTGGCCATCGGCAAAGCGGGCGCGATCAACGCCGCGCTGCTGGCCACCGCGATCCTCGGCAACAAATACCCGCAGTTCCGCACCGCCTACGAAACCTTCCGCACCGAGCAGACGGCCAAGGTGCTGGCCAACCGCGAGCTGCCGCCGAAGAGCTGATCCGTTTTCAACCACAGATGGACACAGATAAACACAGATGGAGGGAACGCCTTGCGAGAGGCGTTCACCCAACCGAAACGAAGGCCCGCACCGGGCTCTTCTCGCTGCATCTGTGTCCATCTGTGTCCATCTGTGGTTAAGCCTTTCCCTTGAGCATGTCTTCCATCCTCCCCGGCGCCACCATCGGCATCCTCGGCAGCGGCCAGCTCGGCCGGATGCTCGCGCTCGACGCCCGCAACCTCGGCTACCGCATCGCCATCTATTCACCAGAGGCCGACGCGCCCGCCGCCGCCGTGGCCGATGTCGAGTTCGTCGATGACTACTTGAACCTCGACCGCATCCGCGAGTTCGCGCGGCAGGTCGATGTCGTGACCTTCGAGTTCGAGAACGTCCCTTCCGCCACCACGCAGGCGGCGGCCGAGTTCGTGCCCGTCCGGCCCGACGGCCAGGTTCTCCACACCACGCAGAACCGGCTCCGCGAAAAAACCTTTCTCCGCAAACACGGCTTTCCCACCGCGCCGTGGCGTCGCGTCCAGACCGCCGAGGACATGGCGGCCGCCATTGCCGAGATCGGCGTGCCGGGCGTGCTGAAGACAGCCGACTTCGGCTACGACGGCAAAGGCCAAGTGAAGATCCTCAGGGCCGAGGACGCGCCCGCCGCGCTCGCCACCTTCAAAGGAGCCGAGGCGGTCTATGAAGGTTTTGTCCGTTTCGAGAAGGAGCTGTCCGTGGTGGCGGCGCGCACGCTGGACGGCCAGTTCAAGGCCTTCCCCGTCTTCGAGAACGAGCACGCGAACCACATCCTCGACGTGACCTACGCCCCGGCGCGGATCGAGCCGAAGCTGCTGCGCGAGGCGGAGCAGTTGGCCGCCGGCATCCTGGAGCAGCTCCAAGTGGTCGGGCTGCTGACCGTGGAGCTCTTCTACACCATGGATGGCAAGCTGGTGGTCAACGAGCTGGCCCCGCGCGTCCACAACTCCGGCCACGTGACGATGGACGCCTGCGTCACCAGCCAGTTCGAGCAGCAGATCCGCGCGGTCTGCGGCTTGCCCCTGGGATCGACCGAGCTGCGTGCCCCTGGTGCCGCGATGGTGAATCTGCTCGGCGATGTCTGGGAGAAGGGCGATCCCGATTGGGCCGCCGCGCTTTCCGATCCTCTGGTGAAGCTGCATCTCTACGGCAAGCGCGAGGCGCGTCGCGGCCGGAAAATGGGCCACCTCAACGCCACCGGCCCCAGCGCCGAAGCCGCTGCCGCCACGGCACTGAGGGCGCGGCAGGCGCTGACGGCGATGCACGGACGGTTGTTGGCCTGACGGGGAGCGGATACCGGATGCCCGATACCGGATGCCAGATGGCGGAGAATCCTGTCGCCTGAAATTCTCGCCTCGACCGTCCGCGCTCCTTCACGCCGGGACTTGGAAGAACCCTCCGCTGCGGCGATGCTCAGGACGACATGCAGACCGATCTTGCGGGAAAAGTCGTCCTCGTCACCGGCGCGTCCGGCGGCATCGGCCAGGCCATCGCCCGGCGCTTCGCCGAGGAAGGCGCCCATCTCGTGCTCCACTACCGGAAGAGCCGCGCGTCGGCGGAAGCCTTGGCCAAGGAACTCGGCGGCGTTGAAACCCTGGTCGCCCGGGCCGATCTCGCCAAGGAAGCCGAGGTGAAGCGCCTCTTCGCCGCCGCGCTCAAACGCTTCGGCCGGATCGACACCCTCGTGGCCAACGCAGGCTCCTGGGAGACGCGCGACGTGCCGCTGCACCAGATGTCGCTCAAACAATGGCGGACGACGCACGACGGCGTCTTGACCTCCGCCTTCCTCACGCTGCGCGAGTTCTTCAAGCAGGTGGCCAAGCAGCGGAGCGGCAACGCCGTGCTGATCGCCTCCACCGCAGGTGTTTTCGGAGAGGCCGGACATGTGGACTACGCCTCGGCCAAGGCCGCGATGGCCTACGGGCTGACCCGCACCTTGAAGAACGAGATCGCCCGGATCGCGCCGCACACGCGGGACTATTGCGGCGGGCGCATCAACTGCGTCTGCCCCGGCTGGACCGTCGTGCCCCGCACCGCTTCCAAGCTCAAAGACACGGCCGTCGTGAAACGGGTGGTCTCCACGATGGCGTTGCCGCAGATCGGCCGACCCGACGACATGGCGAACCAAGTGGTCTTCCTGGCTTCGGACAAGCTGGCCCGGCACGTGACCGGCCAGACCATCGTCGTGGCGGGCGGCATGGAGGGACGCCGCCTCTGGTCGCCCGAGGAGATCGATCCGGAGATCGTATGAATGCCCGCGAGCCGGAGAACCCCACGGTGTTTCTTCAATCCGAGCATCGACACGGCCGGGCCGAGCCACGAACTTTTCCCCAGCAGCCCTAAGGCCGGATGAACCGGCAAAACCGGCCCCCGAAACCCAACCCGATCCCAACCGCGATGCCGGAAGCCGACCGCCAATCCCCCGACGCGATCCTCGACGCGCTGCCCGCCGTCGTGGCGATCATCGACCGGGCCGGAACCATCCTCGCCGTGAACGGGCTCTGGCGACGCGAGTTCGGCGGCCAGCCCGCCACCGGCTGGAACTACTTCGATCCGGGCACGGCGCAGGCCGAAGGGGCGTTGAAGGTGCCGGGCGACGCCCTGGCCGGAATCAGCCGCGTGCTGGCGGGCGCCGAACCGGAGCACAGCGCGGAATACGAGGCCGCGTCCGCGAGAGGCCGCCGCTGGTTCCGCCTGATGGCCACGCCGCTGCGTTCCGGCGGGGAGATCAAGGGCGCGGTGGTCATGCACATCGACGTCTCCGACCGAAAGGAGACGGAGGAGGGATTGCGGAAGGTCAACCGTCTCTACGCCCTGCTGGGCGGGATCAACGAGGCGGTCACGCACGCGCGCGAGCCGCAGGCGCTCTACGAACGGGCCTGCCGGGTGGCCGTGGAGTCCGGCGGCATGTTGATGGCCTGGGTGGGCGACGTGGACCCTGAGGAACGCCTCATCCGCGTCATCGCCACCGCAGGCCGGGACGAAGGCTACCTGTCGCGCGTCAGCCGGTCGTTCGAGGACCGGACGCTGACCGGCGGTCCGTTCGGCACCGCGATGCGCACGGGCGAGGTGAACGTGAGCAACAACATCGCCACGGACCCCCGCATGGCCCCGGTGCGCGAGGCCGCGCTGGCCCGGGGCTACCGGGCGGCGGCGGCAGTGCCGGTGATGGTGGGCGGCTGCACGGTGGCGGCCTTCATGTTCTACGCGGAGACTCCGGAGTTCTTCCAGGAAGCCGACTTCCGGCTGATGCGGGCCATCGGCGAGGACATCTCCTTCGCGCTGGAGTCGATGCGGGCGGAGCAGGAACGGCGCAAGGCCGAGGCGTCGCTGCGCCTGAGCGAGGAGCGCTACCGGCTGCTGTTCGAGAAGAACCCGCAGCCGATGTTCGTCTATGATCCGGAGACGCTGCGCATCCTGACGGTGAACCGCGCGACGGTGGAGCAATACGGCTACAGCGAGGCGGAGTTCCGGACCATGACGCTGCGGGACATCCGCCCGCCCGAGGACATCCCCCGGCTGGAGGCCGACCTGACGCCCCGGCGCGAAGGTCCTAGACGCGCCGGCATCTGGCGCCACCGGCGCAGGGACGGCTCGTTGATTGAGGTGGAGGTCACGGCCGACTCGATCACGATGGACGGCCGCCCCGCCCGCATCGTCCTGGCGAGCAACATCACCGAAAGGGCCAAGGCCGAGCGCAGAATCGCCGCCTTGTCCGACTTCGGCCGAGAGCTGAACTCCGCGCGCACCGCGCTGGAGGCGGGCCAGATCATCCTGCGCATCGCCGACCGGTTGATCGGCTGGGACGCCGCCACCTTCGACCTCTGCAACGCCGACGGCACGCGCATCGTCTCGGTGTTGAACATCGACCTGATCGACGGCGAAAAGCGCCCTTGCCCCGCCGCCTACACCTACGGGCCCGGTTCTCCGAAGATCAAGCAGACCATCCTCGAGGGCGCGCAGATGGTCCTGCGCCAGCCGGGGGATGTCCCTTCCGCCGAGACCGTGCCGTTCGGCGACACGAGCCGCCCTTCGGCCTCGCTGCTCTTCGCGCCGGTGAGGGACGGCAACCGCGTGGTGGGCGTGGTCTCCATCCAGAGCTACCGCTGGAGCGCCTACACCGAAACCGACCTCGAAACCCTCCAGTCGCTGGCCGACTACTGCGGCGGGGCGATGAGCCGCATCCAGGCCGAGGCGGACTTGAAGGCGAGCCAGGCCGCGATGGCCGAGGCCCAGCGCATCGCGCAGATGGGCAACTGGTTCGTGGACCTCCCGCCGACCCACGCCTACTGGTCCGACGAGGTCTGCGCCATGCACGGCGAGCCGCCCGGCACGCTCCCCACGATGGAGGAGGCCTTCGGCTACATCGCCCCGGAATCGCGCGGAGCCGTCCTGCGGAGCTTCGAACGCTGCGTGAAGGACGGGACGCCCTTCGACCAGCAGATGCGCATCGTCCGCCGCGACGGACAATCGGTCTGGGCCAGGACGCTGGGCGAGGCTGTGCGGGACACCGAGGGCATCATCCGCCGCGTGCAGGGCGCCATCCAGGACATCACCGCCATGCGCCGGGCGGAGCGGCAGATGGCGGCCTTTTCCGAGCTCGGTCGGCGTCTCAACTCGGTCCGCTCGATCGCCGAGGCCGGAGAAATCGTCGTGCAGGTGGCCGAGGACCTCATCGGCTGGGACGCCGCGACCTTCAACCTGACCAACGAGGACGGGACGCTCCTCGTCTCGCAGCTCAACATCGACACGATCGACGGCCGCAAGGTGCGTTTCCCCCCGTTCTACAACAACTCGCCGGCCTCCGTCCTCTCCCGCAAGACGATCCTCGCCGGGCCGCAGCTGATCCTGCGCGACCCGGCAACGGCGACCGACCCGGGCGGCGTCCGCTTCGGCAACACTTCGCAGCCCTCCATGTCGCTGATGTTCGTCCCGGTGCGCGACGGCTCGCGGGTGATCGGCGTGCTCTCCATCCAGAGCTACCGCCCGAACGCCTACGGCCCGCGCGACGTGGAGACGCTCCAGGCGCTCGCGGACCATTGCGGCGGCGCGATGAGCCGAATGCAGGCCGAGGCCGACCTGCTGGCCAGCCAGGCAGCGATGGCCGAGGCCCAGCGCATCGCGCAGATGGGCAACTGGTTCGTGGACCTCCCGCCCGGCCGGGTGTTCTGGTCGGACGCGGTCTGCGCCCTGCACGGGGCGCCGCCGGGCACGGCTCCCACGCTGGAGGAGGCCTTTGGCCAGGTGGCCCAGGAATCGCGCGAAACGATGAAGCTCCGCTACGAGGCCTGCGCCCGGGACGGCACGCCCTTCGACGAGCAGGTGCGGATCGTCCGCCGCGATGGACAGCCGGTCTGGGCCCGCATCCTCGGCGAACCGTTGCGGGACGCCGCCGGGACGATCCGCCGCGTGCAGGGCGCGATCCAGGACATCACCCAGCGGAAGCACGCCGAGGACGCCCTGCAGAACAAGACCGAGCTGCTCTCCGTGGTGACGCGCTCCCTCGGCGCCTTCCTCGAACACCGCGACTGGAAGGAGGCGATGGGCCAGTTGCTCGGCGCGGCGCTGAAGGTCACGCAGAGCGGCTACGGCTTCGTGGGCGTGATGGTGGAGGGACCGGTGCTGCGCATCCTCGCGCACAAGGGCGTCGAGTGGGACACCACGCTGAACCGGGGGTTCTACGAGGAGGCGCTGCGGACCTACGAGACCAAGGGGTATCTGGAGTTCACCTCCTTCGACAACCTCTTCGGGAGCGTCATCCGCACCGGCCAGGTGGTCGTGGCCAACCGGCCGGCCGCCGACCCGCGCGCGAAGGGCCGTCCCGCCGGGCATCCGCCGATGCACAATTTCCTCGGCGTGCCCATCTTCCAGGCCGGCGCGGTCGTCGGGATCATCGCCGTGGCCAACCGCCCGGGCGACTACACGGAGGAGGACCAGACGCAGTTGGAGACGCTGATCCAGCAGCTCGGCACCCTCTGCGACAGCTACCGGAGCTTCGAACGCGAGGAGGCGCTGCGCGCCGAACGGCAACGTGCCGAGGAACGCATCGCCGAACAGGCCGCCTTGATCGACGAGGCCCGGGACGCCTTCGCCGTGCGCGATCTGGAGCACCGTGTGCAGTTCTGGAGCA
>CAMLMI010000265.1 GCA_946480965.1 uncultured Verrucomicrobiales bacterium | reverse complement strand
CACCTTCGCCGGCGTCGCCGACAAGACGCTCGACTTCTACTGGATCGATTCCGAGGGCGGCGGCTCCACGCTCGTCGTCACCCCGGCGGGCGAGTCGATTCTCTTCGATGCCGGCAATCCCGGCGGGCGCGATCCCCAGCGCATCCACAAGGTCGCCACCGAGGTCGCCGGGCTGAAGCGCATCGACCACCTCGTCACCACCCATTTCCACATCGACCATTTCGGCGGCGCGCCGGAACTGGCCGCGCTCATGCCGATCGGCGACGTGTGGAGCAACGGCGTGCCGACGACCAATCCCGACAACCGGCCGAACGACACCCGCTGGCCCCTGATGATCAAGCCCTACAACGAAATGCCCTCGGGCCCGCGCCACACGCTCAAGCCGGGCGACGCGCTTCCGCTCAAAGGGACCGACGGCGCGGCGGCGCTCCGGCTGAACTTCATCGGCGGCAAACAGAAGTTCATCGACGCTCCCGCCGGAGCGACGGCGACGGATTGTGCCGGCGTGGCCGACAAGGCGAAGGATCTTTCCGACAACGCCAACAGCACCGTGTTCGTCCTGGAATTCGGCGGCTTCCGCTACTTCAACGGCGGCGACCTCTCGTGGAACGTGGAGAAAGAGCTCGTCTGCCCCACGAACCGCGTCGGCACCGTCGATGTCTATCAGGTCAACCACCACGGGCTCGACGTCAGCAACCATCCGCTGCTCGTCCGCGCGCTCCAGCCGCACGTCGCCGTGATGAACAACGGCCCGCGCAAGGGCACGATGCCCGAAGTGATGCGGACCTTGGCCTCCGTTGCGTCGATCCGGGCGCTCTACCAGGTCCATAAGAACGTCCGCACCGGCGAAGGCGAGACGAACACTCCCGACGACTTCATCGCGAACAAGGACGAGAAGTGCGCGGCCCACTTCATCAAGCTCTCCGTCGCGCCCGACGGGAAAAGCTACACCGTCACCATCCCGGCCCACGGACACAGCCGCACCTATCCGACCGTGAGCCGATGAACACTGTGATCGCCAACGGCGAAGCGGTTCCCGCCGCCACGCCCTGCACCTTGGAAGCCTTTCTCGTCGCCCGCGACCTGCTGCCGCGCAGCGTCGTCGTGGAGCACAATGGCGAAGCCGTCGCGCCGTCGGAGTTTGCGCGCCGGTTGGTCCAGAACGGCGACCGCCTGGAGATCGTCCGGATCGTCGCGGGTGGTTGAGCCGCGCATGGCGCCGGACGCGGCTGAGAGCGCCGAAACAAAAACGCCCCGGATTGCTCCGGGGCGTGATTCAGAAAGGCCGAACGGGCTGCGCTCAGTTCTTGGGTTTGGTCCAGTCGCTCGGAGCCGCGTTGTCATAGGGCTCGTCGAAGTTGTGGTTGATGGACAACTCGCGGCTGGACTGGAAGAAGTCATCCGGCCGGGCCGTCTTCTGGAAGTCGCCCTGATCCAGGATGGTCGGGGTGACGAAGATGAGCAGGTTGCGCTTCTCGCGGCTCTTCTTGTCGCTGCGGAAAGCGCGCCCCAGTCCCGGAATATCTCCGAGGATGGGCACCTTCGTCAGCTCGGTGCGGTTGCCGTCGGACATCAATCCGCCGAGGACCAGCGTCTGGGTGGTGGGCACCATCGCCATGGTGTCGATGCGGCTGCGTTTGAAGATGGGCGAGGAGCTGGATTCCCCGTTCAGCTCGTCGGTGGCGGTGCCGTCGAAGTCGGAGATTTCAGGGCTGAGCGCGAGGATGACGTTCGTGTCCGCCGCAATCGATGGGGTGACGACGAGCTTGATGCCGATCTCGTTCACGATGCGGTCGGCGACCTTGATCTCATAGTTGGGCTTGGTGGAGACGACGTTCTCGGTGGAGTTTCCGCCACCGCCTTGGTCCTGCTCGAAGACGGGGACGTTGCGAACCACGGACAGGTCGGCCGGATGGTTCTCCATCGTCACGGCGCGGGGCGATGCGATCGATTCGGCCCGGCTGTCGGTGTTGAGGAAGGAGAGCACCGCGCTGAGTCCGTCGGCGTTCAGCAAGCCCGGACCGGCGGAGAAGCCGTGGGTGGCCAAGCCGACGGTCGGACTACCCTCGGGCGGAAGCGTGATCACGTTCGGGCCAGAGCCCACAGGAACGGTGTTGCCGAAGCGCAGCTTCTGCGCCGTGAACGAACCGCTCCAATCGATGCCCTTGAGCGACTCGGGATTCATGCTTGTTTCCAGGAACCGCGCCTCGATCAGGATCTGGCGCGTGGGCGTGTCGAGCTTCTCGATGAGGGTCGCCACGTCGATCAGTTCGCGCTCGGTGGCGAGCACAACGAGCTTTGCGGTGCGTCCATCGGGCAGGATGCGGCCGCGCGTGTCCTGGATGGCGGACTGGAGCAGCGGGATCATGTTCGTGGGGCTGCTGTATTTGAGCTGGAAGGTGCGGGTGGCCAGCGGCTCCTTGGAGTCCTTGAGGCTCACGCGGCCGATCTTGGTGCGGGGATCGGAGGTGAACTGGAGGCCGTAGTTGTCGAGGATCGCCACGAAGGCCTGGGCGGCCGTGACCTTCTCGAAGCGGAAGGAGACGGAGGGGATGGCGTTGGTGGTGCCGTCGGCGCTGACGCCGCCGCTGAGGCGGGGGTCGAACTGGAAGTTGATGCCGGCCTGGCGGGCGAGGGAGCTGAGCGCGTCGGTCAGCAGCGCGCCGTCCATCTGCACGGACTCGAGGACTTCGCCGGAGTTCAGGTTGATCTGCTGGCCGCCCACATCGCTGGCCGGCTCGTCGGCGGCATCGGCGAAGGCCGGTGCCAGGATCGCGGCGGACAGCGCGAGGATTCTAAAAGATTTCATGATCGGTTCCTTCATATTTGTTCCCTGAGCTAGTTTGGTTCCACTTTCCCTTGAGAATGGCGGACGCGGTTCGAGGGCCGGGTCAACGGGCGGCGCCGCGGGCGTAGAGGGTCATCGTTTCTTCCTGGCCGTTGATCTGGATCTTCACGTGGTCGTCCAGAATATCGACGACCTTGACGGTGACAGCCGGGCCGTTGTCGAGGCGGACGGAGGCTGAGTCGCCCTTGACGAAGTTGCGGTTGTTGATGATCGCGCTGCGGCCGGAAACGATGCCCCGGAGGCTGAGCTTGGAGAAGACGGCGACGGAGTCCTCGCGCCGGTCTTCCGCGCTGGTGGCGGTGACGCGGATGGCGTCGGGGTAGAAGGGATTGCGGGCGCGGGCGGGCTTGGGGTCGAAGACGGATTTTCGGGTCTTCACGACCTCGGCGATGAGGTTGGTCCGGGCGGTGAGTTCCGGGATGCCGGGGCCTGCGGCGCGCGCGGCCGGGGCGAGGAGGGCGAAGCCCGCCGCGAGGAGGAGGGCCTCAGCGGCCGTTGGCAGGTGTCTTTTCATTGGTGGCGATCGCGTTGAGGGTGGGCCGGATGGGGACGACGAGCTCGAAGCTGAACTGGACGGGATACGGTTCGCCCGCAGTGGCGGCGGCCGGGGAGACGTCGAGGTTCTGCACGCGGTAGAATGGCCGGTCGTTTTCGAGGTCGGAGATGAAGAGGCCGAGATCCTCGAAGCTGCCGGTGCCGCGCAACAGGAATGTGGCGGCCTTGTAAGGGAAGCCGGGGACGATGCCGATCTCGCCGATGGTCTCACGGCCGTAGGTCGGGATGTTGAGGTTGAACCGGGAGGCGCGGCGGTTCATCGAGCCGATGATCCAGGCGTAGAGGTCGCCGGAGGCCATGGTCTGCTCGATGGCGTCGAGCTCCTGGCGCCGGAAGGCGATCTCGGTCTCCAGGGCCTTCTTGTTCTTGAGGGCGCGTTCGGCCTTGCCGAGCTTCTCGACCATCTCGTCGCGGCGCTTGTTCATCGCCTTGATGCGGTCGTTCTGGCCCTGGATGACGCCGAAGTAGAGGCCCAGGCAGACGGTGCCGGCGATCATCGCCACCAGGACCATCTGGCTCTTCTTTTCTCGTGGAAGGTTATTCATCGCGCACGATCTCCGGGAAGCTGGCCTCCAGCGAAAAGGCCACAAAGGTCCGTCCCCCCTTGGTCTGGTCGGGCACGGGCTGGGAAAGGGTCGAGAGCTTGAAGCCGCCGGCGTTCTTCAGCTCGGAGGCGAAGAGGTGGTTGGTCGAGAGGGCCAGCTTGAAGGCGTTGTAGTTCTGGGCCTCGATCGGGGCGTAGTCCTTGCCGTCGATGACGATCTTCAGCGTCTCGCGCGAGGAGGCGCGCTTGCCGGCCACCATCTTGGAGCCCTCCTTCTTCGGGGGCTCGGCGGCGGTGAGCTGGAAGGACTGCTCGGTGCGGAGGCGGGTGAAGTGGATGTCGGGCAGCGTGGTGAGCTGGAGCTGGTGGAGCATGGACCCCATGAGGAAGCGGTTGGTGGAGGCCCGGACGAGGGAGTTGAGCCGGTTCTCGAGGTCGCCGACGTTGCGGAGCATCTCGTTCACCTGCTGGAAGCTCTTCTCCTCGGCGCTCCAGGTGGCGGACATCCGACCGAGCTCGGACTTGGTCAGCATGAGCTGGGTCTGCTTCTGGGCGCACCAGAGGCCGACGCCCAAAACCAGCAGGACGCCGCCGAGGATGGCGCGTTTGACCGGATCGCGGCGGCGCATGTCCTCGGCGGCCTGGATCTCGGCGAGTAGATTGATGCGAAGTGGCATGGCGGTGTCAGAAAATGGCCGTGGCGGCGCCGATGGCGACGGCGAGCTGCGGGGCGACGTGTTCCAGTTCGGACGCCTGGGCGGGCTCGAGTTCCAACTGGAGGCCGACCGCGGGATTCCACGCCCGGCAGGGCAGCATCAGCTCGGACTGCATGGTCTGGAGGAAGAACTCCGAGCGGGCGGCTCCGCCCGAGAGATAGACCGTGCCCACGGGCAGGTCGCTCTGGGTCTCGAAGAAGTCGATGGAGGCGCGCAGCTCGCGGGCGAGGGCCGACAGCACCGGGGAGAGGGTGCTCTCCACCTCCTGCGGCATGCCGATCTTGATGCCTTCGGCCTCGGCGTAGGTGATGTTCATCAGCTCGGCCAGGGTGGCGGTGAGCTTGTCGCCTCCGAGCGCCACGGTGCGGCTCAACATCAGTTCGCCCTTGGAGAGGATGTTGATGCTGCTGTTCTTGAAGCCCAGGTCCACCAGGGCCACGACTTCGGAGGAAAAGATGTCCGGATGCGCGGCCTCGAAGGCGTTGACGGGGCCGAGGGAGCCGACGGTCACCTGGTCCGGCTCCAGCCCGGCCTGCTTGATGCTGGCCTGGAGGCGCGTGAGCACGTTGTTGGGCGTGGCTCCGACCCAGACCTTGAACCGGTTGCCCTTGCCCGGCTCGGGTTTGGGCGCATCGGCCCGGGGCGGGAGGATACAGCAGTCGAACGCATGGTCGGGGAGGTCCTGCTGGAGATGGTTCTTGGTGTTCAGCCGCAGCATCTGGCGCATGTCCGAGACGGGCACCTGCGGGAGCTCGGTGGAGCGGAGCACGGCCTCGGTGATGCCAAGGGAGATCGTCACCTGCTTGGTCTTGGCCCCGAGCGCGGCGGCGACGGTCTTGAGGTGCTCGCCCAGCTTCGCGGGATCGGCCGCGTCCTCCGCCGCCGGGCTTTCCGCGATGCAGTAGCGGGACAGGCAGAAGCCATTGGCGCGGCGCTGCAGGAGCACGGCCTTGGTGCTCCGGCCACCCAGATCGATCGAGATGATCTGGTCGCGCCGTTTGTTGCGTCGATTAAAGAGTGCCCAACCCATAGCGTTGTCTGGAAGCCGCGAACCAGCAGGTCGCAGTCCACGGGGATTAACGGCGGGAGGGATGGAATCTTGAGGCGAATCCGGGGAAATGAACGCGGCCCGGCCCGGGGCGGGTTCTCAAATCTGAAAACGGCGGCCCGTGGGCCTCAGCCGAGGGGCAGAAAGCTCTGGCGCAGCCCTTCCGGACCGATCTCCAGCACCGCCACGCTGCGCTCCGTGCCAAAGCGCGGGCGGCCGGAGTAGCCTGGATTCAGGAAAAGGATGCCGTCGCGCCATTCCGCATGGGCCCGATGGGTGTGGCCGAAGACGATGACTTGCGGCCGATCCTGCGCGATCCGGCGGGCCAGCGCCTCGTCCGGGAGATCGGGATGGACGATGTGCCGGACCAGCATCTTGGTCCCGGCCAGCGTCACCACCTCGGTTTCTCGGAGATCGAGGCCCATGTCGGTGTTGCCCAGAACCGCCGTGACCGGGGCGATGGTTTCGAGCTCCAGCAGGATCGACGGGTAGCCCACGTCCCCGGCGTGGAGGATGTGGTCCACGCCCCGGAAAAGGTGCATCGCCCGGGGATCGAGATGCCCGTGCGTGTCCGAGATGATGCCGATGCGCGCCATCGGTTCAGGCGCTCTTTTCGGGTTCGGCGTGGCCGGGCGGCTCGGCCTCCGCTTCGGGCTGGGGCTCCGGCTCGGGTTCGGGTTCGGTCGTCGCTTCGGCCGCCGCCACGAAGAGCGCGGTGAAGAGGCCGCCGCTGAGCAGGGTGTTGCGGAAGAAGGTCCACGTCTCCGGATACCCGCCCGCGCCCTTGGTCAGGGCGATGATCCAACCGGCCAAGTCGCGCGTGTATTCGGGTTGGTGGAAGGGATTGAGCAGCCAGGAGAGCGTGTTGGTCACGAGGTAGAACACCAGGGCCCCGAGCACGCCGCCGCCGATGAGGCCGACGGGATTGCGCCTCCCTTGGCCGAGCCAGCGGCCCAGCGC
>CAMLMI010000264.1 GCA_946480965.1 uncultured Verrucomicrobiales bacterium | reverse complement strand
CGCAAGGTCCGCATCACCGAACCCGGCGACACCCAGTTCCTCTGGGGCGAGCAGATCGACAAGACCGAGTTCGAGGCCGAGAATGTTCGCGTCGAGAAGATGGGTGGCAAACCCGCCGAGGCCGCACCTGTTCTCTTGGGCATCACCAAGGCGTCGTTGGAGACGGAGAGCTTCCTCAGCGCCGCGTCGTTCCAGGACACGACCCGCGTCCTCACCGAGGCCGCCACGATGGGCAAAGTGGACTATCTCCGCGGCTTCAAGGAAAACGTCATCATGGGACACATCATCCCCGCAGGAACCGGCTATGCCGGACACCGCGAGGCGACGGTGATCCCGTTGGTGGAACCCGTCGAAGAGGAAATTCTGCCCCCGTTGGACGATGCGCCCATGGTGGGCTGATCTGTCTCTGCCTTGATTGAACAAAAAACAAATAACTTGTTGCCTGCGAAAAGTTGTTTGATAAGCTCCGCGCTCCATTTCGCCGGAACGTGGCGCGATCCTAGAATTGATTAGCAATGCCCACAATTAACCAGTTGGTCCGGAAGGGCCGCAATAAAGTCACGACCAAGTCGAAGTCGCCCGCCTTGGAATCCTCGCCGTTTCGTCGCGGAGTCTGCCTCCAGGTCATGACTCGCACGCCCAAGAAGCCGAACTCCGCCATGCGGAAGGTGGCCAAGGTGCGCCTCACGAACGGCTACGAGGTGATCGCCTACATTCCCGACGAGGGGCACAACCTCCAGGAGCACTCCATCGTTCTGGTGCGCGGTGGTCGCGTGAAGGACCTGCCCGGTGTTCGCTACCACATCGTCCGTGGTGCCTTGGACGCTGCTGGTGTCGAGAAGCGTCGAGTGAGCCGTTCCAAATACGGCGTGAAGCGTCCCAAAGCCGCGCCTGCCGCAAAAAAATAACACCCAGTTATGTCACGTCGTCGTCAAGCCGTTAAGCGTCCGATTTTGCCGGACGGTCGTTACAACAGCCAGCTGGTTGGCCGATTGGTCAATACGGTCATGCGCTGGGGCCAGAAGAGCGTTGCGCAGCGCATCGTTTACCAGGCGTTCGATCAGATCGCCGAAAAGAACCCGTCTCTCAGTCCGTTGGAGATTCTCCAGCGTGCCGTGGACAACGCCAAGCCTCGCTTGGAGGTGAAAGCTCGTCGCGTGGGTGGCGCGACTTACCAGGTTCCTGTGGAGGTGACGCCGGATCGCCAAGCGGCTCTTGCCATGCGTTGGCTGGTCAACTTTGCCGACTCCCGCAAGGGCATTCCCATGAAGGCGGCCTTGGCGGCCGAGATCATGGAGGCCTATCAGGGGCAGGGGAACGCGATCCGCAAACGTGACGAGGTGCACAAGATGGCGCAGGCCAACAAGGCGTTCGCTCATTTCCGCTGGTAATCGAAAACAAATCCTTTCGCCCCGCTGACTTCGGTGCTGCGGGGCGTTTTTAGTCTCAATAAAAATGGACGCCACTGCGATCAATCAGGCTCTGAACGCGCCCAACCGGCAGTATCCGCTGGAGCGCACGCGCAACATTGGCATCGCTGCCCACATCGATGCGGGCAAGACGACCACCACGGAGCGCATCCTCTTCTACACGGGCCTCATCCACAAGATCGGCGACGTGGATGACGGCAACACCGTGACCGACTGGATGGAGCAGGAGAAGGAGCGTGGCATCACGATCACCTCGGCGGCCGTTACCTGCTTCTGGACTCAGAAGCAGGAGGCGGGCATCTACAAGTCCCGCGCCGGAATCGGGCATCGCGTCAACATCATTGATACCCCGGGCCACGTCGATTTCACGGCGGAGGTTGAACGTTCCATGCGTGTGCTGGACGGTGCGGTGGCTGTTTTCTGCGGAGTGGCGGGTGTTCAGCCGCAGTCCGAGACGGTCTGGCGCCAGGCAACCAAATACAAGGTTCCGCGCATTGCGTTCGTCAACAAAATGGACCGCACGGGCGCCAACTTCGAGAACGCCCTGAACGACATGCGCACCAAACTGAAGGCGTATGCGTTCCCCATCTATCTGCCGATCGGTGCCGAGGAGAATCTCTCCGGTTTGATCGACATTGTTAACCAGAAGGCTGTGATCTGGGGGCCGGGCGAGGTGACGAATGAAGGTCTGAAATACGACATCGCGGAGATTCCTGATGACCAGAAGGAACGCGCCAAGGCGGCGTTGGCCGAGCTGATCGATGCTGTCTCCAACAAGGACGACGCCATCGCCGAGCTGGTTCTCGAAGAAAAGCCGATCACTCCCGAGGTTCTGAAAGCGGCCATTCGCCGTCTTACCTGCAAGATTGAGATGGTGCCCGTTCTTTGCGGCTCCGCTTTCAAGAAAAAGGGTGTGCAGTGTTTGATCGACGCCGTTGTCGATTATCTACCCTGCCCGCTGGATGTTCCTTCGGCCGAAGGCCATGTGCCTGGCACCGAAGACGGCGTCACCGTCACCACGGACGACAACAACAAGTTCTGCTCGCTCGCGTTCAAGCTCTGGACCGATCCGTATGCAGGCAAGCTGGTGTTCTTCCGGGTCTATTCGGGTCAGCTCAAGAAGGGCGACACGATCTACAATCCCCGCACCCGCAAGCGCGAGCGCGTCAGCCGCCTCATGGTCATTCAGGGTGGCGAGCGCAAGGACATCGACCAGGTGCATTCAGGCGACATCGCCGCTCTGGTCGGTCTGCGAAACATCACCACCGGTGACACCCTTTGCGACGAGGACTATGACGTAATGCTCGAGCCGCCGACCTTCCCCGAGCCGGTCATCAGCATGGCCATCGAGCCGAAGACAAAGGCGGATCGCGACAAGATGTCCGAGGGATTGGGCCGCTTGGCCGAAGAAGACCCTACGTTCCGTTGCTTCACCAACGAAGAAACCGGTCAGCTGATCATTGCGGGGATGGGCGAGCTCCACTTGGAGATCATTCGCGACCGTCTGTTGCGTGAGTTCAAGGTTGAAGCGAATGCGGGCGCTCCGCAGATCGCCTACCGTGAAACCATTACCGGCGAAGCCGAAGGCGTCGGCAAGTTCGTGCGCCAGTCCGGCGGTCGTGGTCAATACGGCCATGCCGAGGTCAAGGTTTACCCGAACGAGAAGGGCAAGGGCATCGAGATCAACAACAAGATCGTCGGTGGCGTCATTCCGAAGGAATACATTCCTGCGGTGGTGGACGGCATCGAGGAGTCGATCAAGAGCGGCATCTACGCCGGGTTCCAGGTCATCGACGTCAAGGTGGACATCGTTTTCGGCTCCTTCCACGAGGTGGACTCGAACGAACTCGCCTTCAAGATGGCCGGCATCTTCGCGATGAAGGACGCCTTCAAGAAGGCCAGTCCCATTCTGCTGGAGCCGATCATGAAGGTCGAGGTCACCACGCCCGACGAATATCAGGGCGATTTGCTCGGCGACATCAACCGTCGTCGCGGCAAGATCATCGGCATTGATGCGAAGGCCGGACAGACCATCCTCAATTCCGAGGTGCCGTTGGCCGAAATGTTCGGCTACGCCACCGCTATCCGCTCGCTCTCCAAGGGCCGTGCCTCCTACTCCATGGAGCCGCTGTCCTTCGAGCAGGTTCCCAACAGTGTCCTGACGACCGTCTTGGACGCCGCCGCGAAAAAACCGGCCGCCCGCACTTAACCAACCCCGTAACATTGTTCTTTGATATATGGCAGGACAACGCATCCGTATCCGTCTGAAGGCCTATGACCACCGGGTCATCGACCAGTCCGCTTCCGAGATCGTCGAGACCGTGAAGCGCACCGGTGCCCGTGTCGCCGGCCCGATTCCTCTCCCGACCAAGATCGAGCGCTACACCGTTCTCCGGTCGCCGCACTCCGACAAGAAGTCGCAGGAGACTTTTGAGCAGCGCACCCACAAGCGCCTGCTGGACATCATCGACCCCACGGCCAAGACCGTCGATGAGCTGAAGAAGCTCAACCTGCCCGCCGGCGTGGACATCACCATCAAGATTTGAGGCTTATGCTCGGACTTTTAGGCAAAAAACTCGGCCAGACCCGAGTCTATAATTCGAAGGGTGTCGCGGTTCCCGTGACCGTCGTGAAGGTTGGACCCAACCGGGTGCTCCAAGTCAAAAAGAAGGACGGAAAGGACGGATACAACTCCGTCCAGCTCGGCTTCGACGACCAGAAGGCGTCCCGGGTCAACAAGCCCCTCAGCGGCCACATCGCGAAGCACAACGGCGCTCCGGTGAAACGCATCCGCGAGTTCCGCGACTTCACCTTGGATGTGAAGCCCGGCGATATCGTCGGAGCCAACATCTTCGCCCAGGGCGATTTCATCGACGCCATCGGCGTGACCAAGGGCCGCGGTTTCGAGGGTGTCGTCAAGCGCCACGGTTTCCGCGGCGGTGATCAGACCCACGGTGCCAAGGGCTGGAAGCGTCGTTCCGGTGCCATCGGCCAGCGCCTTTTCCCCGGCACGGTCATGCGCGGCATGAAGATGCCCGGTCACATGGGCCAAGTGCAGCGCACCACCCAGAACCTGGAAGTGGTGCAGGTGCTGCAGGAGGACAATCTCCTTTTGATCAAGGGCGCGATCCCGGGATCGAAGGACGACTACGTCATCATCCGTGAATCGAAGAAGCTGCCGAAGGGCTCCGAAGTCGCGAAGCGCCGCGCGGGCCTGATCGAAGTGGAATCGTCCGGCAAAGCCAAACCAAAGGTCGCAGCGGCCCCCAAGAAGAAGTAACCTATGAAGCTCACCGTTACAGATCTCAAAGGAAACACCCAAGGGGAGCTCGAAGTCCAGTTCTCCGTGATCGAGGATGGCAAGGGCGACCAAGCGGTCCACGACACCGTGGTGGCCTACATGGCCGCCCAGCGCTCCGGCACGGCCTGCACCAAGACCGTTGGCGAGGTCGCTGGCACGAACAAGAAGCCTTGGAAACAGAAGGGCACCGGCCGTGCGCGCGCCGGTTCCTTCCGCTCGCCCCTGTGGCGTGGCGGTGGCGTGGTCTTCGGCCCGAAGCCCCGCGACTTCTCCAAGAAGGTCAACCTCAAGACCAAGAAGCTGGCTCTGCGTCGCGCGTTGTCCGAGCGCCTCCGCGCGGGCGATGTGCTCGTGGTGGACGGCCTCGGTCTGGCTGCGGCCAAGACGAAGGAATTCGTCGGCGTGCTCGAGAGCCTGAAGATCGACGGCACGGTGCTGGTGGTCGATGACATCGAGAACACCAACCTCCGTCGCGCCGCTGGCAACATCCCCTACGTGGACGTGAGCACCGGCGAGGATCTCAACACCTATCTCGTGCTGAAGAACGACAAGCTCGTGTTCACCAAGAGCGCGTTCGCCAAGGTCGAAGCCCGCCTGAAGAAGGACTAAGCGCCATGAACATCTACGACATCGTCAAGACCGTGCGGATCACCGAAAAGGGTGCCCGACAGGCCGAAAAGCTGAACCAATACACGCTCATGTGCGACCGTCTGGCCAACAAGACGGAGATCCGTGCGGCTGTTGAAACGCTCTTCAAAGTGAAGGTGGTCCGCGTGAACACGCTTCAGGTTCGCGGCAAGCTTCGCCGGAAGTTCTCTCCCGCACGCGGTGCGAGCGCCAGTTGGAAGAAAGCCATCGTGACCTTGAAGGAAGGCGACAAGATTCAAGTGGTCTGATCTAGGCAAAGAAACCGAACGACGGCGGAAGTGGCGACACTTCCGCCGCTTTTTTTTGTCAAGGCTCGGGAGAAACTGGAGCGGGAGTGGACAGGAGACGGGTTTTGCTCTCGGCCGGAAGCGCCGATTCTTCGATCCACGCGCGGGCAGCGCTCGGGTCGCGGGCGAGCCATTCTCCGGCGATCCGTTCCGAATGGCGCAGCCGGAGCGGGGGATCTGAAACGGCATTCAAGGCGTCGAGTGCAGCCCCGGGATCGGAATGCGACAAGGGGGCCGCATACTCGGCGATCGCGCGATCCTTGAGGCTGCCTGAAGGCTGATCCGCGAGCCATTGGGCAACAGCGGCGGGATCGGAGTCGAACCACCGCGGGATGATCGCATGGAGGGCGCTATTGCGGAGGTCGCCTTCAGGAAACAACGCGGCCCAAGCTGCGGCCTTTTGCGGGGCCGTGGCCGTCCAGCTTTGGAGGATGTCGATGGCGACGTGGGAGAGCGCGCTGCCGGGCGGGAGGTTGGCGGTGGCGAAGATCGCGGCAGCTTCGGGATCGATGGAGCCCCAAACCGCCGCCGCTTCGGCGATGGCCGTTTCGCGCAACGTGGAATCGGCAATGCCCAAGGCCCACCGGGTGGCAGCATCGGGATCTTGAGCGGTCCATTCCCGGATGGCACGGGCAGCTTGGTCGTTGCGAGCGTCGCTGGCGGGAAGTTCGGTGAGAATCCGCAGCGCCGCGATCGGATCGATGCGGGCCGCTTCATGGGCGACGGCCAGCGCGCTGTCGATCCGGCTATCCCCGTTCGGCAGGGTTTTCAACCAAGCGGCGGCCGAGGCGAGGTCCTGATCGGCCCACGCCGTGGCGATCGATTTGAGGTGCTGGTCGCGGGTTTGCCCGGCTTGGAGGGAAAGCGCCCATTGTGCGGCCGAGGCCGGATCGGTCTTGGCCCAGGTGAGCACGGCTTCGACTTCCACGTCATCAAGTCCCGGGAACGTGCGGATCTGTTCGATCAAGGCCGGCATGTTGTCGCTGGCCGCTGTGGAGAGGAGTTGGCGGATCAGCTC
>CAMLMI010000263.1 GCA_946480965.1 uncultured Verrucomicrobiales bacterium | reverse complement strand
CATCCGCCTGGCGAACCGCGCCGTCCTCGCCAGCTTTGAGAATTTCACCGGTCTCCTGTCCGCGCAGAGCGACTGGATCGTGCGCAGCCCGGCCGGTTCCCTGCCCGACTCCGTCTTGCCGGAACTCCGCCGCCAGCTCGGCTCCGAGGCCGTCCACCTGATCCCGGTCGTCGAGACCACCGCAACCGAACCGCCCGCGCCCGACGAAACGGCCATTGGCCTGCGCCGCACCTACCAGTTGGTCGGCCTCGATCTCATCGGACTGCAAAACGTCCGCGAAAGCCGCACCGCCCAGAACCGCCCGGACGCGCCTCCTTCGTGGTTCAACCAAACCGGCGACGGCGGCCGCACGAACCGCTTCTGGGAGTTCTTCTCCAGTCCCCGCGCCGTCTTCGTCAGCGCCGCGCTCGCCGCCGAGAAGGGATTGATGCCCGGCGGACGCCTCCCGCTGTTGATCAACGACACCGTGGTTCCGCTGGAAATCGCCGGCGTCATTCCGACCCTGCCCGATCAACCCGCGCCGCCGCGCTCGCTGCTCGTCATGGACCAACGCGCCCTCCAGAGCCTCAACGGGCGGCCTGAGCGCATCGACTGGATCGAAGTCGTCCTGGAATCCGGCGACGATCGGCCCGAGCGCAGGGATCGGATCAAACGCGTGCTCGACGACGCGTCCGCCGGTCGCTGGCTGGTCGAATCCTCCACGCAACGGCGCGAGAGCGGCGCAGTGATGACCCGGGCCTTCCGCCTCAATCTCACCATTCTCTCCCTCATCGCCCTGCTCGTCGGGCTCTACCTCATCTTCCAGGCGCTCGACGGCGCAGTCATCCGACGGCGCACCGAGATCGGCATTCTGCGCGCGCTCGGCGTGGAAGAAGCGACCCTGCGGCAAGCATGGTTGCTGGAAGCGGCGATGCTGGGCCTCGCCGGTGGCGTGCTCGGCGCCGGACTCGGTTGGCTCGGCGCGCAAATCGCCGTCCGCATGGTCGGCCAGACGGTCAACGCCCTCTACCGCGCCTCGTCCGCCGACGCCGCCGCGCTGGCTCCGGGAGAACTCCTCCTCGCGGTGGCACTGGCTGTGGTCGCAGGCCTCATCGCCGGCTGGGCCCCCGCCCGCACCGCCGCCCGCACGCCTCCGGCCCAATTGCTGGTGCGCGGCGGAGGCCACGAACCCGGCCCCCGCGTCTTGCGCAGCCCAACGCTGGGTTGGGCTCTGGCCGCCCTGGGAGTCGCGCTGGCGCTGTTGCCGCCGTTGCGTTTCGAAGGCGGCATCCGATTCCCGCTCGGCGGCCACGCGGCCGCGCTGTGCTGGATCTTCGCCGGCGGCATCTTCAGCGGCGAACTGCTGCAACGACTAGCGCTATGGCTCCAGCCGTTGGGACGTTGGTCGCCCCTGTGGCGCTTGGCGCTCTCGCAGGTCGCGCCGCCGACCGGCCGCCATCGCTTGGCCACCGCCAGTCTGTGCTGCGCCGTGGCCATGACGGCGGGCATGGCGATTCTGGTTGGCAGCTTCGACACCACCATGCGCGGCTGGATCGCCCGGTCCTTCCAGGCGGATCTCTACATGTCCAGCGCCGGCGCCCAGAGCGCCTCCACCGACAACCGCATTGCCGGCGCCACCTGGCGCGCCATCATCACCCGCCCCGAAGTGCTGGCGGCCAACGTCATTCAAGCCCACGAAATCCAGCTCCCCTCCGCCTCCACCATGCTGGTCGGGGCCGATGTCGCCTTCACCCGGGAACACGCGGACCTCGCCTGGATCACCGCGCCGCCGCCCGAAGCCTTCGACCCGGCGAGCAACACGAATCTCGCCTTCGTCAGCGAGAGCTTCACCGAACGGTTTTCCCTGAAGGCCGGCGATGCGTTGACGGTGCCGACGCCGACCGGTCCGAGGACCCTGCGGCTCGTCGGTGTCTTCGCCGACTACGGCAACGAACGCGGCTCCATCGTGGTGGAACGAAGCCATCTCATCCGCTGGTTCGGCGCGGACCAGGCCAGCAGCGTCATCCTCAAGCTGCGCCCCGGCACCGACGCGGACTCGGTCCGTTCTTCCATTCTCGCCGAACATCCCGGCCTGAGCGTCTTCACCAACGCTCATCTCCGCCGCGAAATCCTCCGCATCTTCGGCCAGACCTTCGCCATCACCTACGCGCTCGAATTCATCGGCGTGGTCGTGGCGGTGATCGGCTTGGCCATGACGCTGGCGAGCCTGTTGCTCCAGCGGCGCCCCGAACTGACCACGTTGCGGGCCATCGGATTGTCGCACGGCGAGATCGCCCGCGCCGCCGCGCTGGAAGGTGCTTTGACCGCCTTCGCCGGATTGCTGGCGGGGCTCGTCGTCAGCCTGGCGCTGGGTTGGTTGCTCATCTTCGTGATCAACAAACAGACCTTCGGCTGGACGCTGCAACAGGCGTGGCCCATCGCCGGACTGACAGCATTGGGTGCGCTGGTGTTGCTGGCCGGAACGGGCGTGGCCCTTTGGGTCGGCCGCTGGGGTGCGAAGCTCCCGGCGGATCGGGAGGAGTGACGCCCTTTTTCAACCACAGATGGACACAGATAAACACAGATGTTCAAGACAGCCGCCCATCGTGCGTAGCGGCGAACTCCCGTTAGCCGCCATCTCCGCCAAGGGCCAAATGCAGGATCGAGAACAATCACGATCCGGTTGGACCATGTCTTTCCCGTCCCACATCTGTGTCCATCTGTGTCCATCTGTGGTTTCAGTCCGGGTCTTTTTGTTAGCCGTCCTGTTCCTTACCTCCAGCGTCTCGGGCCAAGAACCACTCCGCATCACCGCCGATGGCTTCGCCGTGCCGCAGGCCGGCCAGCGGTTCACCTTTCCGCGCGACCACGGAAGCCATCCGGAGTTCAAGATCGAGTGGTGGTATGTCACCGGTCACCTGATGGCCACCGACGGCCGCCGCTTTGGCTATCAGGCCACATTCTTCCGCCGCGCTGCGCCGCTTCTGGCCGCGACAACCACGTCGAACGATCAGCTCTATCTCGCCCACATGGCGCTGCTGGACGCCAAGACCGGCCGCTTCCTCCATCAAGAGCGGATCAACCGCGGAGGCTGGGACGCGAACGCGGCCACGAACCGGTTGGCGGTTTTCAACGGCCCGTGGCGCCTGCGGATGACGAACGACACGACGGAAGCAATGGAGCTCTTCGGCGGAATCCGGGCCGAAGCGTCGTTCCGGCTCCGGCTCGTGCCGAGCAAACCGCTGGTCGTCTTCGGCACCAACGGTCTTTCCCGCAAAGGCGCCGATCCGACCGCCGCGAGCCATTACTTGACCTTCACCCGACTGCAAACCTCCGGCGAACTGCGACTCGGCACGGAGACGATTCCGGTTACGGGCGAGTCGTGGATGGACCACGAGATCAGCTCCAGCCAATTGGAGGACGGGCAGACCGGCTGGGACTGGACGGCCATCCAGTTCCACGACGGCACCGAACTGATGGTCTATGTGCTGCGGCGAAAGGACGGCACCATCGACCGGTTTTCCACCTTGGCGCACATCGACCGCGCAGGCCGTGTCCGACAGATCGGGCCGGACCGGTTCACTTGGGAACCCACCGGAACGTGGCGTAGCCCCGACACCAGCGCGGTCTATCCTGCGGGCATTCGGTTGAAGCTGCCGGAAGGCTTTGCCCCGGCGACCACGCTGACGCTCTCACCACTGGCAGCGAAGCAGGAGCTGACCGGCTCGCTCGGTGGCATCGCCTACTGGGAAGGTGCCTGCCGCGTGCTGGACGGTGCCGGACGCGAGATCGGTTCGGCATTCCTCGAATTGACCGGCTACAGCGGCTCGCTCGCGGACCAGATGCAATAAAGAGCCACCGACTGTCCGTTGCCAAAACCACCCCGGAAAACGCCCCCGGGCTTGCCAACCGGTCCGCGCATGGGCTGAACTCCGCCGTAACCGCTACACCTATGCAGAAGCCCTTCCGTCTCTTCAGCAGCCTGCCCTGGATCGTTTCCTTGGCCGGATTGGCGATCTTTCTGGCCACGTTGAACTCCTTCGTGAGCCTCGCCAGCCTCGCGACGGCCAACGAGGTCGCGCAATGGGAACCCTACAACCAAACCGCGCGTCCCCTGCTCTGGCTGCTGACGCGGCCCATCGGCTGGATCGGCGGATCGGCCCAGTTCTTCGCCATGAACCTGCTTTCGGCCGTGTTCGCGGCGGCGGCGCTCTACCAGTTGGCCCGGACGGTGGCGATCCTGCCGCATGACCGCACGCGCGATCAGCGCAACCGCGAGCCGCATGAAAAGGGTTTGCTCTCCATCCCCCTTGCATGGGTGCCTCCGGTCGTGGCGGCGATGGTCTGCGCCTTCCAGCTCAAGTTCTGGGAACACGCCACGGCTTTGACCGGCGAGATGCTCGACCTGCTGGTCTTCGCCTACTGCATCCGCTGCTTGATGGAGCACCGCCTCACCGGCAAGGACCGCTGGGTGCATTTCTTGGCACTGGCCTACGGACTGGGCGTGACCAACAACGCCGCGATGATCGCGTTCTTCCCGTTCTTCGTCGCCGCCCTGATCTGGATTCGCGGGATGAAGTTCTTCCAGTTTCCGTTCCTCTTCAAAACGGTCGGCTTCGGTGTGGCCGGTTTAAGCCTCTATCTGCTGCTGCCCATCGTCTCGGCGATGAAGGGCACTGATGGTTTGCCATTTGGCGAGGCGTTGATGGCCAATCTCGCGGCGCAGAAGCAGATGATCCTGACGCCGTTCACGATCATGCCTCGGCTCAGGCTACAGTTCCTGCTGATGAGCATGACGTCGCTGGTGCCGCTCATCCTGATCGGGTTCCGCTGGCCCTCGATGAGCACCGAGACCAGTTCGCTCGGGCGGAACATGCTGAGCTTCCTCTTCGTGGTGGCGGGCATCGCGTTCGCGGGTGCCGGCATCGCCGGATCGTTCGCCGTGCCGTTCGGGCCGTTCAAACTGGGCTTCGAGCTGTTCCCCTACCTCACGATGTATTATCTGATGGCGCTGAGCATCGGCTACTTCACGGGGTATGTGCTGCTGGTGCTGCTGACCGAGCCGGAGTCGAAGTGGCAGCGCAGCCAACCTGCGGCGCGCATGATCGGCCAAGCGGTCGGCTATGCGTTCCTGTTGGCGGTGCTGGCCGCACCGGTGCTACTCGCGGTCGAGTCCTCGCGCTCCATCCGGTTCACCAACGGCCCGACGCTCAACTTCGCCATGCTGGCCAAGCTGGAGTCCCTGCCCGAGCAACGGTCCGCGATCCTCAGCGACGACGGTTTCCGCCTGATCCTCTTGGAGGCCGCCGCCCAGAAGAACGGCAAGGCGCGCAACGACGTGCTGCTTGACACCGCCCGCCTGAAATACACCAACACCATCGCCAAGCTCAGCCGCCAGCACGCCGATCTGGCCGGAGCGTGGCCGACGAACTTCAACCTCATAGGCGAACTGGAGCCAATCCAGATGCTGCAAACGGCGATGGCCCTCCAAAAGCAGATGCCGCTCTTCTATCTGCATCCGAGTTACGGCTACTACTTCGAGGCCTTCCGCGTCGCGCCCAAAGCCGGGCTCTACGAATTGACGCCGTATGCCGAGGGCCAGCTCCTGCCGCCGCCCCCGACCGCCGAACAGATCGCCGTCACCTCGGCCTATTGGGACAAGATGGATGCCACCCTCTTCTCCTCGCTGCTCTCCATCGATTCCCGGGCCAATCTGGATGCCAGCTATCTGAAGCGCCTCTATTCGCTGGAGCTGAACGATTGGGGCGTCACGCTGCAACGCTCCGGCAATCTCACCAACGCCCAGATCGCGTTCCAGGTCGCCGCCGACCTCAAGCCGACCAATCCGCTCGACGAGGAGAACCCGGGCAACCCGGTCGCAGCGGCCAATCTCGCCTACAACGCTTATCTCCAGAAACCGAACGGCACGCCTCCGGCCCTCAGCCCGTCCTGGCAGGCGATCATCGACGAGCCCGCAGTCCTGCAGGGCGCGCTCAATGCTTTCGGCTTGGCCGACGAACCCGCCAGCTTGATCCGAATCGGCTCCATGTTGGCGATCGGCGGCAACATGCGCCAGAGCCTGATTCATCTCTCCCGTGCCCTAGAACTTTCACCGGGCAACCTGGACATCCTGATCGCCCTTTCGATGACCCGGCTCGATCTGCAGCAGCCCGATGAAGCCCTGCGCGTCTTGGCCACGGCCCGCAGCGGTGGCGTGAAGCCGACCCCGGCGCAGGAACTGCAGTTGATAAACGTCGAGTCCCTCGCCCACGCCTCCAAGGGCGATCTGGCCAAGGGCGAATCGATCCTCAGGAACGCCCTGGCCAAGGACCGCAACAATCTCGGGCTGGAGACGCTCTTGACATCCTACTATCTGAGGACCGGACAACTGGATCGTGCCCTGAGGGAGATCGACAACAAGCTGGCGCTCGATCCCCAGGACGAAACCATCCTGATGGACAAGTCGGCTTTGTTGATCACGGCCAACCGGAACTCGGAAGCGCTGGCCCCGTTGGACAAGATCCTCGCCAAGAACCCCAAGAACCTCTCGGCCCTCCAGAACAAGGCCACGGCTCTCTTCAAGATGCAGCGCTACCCCGAAGCCAAGGCCGCCTACGAACTGCTCCTCACCACGGCCGAGAAACCGATCTACCAGTCCTATTTTGGTCTCTCGGGCGTGGCCGAGATCCAGGGGGATCTGAAGGAAGCCATCAAGCAG
>CAMLMI010000262.1 GCA_946480965.1 uncultured Verrucomicrobiales bacterium | reverse complement strand
TTCCGCCCGGCTTGCGTCGGAACTTGCCGCCGGTAGCGTCCAGCGCGTGCGGAAATACGGCCACGTCATCCTCGTCGGCATGCAGAACACCCTAGCCTACAGGGTGAACTTCCTTTTCCGCAGCCTCTTCGGGCTGATCCCGCTCACCGCCACGATCTATCTCTGGCGCACGATCTACGCGGGCAAGGATGCCGGAGCCGACGTGGCCGGATACAGCCTCGCCGCCATGACGTCCTACTATCTGCTCGTCACGGTGGTGGACGCGCTCACGGCGGTCACGGAGGACGACTGGCAGATCGCCGCCGACATCAAGGACGGGAACATCAGCCAGTTCCTCCTCAAGCCGGTGGACTACCTCCACTACCGCTTCTGCCTCTTCCTCAGCGGCCGGTTGATCTACTCGGTCGTGGCCCTGTTGCCGGTCGGGCTCTTCATCTGGGCGCTGCGCGACTACTTCGTGCTGCCGCCGGACGGGGCGACGTTCGGGATCTTCCTGCTGTCGGTGGCGATGACGGCGATGCTCCAGTTCCTCATGTCCTACACGATGGCGATGCTCGCCTTCTGGGTGCTGGAGATCTCGACCTTCATCTTCATCGTCTTCGCCTTTGAATACATTGCCGGCGGGCACCTGTTCCCCTTGGACATCCTGCCGCCCGCCGTGCAAACGGTGCTGAACTTCACGCCCTTTCCCTATCAGCTCTTCTTCCCTGTGAGCATCTATCTGGGCAAGACGACCGGCCCCGCGCTCTGGCAAGGGCTGGCCATCCAGGCATTCTGGGTGGTGGCGTTCTACGGTCTCGCGCGGTTGGCCTGGGATCGCGGCATCCGCAAATACTCGGCGGTGGGAGGCTGATCGAATGACGAGACGCGAAGGCCCAATGCCAAAGGGAAGGACGAAACCAGAGGACCAAAATCCGATGAACGAGGAGCCGCCATTCGGACTTCGATCCTTCGCGATTCTTTCGATATTTGGCCTTCACGCCTCGTCATTCCCCGAGCACCCATGAACTCCCCTTCCCAGCCCAACGCGCTGTCCCGCTACCTCCGCCTCTACGGCGCGCTCTGGCGCAACTCCGTGATCCGCGAGATGGGGTTCAAGACCAACTTCCTGCTGTGGATCGTGGTCGAGGCGCTGTGGTTCGTGCTCCAACTCTCCTTCTTCGCCGTCATCTACCAGCACACCGACCGGATCGGCGACTGGTCCAAATGGCAGGTGGTGATGCTTGTGGGCGCGAGCCACTTCATCCAGCAGACCTTCCAGGCGTTCTTCCTGGTGAACTGCACGAACCTCTCCGAACTGATCCGCACGGGGAAACTCGACTTCATGCTGCTCCTGCCGGTGAACACCCGGTTCCTCGTCTCCCTCCGCCACGTGGACCTCGGCGCGTTCGTCAACGCCGCCTCCGCCGTCGCGGTCATGGTCTATGCGGGCAAGCAGCTCGGCCTCGCGCCGACCGCTGGACAGATCGCAGGCTTCGCGCTGCTCGGCCTCTTCGCCATCCTGGTGCACTACTCGCTGATGTTCCTGCTGGCGACGGTGGCGTTCTGGACCGTGAAAGCCCAGGGCATCCTCTGGGGCTACTACAACCTCTTCAACATCGCGCGCATTCCCGACTCGGCCTTTCAACGCGGCTGGTTCCGGGCCGTCTTCACCTTCGTGCTGCCGATGCTGCTGGTGGCGAACGTGCCGGTGAAGCTGCTCCTCCAGAAGATCGCCGCGCCCGGCGAAATGCTCCTGCTGGTCGCCATGAGCCTGGGCTGCTTCCTGGCATCCGAAGCCTTCTGGCGCTTCAGCATCCGGCGCTACACCAGCGCGAGTTCGTAGCGATACCGGTGGGCTTCGTTTCGGCACAGCGAAGGCGCGGATTGCGGTTGGTGAAGACCTCGGCACCAGCGCCATCGCCTGGAGCGAGGTTCTTTGCGGTCCGTCGATGCCGGAGGACGCGGCGCTCGCCCAAGAGTTGTTGCCTCATCGTCAGAGAGCCAGCCGTCCTTGATGCGTAGATCATGCAGATTGTTTTCCGGGCAGATTGGCGTTCGACAGCCGGGGGCTTCCGGCCCGAAACTGGCGGCATGGAAAAATTGCCGAATCCGCACCTCAGCAAGCTGAAGGCCGCCGCGCAGCGGCTGGAGCCCATGCTCAAGATGGGCCACGCGGGCCTGAGCGACGGGTTCATCAAGACCGTCAACGAAGCGCTCGAACTCCACGAGCTGGTGAAGGTGAAGTTTGACGACCACAAGGATCAGAAGAAGCAACTGGCCAAGGACATCGTGGCCAGGACCAACAGCCACCTGGTCATGCAGGTCGGCCATGTGGTCGTGCTCTACCGCGAACAGCCCGACGCCGCGAAACGCAAGATCCGTCTCGGCTCGGAAGCGCCGATCGGCCGTCCCTAGTCGCCGTAGGGCGAAGGCCACTGGTCGAGGAAGGCCAGTTGGGCTTCCCGGTCGGGCAGGTAGTCGAGGGACGCGTCGTTCAGGAAACGCAGCGGATAGGCGGCGTCGAGCGCCGTGACCGTGACGCGGTTCCCTGCCACTTCAAAGTAGCCGCGCCACGCGCCGCAGCCGATCTCCATGCGGCCGTCGATCCTCCGGCGGATGCGGCGGGTGCGGTGCGGCGACGGATCGCGGGAGAGCAGCTCGAACATGCGGTCCCTGTAGTCCACGGACCAGTTCGTCAACAGCCACGCCGCTTGTTCCTCGGCCAAGGGAGACAACGTGACCTCAAACTTGGGAGGAGCCGACATCGCCGCATCGACTTCACCGGTCCAGCCAGCGGCTTCGTCGGGAAAGGCGTCGTAGGCCGGGATGTAGGGCTTGATGTCGAAGACGGGCGTGCCGTCCACCAAGTCGCACGGGCCGAGGATCAGCCGACCTTTCTCCACGGCGAGCAACGGAACGGGCGTCATGCCGATGGGATTGGGCCGATGCGGCGAACGGGTGGCGAAGACGCCGCGTCGTTTGGCGGGACCGCGCGGCGGGAGCACGACCGGACGCCAGCCCTTGTTGCGATGGAACCACCAGATGAGCCAGACGCGGGAGAAGCCTTCCAGATCGCGCAGCGCCAGCGCGTAGTCGCGACCGGGCACGAGTTCGAGGACGTTGCGCTCGGGAGCGGTCTCCAAGGGTTGATGCCGCGCGTCGAACTTCACCTGCTTGCCCGTGCGCAGGAAGCCAATGGGATGGAGGGTGAGTTCCAAGGACGGAATCGAAGGCCTGTCAGCCTCCGGCGAAAACCGGCTTGAATCCCGCCTCGGTGAGGATGCGCGCGGCTTCCTCGCGCTTGTCGCCCTGGATCTCGATGTTGCCGTCCTTCACCGTGCCGCCCACGCCGCAGGATTTCTGGAGCGCCTTGGCCAACTGCTCCTTCTCCGGCAGTCCGATGCCGACAAAGCCCGTGATCACCGTGACGGTCTTGCCGCCGCGTCCGGCCTTCTGCCGGATGATGTCCACGCGTCCGCGATTGGTGTTCTTTTTCGCCGCGCGGCCGTTGGGTTCGGCGGGTTGCAGCGTGGGTTCGGGCCCGGCGGGCAGTCCCGCGCTGCTGAGAGCCGCGAAGGGATTCTGGGCCAAGGGTTGGCCACCGTCGGTCGAGATGCGTTTGGAGCCGCTCATGTTTGTCGTGCCGGAAATGCTATTGGCCCGCTCCGGGCCGGGCGAGCGCTTCGTTGCGCCGCCTCTCTGTCGATCGGAATTTCCTCCAGAATCGGTGATGGCCGGAGCCGACCTTGTTGGTCCGCCCCGGCCATCGATCCGGCGAAGAAGCGCCGACGCGCTCAGGAGCCGCGGGTGGCGGGCGCCGCCGAGGGCTTCGGTTTCTTGGGCTTCTTCACTTCCTTTTTCTGACTGTTGTTGCCTTTGGCCATAATGCTTCCGGGGTTGGGTTCGATCCTGAGCTAAGGCTTTTGCCCGGCTCTGGCAAGCGGCTCCTCGGAGCCGGCCGGTTTCCTCCACGCGCCACGCGGACCTTCTCCCGGAGCTTCCCTTGCCCGGCACCACCCGGTTTGATCCGACGGACCGTGGCCATTCTCCATCCCCAACCGATCCTGACGCTCGATCTGCCCGAGCTGGCGCTCTACCGCACGCTCCGTCGTCCGGAGGAACACGAGCGCCTAGGCATGCTCGTCGCCACCAACGCCAAGGTTGTGCAACGCCTCCTCGCCAGCCGCTTCACCGTCGAGTCCCTGCTGCTCACGCCCGACTGGCTGGAACGCTTGTCGCCCGCCCTTCTGGCCCGGCCGGAAGCCGTCATCCGCGTCTATCTCGCCGAGAAACCGCTCATGGAAACCCTCCTCGGCTACTCGCTCCACCAGGGGGCCTTGGCCGCCGCGCGGATTCCACCGCAGCCCACGTTGGCCGAACGTCTCGCCGCTGCCCCGCGTCCTCTGCTCCTCGCCGCCATCGACGGAGTGAACAACGCGGAGAACATGGGCATGATCGTGCGCAACGCCGCTGCGTTCGGCGTCTCCTGCCTGATCGTCGGGGAAACCAGTATCAGCCCCTTCCAGCGCCGCGCCGTCTCCGGTTCGATGGGCACCATCTTCGATCAGCCCGTGGTGCGGACCTCGTCGCTGTCCGAGACCTTGGCCGATCTCCGGCAACGCGGCGTTCGCTGCCTCGCCGCCCATCCTCGCCCCGGCTCCAGGCCGGTGGCGGAAGCCGATCTGCGCGGCGATTGCTGTTTTGTCTTCGGCGCGGAAGGCCCTGGTCTTGGCGACGCGGTCGTGGCCGCCTGCGAAGAAGCCGTCCAGATCCCCCTGCCCGCGCACGTCGATTCCCTCAACGTCGCCACCGCCGTCGCCGTTTGTCTCTACGAGTCCAACCGTCAGCGCAGCGGGAATGTTTGAGCCGGTTCAATACCCCGGTCGGAACCCGCTGCGACTGGGCGGAGTCGGGTAGGTGCGCCAGCTCTTCACCTGGCCGTTGTTGAAGGTGATCTCGGCGGAGACGTAGCTGTGGATCTGCCGGTCGGTCTCCATCACGCGGTCGAGATACACCCGTCCCTGGCGGTCGGTGCGTTCGCGGAAGGTCCAGTAGTTGTAGGTGTCGAGCGTGGAGCCGTGATAGACCCACGTCTCGCTCAAGCCCCCGCCGTCTTCGGACTGCGTCTTCTGCTGCGGCGCGCCCCACGCGATGTAAACGGCGTCCTGGTTCATGCCGACGCGCACCTGGCCTTGATCGACGAGCGCGCGCTGTTCCGTCGGAAGGGCCGAGTAAGCGGCCATGCGTTCGGTGCGACGGCTCTCCACCGTGCTGCTGGCGCAACCGGCGGCGAACAGGGCGGACAGAACCGCGAGGATCGGGAGAAACGGCTTCGTTTGCATCGTGGGCGCGGAGGCAGCATCGCCCCGGCGCGGCCCGCGGGCAAGGAGCGGCCGGGCAGAGCGGTCTTGCCCGGAACGTCCCGCGCCCGCTAGACCTGCGGATGCGGATGACTTGGTCGATGTTTTCGAAGCCATGGCAACCTCTGACGCCGAAAGGCGCGGCGGCATTCGCCGGGGCGTCGTTCACCCGGCTCTACATGGTGCTGCTCTGCTTCGCGCTGGCGACGGCGCTGGCCGTCGTTTTCTTCCTCGCGCGCCAATGCGTGCCCGTAATCAACCGGCTCTCCGGCGCGATGCCGGAGGGCGCGGTGCTCTCGATGGGCGAGATGTTCGGCCAGGAAAAGCCGGTGTCGGTGTCGGGGCCGTTCCTCAGCATCGACGTCGATCCCAGCGCCGAAGTCCCCGGCCCCCATGCGGCGGATGTCCGCATCCTCGTGCATCGCACCGGATGGAAGGCCTGCTCCGTCCTCGGCTGCGTGGAACAAGCGTTTCCTCCTCGCGCGACCGTGGCTCTCGGGCCGTCGCATCTCGGACCGAAATGGGCGGCGTGGAAACCGCTCGTGCTGGCCGGGGCCGCGTTGGCGACGGTCGTGGCGCTCGTCGCGTGCTGGACGGTGTTGGCCTCGGTGTATTGGCTGCCAGTCTGGATCACGGCGCTGATCGCGGGGCGGAGACTGGGGCCGGTCGGGAGCTGGAAAGTTTCGGCAGCCGGACTGATGCCGGGCTGCGCACTGATGTTCGTCGCCATCGTGCTCTACGCGCTGCGGGTGCTCGATCTGCCCGCGCTGGCCTTCGTGCAAGCCGCGCATCTGGTGGTGGGATGGATCTTCCTCGGCTTCACCATCGCGGCGGCGGAGCGCAAAGGAGCCTCCGAAGCGCCCAAGGCCAATCCCTTCGGTGAAGCTCCGCCGGAGAATCCTTCGGCCCCCGCGCAGCCCGCGAAGAAATCGAATCCCTTCTCCGCTGAATGACGCCGGACTGGCTTCGGGCCGGGCACGGCGGGCAAGCTCCCGCTCCGTTGCGACGTTTCCTCTCCATCCTCAAAGCCGCATGGCCGCCGTTGCTGGCGGGCGCGGTGTGGACGCTGGCCTTTCCCGGCGCGGGCATCGCGGGGCTGGCTTGGCTGGTGCCGGGGCTGGTGCTCTTCGCCGCGCTGATGGGGACTCGAAGATTCGTCGCGGCGTATTGGGCCGGGTTGGTCGGCTGGTTGGGGATGTTGCACTGGCTGCTCTTCATCCCGTTTCCGGCCGGAGCCGTGGCGGGTTGGATCGCGCTCTCGGCCTATCAGGCACTGTATCCCGCGCTCTGGGCTTGGCTGTGTCTGCGGAGCCTGCCGCGAGTGACGGGCTCCCTGCGGCAACGGCTGGGAGAGCGTCCCTGGGCGCAACGCCAG
>CAMLMI010000261.1 GCA_946480965.1 uncultured Verrucomicrobiales bacterium | reverse complement strand
TGGCGTGCCAGTCAGCGCGGACGCGCTTCAGATAGAGCGGGGAGAACTTGCGCTGAACCTGGTTGTCGAAGGCGAAGTTCAGCTCGATCAACTCGTCGATGCGGCGATGGCGCAGTATCGTCCGCGTCTCGCGCGGATCGTGGTCGCTGTCGTGGTAGAAGAAGACGATCTCGCCTCCGATCTCGGATTGGAGCCGCCGGGCGGTGATGAACTTGGCGACGAGGAAGCGCTTCGGGAAAAACCCGCAGGGCTGCTGGCCGAAACAGATGACGGGAGAGGCGCTCATGCCGGACGCGGAGGAATGGCCACAAGAAGGCACAAGAGTCGCAAAAGAGACTGCGGTGAAGAACCACAGATGGACACAGATGGACACAGATCCGAAGGGCTGATCGGCCGACGGCAGTCCTTTCGCCACATCGAGATTCCTCCACGAAGTTCAGACGCACGACGAGAGCGCACCCCATCTGTGTTCATCTGTGTGCATCTGTGGCTGTTCTTTTCGCTTCTCATGCAGCCTCCATCTCGCTGCGCCCGAAAAGCGCCTGGAAGACCAGGCTGAACACCACGCAGGCGGCGCAGCCGATGGGGTTGAGCCAGAGGTAGCCGATCTCGTGGGCGGGAAACACCTTGCCCATGAAGAAGAGCCCGATGACCAGCACCTGGGCCGCCACCGCCGCCCAGAACACCGCCGTGCCGCCGACCTTTTTCAGGAAGAACGCGACGACAAACACGCCCAGCAGCGCCGGATAGAAGATGGACGCCACGATGTTCAGCGCCTCGATCAGGTTCTCCGCGAAGCTCACGAACAGCGCGAACCCGATGGCGAAGAAGCCCCAGAGCGCGGTGAACCACTTCGCGTTGCGCACGTTCCTCGCCTCGTCGTGCGCCGCCAACGGCCGGACGTGCCGCCAGAGGTCGATGGTGCTGGTCGTGCCCAGCGCGTTCAATTCGCCGGCCTTGGACGACAGCGCCGAGGCGAACATCACGGCGATGAGCAGGCCGATCACGCCGTGCGGGAGCTGCGTCAGGATGAAGGTGATGAAGACGTAGTCCGAGTCCTTGGTCTTGGCCTTGGGATCGACGGCCTTGAGCGTGTCCCGCGCCTCCTTGCGGACCGCTTCGGACGCCTGTTGCGCTTCCAGCATGGACGCTCGCGCGGAAGCTTCGAGCGCCGGATCGGCCCCGTCGCGGGCCGCCACCCAGGCGCGGATCTTCACCTGCTTGTCCGCATGGAGCGCGGCGTGTTTCTCCTCGATCGCGCGGAAGCGGGCGCCTTCCGGGCCATCCACATGGCGCTGCCATTCCGTCTGGTTGAAGAAGACCGGCGTGTTCGGTTGGAACTGGTAGAAGACGAAGAGCAGCGCCCCGAGCATGACGATGAGGAACTGCATCGGGATCTTGAAGACCGCGTTGAACATCAGCCCCAGCCGACCTTCGCGCAGCGCAGCGCCACCGATGTAGCGCTGGACCTGCGATTGGTCGGTGCCGAAGTAGGATAGCGACAGGAAGAGCCCGCCCAGCAGGCCGCTCCAGAAGGTGTAGCGCCGCTGCGGGTCCGGGGTGAAGTCCACCGCCTCCAGCTTGCCCAGCGCCCCGGCGATGTGGGCCGAGTCGTCGGGCAGCTTCGTCAGCAGGACGACGAACGCCGTGACCATGCCGCCGAAGATCACCGCCATCTGCCAGCGCTGCGTCAGGTTCACCGCCGCGCTGCCGCCGGTGACGGTATAGACGATCACCAGCAGGCCGGTGAAGAGGATGGTCAGGTCCAGCCGCCAGCCGAGCACCGTCGAGAGGATGATGGCCGGCGCGTAGATGGTGATGCCGGACTGGAGACCGCGCTGGAGCAGGAAGAGCGACGCGCCGAGCAGCCGCGTCTTCGAGTCGAAGCGGCGGCCGAGGTATTCATAGGCCGTGTAGACCCCGAGCTTGCGGTAGATCGGCAGGAAGACCGCGCAAACTATGATCAACGCGAGCGGCAGGCCGAAATAGTTTTGGATGAAGGCGATTCCGTTCTCGTAGGCCTGGCCGGGCAGCGAGAGGTAGGTGATCGTGCTCGCTTGGGTGGCCATGACCGACAGGCCGATCGTGATCCAGCCGGTGTTGTGGTTGCCCTTGAGGTAGGTGTTGAGGTTGTCGGTGTGCCGCGTGCGCCACGTGCCGTAGAGCGCGATGCCGAGAATCGTCCCCAGCAGCACCAGCCAATCGAGCGCGTTCATGAGTAGACGCGCGAAAAGAGCGCGAGGAGCAGCACCGAGAAGAGGAAGAACCCGAAGACAAACAGATAGACCCCGCGCCAGGTGCGGAAGCCCGGCACGCCGGGCGGTTCGTCGGGGCTGGAGGGATCGGACGGCGGTTTCATTTTCCGAGCGACACGAGATTGGCGAACAGCCGGTAGGCGCCCGGCACCCCGGCGGGCAACTGCCGGAAGAAGGCCAGCCCGGTATAGACGAAGTGGCCTTGGCCGTGTTGGGCCACGAGCACGGAGCTCTTCAGCGGCTCTTCGCCCGGATCGTTCATGGCCAGGACCGGCGTGTAGCGGGCTTCGTCCCAGGTGCCGGGGAAATAGGCGCCTCGCTCCTGCACCCAGCCGACGAAGTCCGCCGGGCCGATCCGGTTGGGCGTGGTCAGCGCGGGATGATCGGGCGCGAGGAACGAGACCGGCGCGTTTTCATCCGTGATGCGCAGACGCGGGGCCGGGCCGGCAATGCTGAGGTCGTAGGGGCCGAGGCGCGTCGTGCGGAGTCCGTTGGGCCGGTTGTATTGCGCGATGACCGTGCCGCCTGCCTCTACGTAGGCGAAGAGGCCGGGCAGGTTGTCGGCGAGGTCGGTGCGCTCGTTGAAGGCGCGCACGCCGATGACCACGGCGTCGAGACCACGCAGCTTCTCCTGGGTCAGGTCCGCGCCGGCGAGCGTCGTGACCGAGTAGCCGAGCTGGGTCAACGCCTCGACCGTGTCGTCGCCCGCGCCGGGCAGATAGCCGACCTTGTCACCGCGCTTGGCGACTTCGAACGAGGACACCTTCAGCCAGGCGGCCGGTTGGAGTAGTTGAAACGGAATGTGCGGATAGGCGATCTCGACGCGCCGGTTGCTGAAGCGCGCGCCATCGATTTCCGCCACGGCCAGGACGCTGGCCAATGACGCGGCGGCTGGTGTGGCCAGGGTGAACTCGACCGTGGCCGTAGCGCCCGCCTCGGCGATGGCGAAGGTTTGGCTGGCCGGCGACACGCTCCATCCGGAGGGCATCTCCAGCCGCAACGTGCCCTTGGCTTCGGCCCTCGCGGCTTTCACTTCCACCCGAACCGTTTTCTGGCCGCCGGGCGCGACCACGACCACGCCCGAGTCGAACTTCAACGACACCGGCGCGATCACGCCCAGCGCCCGCGTCGGCCGACCCGCCTGGGCCGGAGCCACGACCGGATCGGTCACCACCAGCGTCTGGCCCGAGACCTCGAACTCGTATTCCACCTCGAAGCTCGGCGGATTCTCCGGCAAGCCGATGAGCTTCGGATCGGCCACGCGCGACATGCCGGTGGTGGGTTCTTCGCGAAGCCAATAGGGCTGGGTCAAAGGCGTGGACTTCGGCACCGCGAAAGCGAGTTCACCAACCGTCGTCTGTCCTTGGGCAAGTTCCGTGGCGAGCTTGTTTTCCAACTGTCCTTTGACCCGCACCGTTTTCAAACGAACCGCAACCTCGTTGGCCCTCCGGACCTCGTAGCGAAGCTTCAACGTCTCGCCCGGCACCACTTCGCCGACCGTGGCGACGCTGGAAACCTCCAGGCCGAGGCAATGCTGGACGATGCGGTCCAACTGCCGTCGCTTGTCGTCCACCACGGGATCGGCCGGCAGCGCGGCAACGAGCTTCCGCAGTTCCAGCAACGCCGGAACGCTCGCCATCGGGTTCTTCGGATCAAACCGCTTCAACGCTTCCCCGGCCTGTCCGGCGATGGCCGCACCTCCGGGCACGCGGTTCCACGTCGGGTCGATGCCGTCCATCAGGTCGTTGATCACGGGCAAACCTCCCAACAGCGTGAAGCTCTCGCGCCAAGAACCATCGCCCGAGCCCGTGGGCCGCAAGCCGAAGCCCTGCGTCTTGTGCTGGGCGCGGCTGTGCATGGCGATGGTCTGATAGGTCTGGCCGGTGACGGCGTCGGTGCCTCCGGCCAACAGCGGCAGGCTATCATCGCTCCCGCCACCGCGACCGTTCTGCAAAATGCGCGTCGGCTGCCACGGCGTGAGCCCTTCGGCGAGCTGTTCGGGAAACGCCGTCGGATCGCCGGAGAGTTTGAAGGCTTCCAAGGCCAGCGCGGCCGACGCGGTGTGGTGCCCGTGCGTGCCGCCCGGTTGCGGGGAAAAGCGGGTGACGACCACGTCCGGCCGAAAAGTGCGGTAGAGGCGGACGATGTCAGCCACGACCTGTTGGCGGTCCCAGATGGCGAGGGTCTCGTCGAGGGTCTTCGAATAGCCGAAGTCCAGCGCACGGGTGAAGAACTGGCGTCCGCCATCAAGCCGCCGGGCCATCAGCAGCTCCTGGGTGCGGGCGAGGCCGAGCAGTTCGCCAAACTCCGGCCCCAGCTCGTTCTGCCCGCCGTCGCCGCGCGTGAGCGAGAGGTAGGCGGTGCGGTAGGCGCGTCCCCGGGCGAGGTAGGTGATGAGCTGGGTGTTCTCGTCGTCGGGATGTGCCGCGACGTGGAGCACGGTGGCGTAGGTGGCGAAGGCCCGCAGTTCCTCGCGGATGGCGGCGGGGGAGACACTGTTAGTGGCCGCTTGGGATGAAAGAACCATGCCGAGGAAAAGCAGTCCGAGGCAGGCGCGAAAGATGACAGCTAGCCCAAGAGGAATCCCCTTATCCGGTCTTCGGCCACCCTCTCCCCAACGGATGGGGAGAGGGACGGGGTGAGGGGCCTCCATGCAATGGATCAGGCTGGAAGCCCGGCCGTCTTCGCAGAATGTCGCGCGGGGCGATCGCATCACTTCAGCGACGCCGCGAGTTCCTTGGCCTGGCGGGCCATGACGCTGTTGGCGCCTTCCAGCTTGATCCCGCTCTCGGCCGCTTCGGCCGCGAGGGCCTTGGCTTCGGCGTTCTGGCCGAGCTTGGCCAGCAACCGCGCCTTGAGCAGCAGGCTGCCGGGATAACCGGCGCGCAGCTTGATCGACTCGTTGACCCACTCCAGCGCCTGTTTGGCATCGCCGCCGTTGTTGAAGAGCAGCGAGGCCGCGCCGTAGTAGAAGTTCCACGTCTTGGCCTCTCCGGCTTTGATTGCCGCCTCGATCTTCGGCTGCACCACCGCGACGGTGTCCACGGTCAGCGCCACCGGCACGCGGGTCGTTTCCCAATCGAGCAGCAGCGTCGCGCCCGTGTCACGGAGCGCGTCGAAGCCCATGCTGAAGGTCTCGACCGGCGAGGCCAGCTTGATGGGCTTGGCCTTCACGCGGGCAGTGTCGTTCTCCGGCTTGTAGGCGTAGGCGCCCCAGGAGGCTTTCTCGGGGAGCTTCTGCACGATGACCGTCCACTCGGCCTTGTCCGGGATGGTGAAGAGCTCGTAGGTGCCGGCGGCGAGCTTGGCTCCACCGAAGGTCACGTCGGTGCTGAAGGAGATGCGCGTGGCCGCGTTGGCCCCGGTGCGCCAGACCTCGCCGAACGGAACGAGAGAGCCGAAGATCTCGCGCCCTTTCATGCTGGGCCTTGAATAGATGACCTCCACGTCGGTCAGGCCGACCTTCTGCTTCACCGTGGCGGCCGGGCTGGCGGCGGGAAACTCGACCGCCGGAGTCTGGGCCGAAACGTCGGGGACCAAAGCCAGTCCGCAGACCAGCGCGAGAGAGGAAACGATTTTAGGATTCATGGTTGGCAAATACCCGGTGTGGACCGTGCCCGATCGGGTTCCGTTCATTTCTTGACCGTGAAGGCCACGGTGTAGGCGGTCTTTTCCCAGGACAGCTTGATCACGCCGCCGCCGGAAGCGCCCTTCTCGACCGCCACGGTGAACTGGTCCACATCGGTCTCCAGCGTTTCCTTCTTGGCGTCCACGCGGGCCACGTCGGTCTTCTCGTTCACCGGCACGCCCCACCCGCCGAGCGTGCTGCTGAAGGCGAGCTTGGCCGAACCGTCTTCGTTCGGGACGAAGTAGAGCGTATAGGCCCCGGCGGGAATGGTGGTCTCGCCGATGACGAGCGGTTGCTGGGTGATGAGCGTAGTGGCTTCGTCCGCGCCCATCCGCCAGGCCTTGCCGTAGGGCACCAGCCCGCCCCAGACCTTGCGGACTTCGCCGCCGCGCGGGTTCTTCGTGTAGGGCCGTCCATAGGTGACGGTGACGCGGTTGCCGTCGATCATCGCGCTGACGGTCTCGTGCGGGCTGGTGCGTGCGCGCTGCGCCTGAAGCGGCGAAGCGGCGATCAGAAGGGTGGCGGCGACGGCGAGGAGGGTGCTGAGCGTTTTCATCGGTTCAATGGTTGCGGTTGGTTGCGGAAACGTCCTGCGCATCGCATCCGGGATGCGTTTTCGGGTCAGGTGCGGCGGACATTGGCCGCTCCCCTGCCGGAATGCAAACGCGTCTCCCACGGAGCGGAAGACCCGTCGTTCTCCGGGCGGATGCGGGGTGCCAACCCTTGGAAACTCCCGCCAAGCCGGGCCGTTACAACGAACCTAGCGCGCGCTCCACGCGAGGGTTTCCGCGCCGTCGGTTGACGCTCCCCGTCTCCACCCCTAGCTTCCGCGCCCGATGTCGAA
>CAMLMI010000260.1 GCA_946480965.1 uncultured Verrucomicrobiales bacterium | reverse complement strand
TCAGAAGAGCGTGCCGGCGGCGATGCCGATGACCTGGAGGGGACCGGTGTCTTCGAGGCCTTCGGTGGCCTTGTCGAGCTTCTGGAGGGAGAGCTTCACGTTGCGCAGGAGGGCGTCGTCGTTGACCAACTGGCCGATGCTGCCCTGGCCGCCGTTGATCTTCTGCATGATCTCCTTCATCTGCGTCATGGCGGCGCGGGTCTCGGTGAAGAGCGACTCGTCGGTCATCAGCTTGCCGATGGTTCCCTTGCCGCCGCGCACGTCGCCGATGATGCCGCGGGCGTCGGCGAGGGCGGCGTTGATCTCGACGCTGAGGGTGCCGAGGTTGGTCTGGAGGGTGGTGAGCGTGGCGAGGGCGGAATCGTGCAGGGCCGGATCGTTGATGAGCTTGCCGACGGTGCCTTTCCCTTCGGCGATGTTCTGCGAAATGGTCCGCATGTTCGCGATGCTGTCGGTGAGGTTCTGCTGGTTCTGCTTGAGGAAGTCGGTCAGGGGGCCGAGCAGGTTGTTCACGGTGTCGCCGGAGAAGCTGCGGGTGAGGTTCTCCACCCCGGTGGCGACGTTCTCCAGCTTGGCCATGAGCTGGCTGAGGTCGGGCTGTTCGGCGGTCTGGAGATAGGCGCCGTCGGTGGCGACGACGCCGTTGGGCGTGCCGAAATCGACGGCGATGAAGTTCTGCCCCATGAGGCCGACGAACTTGATGGTGGCCTTGCTGTCGGTGCGGACCTGCGTGCCCGCGTCATGGATGCGGAGGGTGACGCGCACCTGGGTGTTGGTCAGGGCCACGGCCTCGACGCGGCCGACCTCGACGCCCGCCATCTTCACGGGATCGCCGACCTGGAGTTCCTGCACGTTGTTGAAGAGGGCGTTCAACCGGTAGCCCTTCTGGAAGAAGGTGAACCCTCCCAGCATCTCCAAGATGAGGAACGCGGCGACCAGGGCGAGGGCGAAGAACAGTCCCAGGCGGGTTTCGAGCGTGTTTTTCATGGCGGGATAAATCAGGGGTGCGGAGCCGCGCCGCGCCGGGTCAGGCGGCGTTGCGGATGGATGAGCTGCTGGATGAAGGGATCGGTGGAAGCGCGGAGTTCGTCCGGCGTCCCGACAAAGACGATGGAGCCGTCGCGGATCACGGCCACGCGGTCGGCCGCGCTGAAGACGAGGTCGCGGTCGTGGGTGACGACGAGCGCGGTGGCTCCGGCGCGTTCGTTCAGCTCGACGATGGACTCCGCGATGTTCACCGAGCTGATCGGGTCCAGCTCGCTGGTGGGCTCGTCGAAGAGCACCAGCTCGGGTTCGATGACCAGGGCGCGGGCGATGGCCACGCGCTTTTTCATGCCGCCGGAAAGTTCGGCCGGATATTTGGACTCGGCGTCGGCGAGACCGACATCGGCGAGGGTTTCGCGGACCCTGCGGGCGATCTCGGCGCGGGGATGGAGGCGGTGTTCGCTCAGGTAGAGGCCGACGTTCTCGCCGACGGTCAGGGAGTTCAGCAGCGCGCCGGACTGGAAGACCATCGCGAGGCGGTGCCGGTCCATCACTCCGGGCGAGAGGGTCGATTCGCCGTCGAGCAGGATGTCGCCGGTGTCGGGCCGTTCCAGGCCGATGATGTGGCGGAGCAGGACGCTTTTACCCGAGCCGCTGGGCCCCATGAGCATGAAGATCTCGCCGGGCTGGATCTCCAGGTTCACGTCCTTCAGCACGGCCTTGCCGCCGTAGCTGCGGGAGAGGTTCGACACCCGGATGCAGAGGCCCTGTTTCGCGCGGGCGGGATGGGCGGCGGAAGCGTTCATCAGTCGAAGGCCATCAACAGGCGGGTCAGGAAGTAGTCGAGCAGCAGGATGAGCACGATGGAATTGACCACCGCCTTGGTCACGGACCGGCCGACGCCGCGCGGCCCGCCGAAGGTCGCCAGGCCCTGCTGGCAGCCCACGACGCCGATGACGACGGCGAAGGCGAGCGACTTGACCAGGCCGTCGAAGACGTCCTTCAGGTCCAGCATGCTGCGGAGATTGTTGAAGAACGCGGCGAAGGACACGCGAATCTCGGCGTTGTAGTTCGCCACGATCGCGCCGCCCAGCCAGCCGACGATCATGGAGAAGACGACGAGCAGCGGCAGCATGACCGTCACCGCCAGGAGCCGGGGCACCACGAGGTAGTGCAGCGGCTGGATGTTCATGGTGCGAAGGGCGTCGATCTCCTGGTTGACCTTCATCGAGCCGATCTCAGCCGCCATCGAGGAACCGATGCGGCCGGCGATGAGGATGGCCATCATGACCG
This sequence comes from uncultured Verrucomicrobiales bacterium, assembly GCA_946480965.1. The sequence goes on along the minus strand of CAMLMI010000260.1, from coordinate 4,457 downwards.
GGGCGAGCTCCTTGCAGACGGAGAGCCCGACAAGCCCGCCGAGCGAGCTGCCGAGCCCGCGCGAGACGAGCACCGGCCCGGTGTTGAGCGCCACCACTCCGCCGATGAAGAGCGAGAGAATGCACACCATCAGCAGGCTGGCGTTGCCGATCTCGAACATCTGCTCCTTCACCTTGGCGCGCTGCCGCCACGCGACGGGCATCGCGCCCAGCGCCTGGAGGAACAGAACGAGCAATTCACCGATGTGGCGGAACATAGACATCAAAACCAGACCGCGCCGAATGAACACGAAAGCAAAGCCCGGCGAAACCGGAATGTCTGACCAAGCTGTGGAACGAAGCTAAGGCGCTGCATCGGGCTTCGCCTCCTTTCCGCCGAAGGGGATGAAGAGGATCTTCCAGCGGTTTCCGGCCGAGTCTTTCCGGTGCTGGATCAGGCCGAAGAGCGCGGCGTGGTTTCGCTCCGTCGGCGTGTGTTCGCAGCGGAACAGGTTGAAGAGGAAGGAACGGCTGCTCGTGCCGGCCTTGGGATTCTGCTCGCTGCGCCACACCGACCAGAGCGGCGACCAGTTTCGTGTGACCGACTCGGTGCGCGGCACGATGGGCTCGACGGGCGCGAAGACCTGCAAGCGGCGGTTGCCATCGGCATCCGTGCGCGAGGTCCACAAAGGCCACGCATCGCGGCGGCGACCCAGCTCCTGGCCGGTTTCGCGGTCCGTCACGCGCGTGTCGGAGTAGAGGAAGAACAGCCAGCGCGTGCGTTCGCGCTCCAGTGCGCCCGCGCGGGAAAGGCGATGCCCGTAGATCGGCCAGGCCACGAAGTCGCTCCGTAGCGTGGGCGACTGGTAGTCGCCGTAGAACGGCCAGATCCGCACGCCGTGTTTGCCCGGTCCCTCCGCCCAGCCGAAGAGCGGCCACGGCACGCCGTATTCCTTGTAGCCCTTGGCGCGGTCGTCCGCGACGGAGAAGCCCAGCGGCCAGCCATACGTCACCCAGTCGCGCGTGGGGGAACGCTGCGCGGCGTAGAACGGCAGCACGGCGCGGAAGCGGCTCTCGTTCGTCGTGCCCGGCGCGATCGTCTGCCAATGCCCGAGCGGCCAAAGGTAGAACCCCTTGTCGTAGGCGGGCACTTCGACGGCATCGCCCACGGCGTTCGTCCGCCAGGTCGTGCCCTTCGTCTCGTGCCCGGCGAGAGGCAGGAACTGCCAGCCATCGAGCGAATCGCCCGTGCGGGCGTGGACCAGCGGATAGGGGAAGTTGCGCGTCTCCACGTCGCGCTTGCGCGACCAGACCCAGAGCGGCCACAGCGTCCAGCCCACCTCGTCCCGGCCGAACTTGTTCCGGGCATGGCCGTAGAACGGCAGCACGGCGGTGTAGTCGTTCGAGCCGCTCGGGGAACGCTGTTGGAAATACAGCGGGAAGAGCGCGCGCCGCTCGGTCACGTCGCCCTCCTGGTCCGCGCCGCCCGACCAGTTGAGGAGCTGGAAGAACTGCCAGCGGAATTCCGCGCCCGACTTTTTGTAGGTGAGGAAGGGATACGCGACATCGATCAGCGTGCGGTCCAGCGCGTCGTCGCGCAGCACGGAGAAGAGCGGCGCCACGCCGTATTGCTCGGTGGAACCGCTCCGCTGGTGGAACCAGAAAGGCGCCACGGTCTCGGTGCGTTCCCCCGGTTCCAGGGTGAGCCGGAACCGGCTGTGCAACGGGCCGAACGGCTCCCAGATGTCGGGCTCCGCCGCCCCCGTCGCCGAGCAGACGGCGACAACGGCCAGCACCGCGCCAAGACGCGCCGAAAATGGACTGGAAACCCGCAACACGGCGCGGAGCGTCGGTAACGACCCCGGCACCGTCAAGCGCCGGTCCCGGGGGGACGGGCGCTGGCGCAATCGCTCCCCGGGTGGTCACCGGCAGCATCGCGCTGCTGATCCCCGGCCTGCGCACGCTGGATCGGAGAACATGGCGGCGACACGACGCGCGAGCCCAACAACCGCTTTCGCGTTCATGCTGTTAGCCAGCCACGTCAGCGCGGAATCGGCTCATCCCTTGGCTCGGCGCGAGTAGCCTTGGAGTTCCTCTTTGGAAATCTGATCCGCCGGAACCAATCGGTAATGGGTTTCGTCAACGATCCTGACGCAGTCCTCCTCGATGGTAAGTTCAAACATTGCGATCAAGTCGTCTGCCATGAACTGGGCCGACACAGATCTGCAAACCAAGCTCGGAAATTTCCGGGAACAAAAGGCGATGTCCTGTTTGGTTTGAACGGCTGAAAGCTTGTCTTTGCCACCTTTGGCCTGAACAGGGATGACGAACTGTGTCCCCGACCGGTCCACTCCGACATAAACCTCGTCGATTTCGATCTGCCCAATCTCTTTGACCGTGGTCCGCAGGTGGTTCTGCAAAGAACAGGACGTGATCCCGAGAAAGATGTCGATCAACCGGTTGTAGCGGACCTTGGCCAAAAGAGCCTGTTCGTCCGAGAGCGCGTTGGCCGCGATGATCTCCGGCGTGGCGTCAGGGATCTTGATGGTCACCAGATCGGGGTTGGGAGACAGGCGACTTACTTTTCCCAAACGGAACGCATATTTCGCTCTCCCGACGCCTTCAATTGTCCACTCGAATCCGGCCGGTTGCGTTTTCAGGATTCTAGGAGGCAGGGGAACCCGGTAGCGTGCCGAGTAGACGATATCGCCAAGGTTCTTGGGCAGCTTGATGCCCAGCTCGCTTGCTGCGGTTTCCAGTTCGGCCCGTTCAAATTCCACTTCTTCCAGTCCTTCAACGTAGCGATTGAAGAACACTTTCTCGATGACGAGATGGTAGCGATTTGGCTTGGGCTGCTTCGGCTTAGGCATACGCGAGCTGGGTCATCATCCGATCCTCGATGTCGGACTGTTTTCTCTTCGTCTTTCCGCTCTTCAGATCACGACGACCGATCGGGACTTCGATGCCCCAATGGCGCGAAGCATCCGACATGTCCATTTGCAAAAGGGACTCGTCGCCGAGAGCCACCGTGTGCCCTGGGCGTTTGGGAGAAACCCCGATGGCTTCGAGCACCTGGGCTGCGATAGCCCGGGCCAAAGGAGGCGGCACCGAGTTTCCAACCTGCCGCGCGCCGTGCCATTTGGTTTGGTGAAACCGAAACCAATCCGGAAATCCATGGAGCCGCGCCATCTCGCGAACAGTGATGCAGCGCGGGTATCGATAGTGGATGGGGCGCGGGCTGGTGAAAGCGCCTCTGGCCGAGTCGGTCCCCGCACGCAGCGTGTTCGAAACCCCCGTTGGCGAGAGTTTGAAGAACCGCGAAATTGGCTCGATCACCCCGGACGGAGTGCCGGCAAAACGTCTTCTGGAGATCGGAGTGTGGTCCGTTCGCAGGCTGGCGGTTAGAAGCTCGGGATTCCAATCACGCCGATAACCGAAGTGCCAGCCCTCGTCGGTGACACACCGCAACTCCGCCGCATACGCGGACGGCTTTCGCCAACGGGTTGTCCGGACCGAATCGGACGACAAAAGAGCGTCGAACTCTTCCGCGTCCGGAAGATCGTCCAACGCGTCGGCACAGGTCGGGCCGGGCTCCAGATCGAATGCGGGAGTTTCACCAGCGAGAAATGTCCGAGGCTGGGGATAGACCGGCACGCGGTTTCCAGTTTTGGAACCGAACAAGATCAGGCGTTCCCGGTGCTGGGGAGTCCCGAACCGTCCCGCGTTGAGGACCTGCCACGGCAAGCGGACCTCGTAGCCAATTCCTTTGAAGGTCGAAATCAACTCTTCGAGGAACCGGCGGTGCGCGCCGAGAGTGAGCCCCTTGACGTTCTCGAAGACGAAGTGATCGGCGTCCAGTTCCTTCACGATCCGTATGAACTGCCTTACCAACGAGTTCCTGGGATCATCGAGGGCGCGCTGGCCAATCAGGGAGAATCCTTGGCAAGGGGCACCGCCAAACACCACGTCGATACGGCGACCACCGAGGCCAGCCGCTAGTCTGATGCTGTCGCCTGTAACCTCGGTAACGGAGCGTGCTAGGACTGCGCATTCCGAAAAATTGAATGCGTGAGCAGCGGCGTGGACCGGATCGTATTCCACCGCCGCGACCACGTCGAAGCCGGCCTGCTCGAAACCTAGGCTCATGCCGCCGACGCCTGCAAAAAGGTCGATTCCGATAGGCCGTGCCATGTTGCGTGGTGATGTCATCCCAGTGGTTCAAAGACAATCCTGCGCCGGACCCGAGTCGAGATATTTTCGGTCCTGCCGAATCATCTCGGATCGGGAAAAACGGAAACAGATCAGCTACAAGCCTTCATCTCCCCCTTTTCGATCATCCACCGCTGCATCTCCTGGCCGAGTTCGCGGGGCCAGTTCTCCTCGGTGCAGGTCATGAAGACCTGGCTGCGGGCGTGGTGGGCGCGTTCCAGGATCGGGAGGAAACCGGCGCGGCGGCGGGCGTCGAGCTCGCCCATGACG
>CAMLMI010000259.1 GCA_946480965.1 uncultured Verrucomicrobiales bacterium | reverse complement strand
GCCCCGGCGGGTGAAGGCGAAGACCTTCCTGCCCTGGATCCGCGCGATCTGGGCCACGAGGTGCGCGGCGGCCCCGAATCCCAAGAGCCCCAAACGCCGCGCCTCCCCGGCTTTGACCAGCGAGCGATAGCCGATGAGCCCGGCGCACAGCAACGGAGCCGCCTCGGCATCTTGATAGCTCGCCGGAATGGGAAAGCAGAAGCGCGCGTCCGCCACCGTGTATTCGGCGTAGCCGCCATCCAGCGTGTAGCCGGTGAACCGGGCGTGGTCGCAGAGGTTTTCGCGCTGTGACCGACAGAACCCACAGGCGCCGCACGTCCAGCCGAGCCACGGAACGCCGACCCTGTCCCCGACCTGAAAGCGCTGGACGCCGTTTCCGGCCGCTTCGATGCGCCCGACGATTTCGTGCCCCGGGATCAGCGGCAGTTTGGGCTTGGGCAATTCGCCATCGACCACGTGCAGGTCGGTGCGGCAGACCGCGCAGGCACCCACGCGGATCAACACCTGGCCTTCGGCCGGCGAAGGCACCGGCAACTCGACCGCCCGCAGCGGGCTCCCGGGCTGGTCGAGGACCATTGCCCGCATGGAACGGCTTGCCGTCATTCCCGTTTCCTCATCGGCATGCGCGGCCGGCCCGGTCTTCCGAACAACCGGCGCACGCGCCACCCCTCGGGGAGACCGTTGCTGTGCGGGTTCCGCATCGCCACCCGGACGGCGCGGGCCAGCCAAGGCGCGGAAAAAAGGACCGGCGACCGAACCGTTTTCGCAATGCCGGAAAGACGGGTCGCCTCGCCCTTCACCGGTCCGGAGCCGCCATGCCACGGGCCGGGCGACGCGGAGGCGGCCCCGCGGTCTTGTGGCGACGCTCGCCCCGGTCTTCACGGAGATCCAGGGACTGCGCAAAGTTGGGATCCAGCCTGCGCGCTTTCTTCGCGGTCTCACCCCGGTTGGCCCCGGGCCTGCGGGTCAGTTTTCTGGCGTTGTCGTGCATGGTTCCTCCGTTCGGGCTCGGCGAAGGCCGCGCGGTCCTCGCCGGGGAACAGCGTCGCCCGCCGGTCCACCGGCGAGGCAAGGCGTCGTTCCCGGTTTCAGCGGGCCGCGGACGTCCTCACGCCACCTTCACCTCGATGGCTTTCGGTTTGGCGCTTTCGCCCTTGGGCAGATGGACCTTGAGCACCCCGTCCTTGAACTCGGCGACGACCTTCGCGCTGTCCGCCCCCTCCGGCAGGGAGAAGCTGCGGACAAAGTTGCCGTAAGAGCGCTCGATCCGGTGATACTTCTTGCCCTTCTCCTCCTTCTCGAACCGCCGCTCGCCCGTGATGGTGAGCGCGCCGTTCTCGACCGTCACCTTCACGTCCTCCTTCTTCACCTCGGGCAGGTCGGCTTTCACCAGCCATTCCGCCGCGTCCTCGCTGATGTCCACCGAGGGCGCCCACTGGGGGACGGTGATCGTCTCCTTCTCGCCGTTGCCGTGGCGCGACGGGCCGAAGCCGAACAGATCGGCCAGCCGACCCTGGGCTTCTTCCATTTCCTTGAAGGGGTTCCAACGTGTCAGTGCGTTCATATCCGTGTCCTCTGCTGTCGTGGCGAACCGTTTGGTTGGGACGGAAAGAAGGGGTTCGCCGGACTCCTGCTTCGCCGCCCGGACCGGAGGCGCCCGCCCCGATCCCAAGCCAGTATCGCCCGATGCGACGGATCTGCTCGCCGTGGGTTGGGTTTGACTCGCCTCGGTTTGTGCGGGCCGCCGCACCTGGACACCTGGAAACGGGCCGGTCCTTGTCCCGTCGAAGCGCCGTGCAAAAAGTGGGCGTGCCTTGCCAACCCCGGGAGAGAATCCGCACGAAGCCACGGCTATGTTGACAGCATGAAAATCACCCTCGTGGACACGGCGGCCGCGCGGCCGTGGTGCGGAGGGGGCCGTTCCGGACGGCGTTCAACCGATCGCCCGTCCCACGCGGAGGCACACGGGAGGCACCCATGAAAACACCGAGGGAGATCATCCAGGATCACGCGTTCTTCTTCGGCCTGGAACCCGCGCATCTCGACATGATCGCCGAATGTGCCAGCGGGCTGGACCTGGACACCGACCATGTCCTCTTCCGCGAAGGCGAGCCGGCCAACGCGTTCTATCTCATCGAGCAAGGACGCGTCGCCGTGGAGGCCCACGTGCCCGGCGATGGCAACGTCCTCGTGCAGGTCCTCGGCCCCGGCGACGTGCTCGGGTGGTCGTGGCTCTTCCCGCCGTTCTCGTGGCACTTCCAGGCTCGCACCCTGGAACCGGTGCGAGCGGTCAAGCTGGATGGCGGACATCTCCTGGGGCTGGCGGAAAAAAACAAGGAGTTCGGCTACCGCCTGATGAAGCGGGTCGCCCGCGTGGTCATCCAGCGCCTCCAGTCCACGCGGAAAAAAATGTTGGCAACGGCCGTCGCCGTCCATTCGTAGCCCGACGGCTTGCCGGAAAGGTCCCCTATGCCCGCAAGCCCCTCCATCGAGCAGCGCCCCCGCGAACCCGCCGGCGATTCTCCGGCCCCGGCCCGGCCGTCGATGCCCGCCCGTTTCATCCGGTGGTTCTCCGGGATCGGCATGGACGATGTGCCGCTCGTGGGAGGAAAGAACGCCTCGCTGGGGGAGATGTTCCGCGAACTGGCGGGCCAAGGCGTCAAGGTGCCGAACGGATTCGCCGTCACCGCCGACGCCTACCGCCATTTCCTGCGCGCCACGGGCTTGGACCGGACGATCCGGGAGGCCCTCGACGGGCTCGACACCCGCGACACGGACAACCTGCGGCAACGCGGCGCCCGGATACGCCATGCCATGCTGGCCGCGGACCTGCCGAAGGAGATCGAGGAGGAGATCGTCGCCGCCTATGACGCCCTCTGCGGACAGCGGCGGCACCCCGCCGACGTGGCGGTGCGCAGCAGCGCCACCGCCGAAGACCTGCCGGACGCGTCGTTCGCCGGGCAGCAGGAGACCTACCTCAATGTCTGCGGCCACCCGGCCTTGCTCGACTCCTGCCGCCGCAGCTTCGCCTCGCTCTTCACCGACCGCGCGATCTCCTACCGGGCGGACAAGGGCTTCGACCACTTCAAGGTCGCGCTCTCCATCGGGGTGCAGCTCATGGTGCGGTCCGACCTGGCGGCCAGCGGGGTCATGTTCACGATCGACACCGAGACGGGTTTCCGCGACGCGGTGCTGGTCAACGCGGCCTATGGGCTGGGCGAAAACGTCGTGCAGGGCTCGGTCAATCCCGACGAATACTGCGTCTTCAAGCCAACCCTCAGAACCGGCCACCGGCCCATCCTCCGCAAAATCGCCGGCTCGAAGGAATTCAAGCTCATCTACGACATCGGCGGCGGGAAGATGGTGAAGAACGTGCCCGTGCCGGACGCCGACCGCGCGAAGTTCGCCATCGACGACGACGAGATCCTGCAGCTCGCGCGCTGGGCCTGCATCATCGAGGACCACTACTCCGCCAAGCGGGGCCGCTCCATGCCGATGGACATCGAGTGGGCCAAGGACGGCCATACCGGCGAGCTCTTCATCCTCCAGGCCAGACCGGAGACCGTGCAGTCGCGCAAACCGCCCGAGGCGGTCGAATCCTTCAAGCTGAAGAAACGCGGGACCGTGCTCGTGACCGGCCGCGGCGTCGGCGAGAAGATCGCGACCGGCCCGGTCCGGAGCATCCCGAGCGCGCGGTTCATCGGCGACTTCAAGGAGGGCGAGGTGCTGGTCACGGACAAGACCGACCCCGACTGGGAACCGATCATGAAGAAGGCCGCCGCCATCGTCACCAACCGGGGCGGCCGGACCTGCCATGCCGCCATCGTCAGCCGGGAGCTGGGCGTGCCCGCCATCGTCGGCACGGAACACGGCACGGAGATCCTGGGGAACGGCCGCATGGTGACGGTGAGCTGTGCCGAGGGCGACACGGGCTTTGTCTATGACGGCCGGTTGGACTTCACCGTGCAACGCACGAAGCTGGCGGACCTCGCGCGGCCCCGCACCAGGGTGATGATGAACGTCGGCAATCCGGAGGAGGCGTTCTCCCTCTCCTTCATCCCGAACGACGGCGTCGGTCTCGCGCGCGAGGAGTTCATCATCTCGAACTCCATCAAGGCGCATCCGCTGGCCCTGTTGAATTTCGAGCGACTGGAGCCGGGGCCGGTGAGGCGCCAGATCGAGGCGCTGACCGCGGGCTACACGGACAAGGCGCAGTTCTTCGTCGATCGGCTGGCGCAGGGCGTGGCCATGATCGCGGCCGCGTTCCATCCCAAGGACGTGATCGTCCGCCTGAGCGACTTCAAGACCAACGAATACGCCAATCTCATCGGCGGCGCGCCGTATGAACCGGCGGAGGAGAACCCGATGCTCGGGTTCCGCGGCGCCTCGCGCTACTACAACCCCCGCTACCAGGAGGGATTCGCCCTGGAGTGCCGCGCCATGAAGAAGGTCCGCGACGAGATGGGCCTCACGAACCTCAAGCTGATGATCCCCTTCTGCCGCACGGTCGAGGAAGGCCGGCGCGTCCAGGCCGAGATGGCGAAGCACGGTCTCGGACGCGGCGAAAACGGCCTGGAGATCTACGTCATGTGCGAGATTCCCAGCAACGTCGTCCTCGCCGAGGAGTTCGCCGAAATCTTCGACGGCTTCAGCATCGGCTCCAACGACCTCACCCAGCTGGTCCTCGGCGTGGACCGCGACAGCGAGATCGTGGCGTCCATCTTCGACGAACGGAACGCCGCGGTGAAGCAGATGATCGCCCGGGTCATCGCCGTCTGCCGCGCCAAGGGCCGCAAGATCGGCATCTGCGGCCAGGCGCCGAGCGACTATCCCGACTTCGCCCGGTTCCTCGTCGAACAGGGCATCGACAGCATCTCGCTCAATCCCGACACGGTGCTCAAGACCACCGTCGCGATCCTCGACCAGGAGAAAGCCGCGCGGAAGTGAGCCCCCATGACCACCACCGAACAGGTCCGGCCCGACCGGGCGCATGACGTGTCCGGCGGAACATGCGGGCATCCGCTGGACGCGCTGTTCGCCCCGCGATCCGTGGCGATCATCGGGGCCTCGGAGAAGCCCGGCAGCGTGGGCCGGGCGTTGATCGAGAACCTCAAGCCGTTCGGGGGCGCGACGTTCCCGGTCAATCCCCGCCACGCCGAAATCCTCGGGCTGAAGGCCTACCCGGACCTCGCGGCGGTGCCGGAGCGGGTGGATCTGGCCGTCATCGCGACCCCCGCGCCGCAGGTGCCCGGCATCGTCCGCCAATGCGTCGATCACGGGGCGCGATCCGCGGTCGTCATTTCGGCCGGATTCAGGGAATGCGGCGCGGCGGGCATCGGGCGCGAACACGAGGTGTTGGCCGAGGCGCGGCGGGGAAAGCTCCGGCTCCTGGGCCCCAATTGCCTCGGCGTGATGGTGCCGCGCCTGCGCTTCAACGCGACGTTCGCGGAGGGCCTGGCGAAGCCCGGCGGGGTCGCCTTTCTCAGCCAGAGCGGCGCGCTCTGTTCCGCCGTGCTGGACTGGAGCCTTCGCGAGAACGTCGGCTTCAGCGCGTTCGTGTCGCTGGGGGCGATGATCGACGTGGGATGGGGCGATCTCATCGGCTGGCTCGGGGATGATCCGCACACGAAGAGCATCGTCTGCTACATGGAATCCGTCGGCGATGCCCGGGCCTTCCTCTCGGCGGCCCGCCAGGTCGCTCCGGCCAAGCCCGTCATCGTCCTGAAGGTCGGCCACACCGAAGCCGCCGCCAGGGCGGCCGCGTCGCATACGGGGGCCCTCACCGGCAGCGATTCCGTGCTCGACGCCGCGTTCCGCCGCGCCGCCGTCCTGCGCGCGGACACCATCGAGGAGCTGTTCGACATGACCGAGCTGCTCTCGAAGCAGCCGCTCCCGGGCGGCCCCCGGCTGGCCATCGTCACCAACGCCGGAGGCCCCGGCGCCTTGGCGACCGACTCGCTGGTGACAAACGGCGGCGGACTCGCGCCGCTGTCGCCGGAGACGCTTACGGCCCTCGACGCGCTGCTGCCCGCGCACTGGAGCCACGGCAATCCGATCGATCTGTTGGGCGACGCCGACGCGACCCGCTTTGGCCGGGCGGTCGAACTGGCCTTGAACGACCCGAACACGGACGGAGCCCTGGTCATCCTCACGCCCCAGGCGATGACCGATCCCAGGGGCGCGGCCGATGCCCTGAAGCCGTTCGCCCGGTCCAGGGGAAAGCCGATCCTCGCCAGTTGGATGGGCGGCGCGGCGGTGGATTCCGGGAGGGAGGCGCTGAACGCCGCCGGCATTCCGACCTTCGACCATCCCGACGCGGCCGCGCGCGCGTTCGCCCTCATGTGGCGCTACAGCGACAACCTGCGCCTGCTCCACGAAACACCCGTCTCGCTGCCTTCGACCGTGGCCCACGGGATCGACCGAAAAGCGGCCGAGCAGCATATCCACACCGTTCGCGGTTCCGGACGCACCCTCCTGACCGAGGCCGAATCGAAACATCTGCTGGAAACCTACGGCATCCCCGTCAACCCGACCCGGATCGCCTGCACCGAGGATGCCGCCGTGGAACAGGCGGAACAGCTCGGTTTCCCGGTCGTCGTCAAATTGTTGTCCGAAACCCTGACCCACAAGAGCGAGGTCGGCGGTGTGCGGCTGGATCTCCGGGATGCCGCGGATGTTCGCCACGCTTGGCGGCAGATTTCCGAAGCGGTTTCCGAGCGGGCCGGTGCCGGACAT
>CAMLMI010000258.1 GCA_946480965.1 uncultured Verrucomicrobiales bacterium | reverse complement strand
AAGTGGAAGCTGGAGCCGCCCTTGGTGACATGGATGTCGCCCGGCAACTGGCCCAACCAGCCTTTGCCGAAGCCGGACCAGAGCAGGAGCCCCACGCCCGCGAGGAGCAGCCCGACCACGAAGAGAACTTTGCCCAGCTCGTTCATCACCGGGAATCTAGCCGCCCTGCACCGGCGGGAACAGCGACACCTCGTCGCCATCTTTCAGCACGTGGCTGCGCGGTTGGTAGTCGAGCCCCACGGCGACGAGCGTGGCGTTCCGCGCGGGAGCGAGCTTGGGGAAACGCGCGTAGAGCCGGTCCAGCAACTGGTCGAGCGTCGCGCCCTCCGGGAGCGTCTCCGTGGTCTGGGCGCAACCCGCGAGCTCCTTGAAGTAGGAAAAGAACTGGATGCGGAGGGTCATGCGCGCCGGCCAGTGGAGAAACCACGAATGGACACGAAGGAACACGAATGACTGAGGGCTTCGGCAATGAACCGGGTGAGCCGCTCTGAGTCCGATCCCCATTCGTGTAAGTTCGTGTTCATTCGTGGTTCACGTTCCGTTCAGGGTTTCTCGTCGGGCCAGAGATAGATCTCGGGGCGAAGCACGCCGACGAACGGAAGGTTCCGGTAGCGTTCGGCGTAGTCGAGGCCGTAGCCGACGACGAACTCGTTGGGGATGGTGAAGCCCACGTAGTCGGCCTTGATCTTCTCCAGGCGGCGCTCCGGCTTGTCCAACAGCACGCAGGTGCGGATGCGCTTGGGTTTGAGCGGGCGGAGCTTCTCCAGCACGCGGGTCAGGGTTTTGCCGGTGTCGAGGATGTCGTCCACCAGCAACACGTCGCGGCCGGCCACGTCGATCTTCAGGTCCTTGGTGAAGACCAGTTCGCCCGAAGCGGTGCCGCTGCCGTAGCTGGAGACGCCGATGAAATCGAGCCGCAGCGGCATGGGCAGGTTGCGGATCAAATCACCGAGGAACATGACCGTGCCGTTGAGCAGGGAGACGACGACGAGGTCGCGGTCCTTGTAGTCGCGCTGGAGCTGCTTCCCGAGCGCCTTGATCCGCTTGGCCAACTGGGCCTCGGAGATGAGCACGTAATCCACCTCCTTGCGGAGGCGAGGCGGGACGGGGGCGGAGCTGCGACGGATGGTTTTGGTGGTCTTCATGGCAGTGGCCCGAGGAACGACGCGATGGATCAAATATGCTTCGAGTCGTCGTGGTCCTTGGTGGCGTAGCCGGTGTCCTGGCGCTTGAGGTTCACCTCGTTCTTCTTCACGTAGGCGGCGAAGACGTCGTCGGCGCTCATGCCGAGGACCTGGGCCATGGAGATCAGGAAGTGGAACAGGTCCACGACCTCCACGCGGGCGTTCTGCTCGTCGAACTTCTGGTATTTGGCCCACCACTTCCACGGCACGCTGTCGATCAGCTCGGCCATCTCCTGCTGCATGGCGCGGGTGTAGTTGAGGAGCCACTTGGTCTTCTCCTCCTCGGTCATCGAGTCCGTGTGGACGCCGATGCGCTGGTTGAGCGCGTGCTGCATGCGGAAGAGCTCTCGGAGCTGGTCGGGTTTTTCCATGCGCGGGATCATCCGGGCGGCGAGGGGCGGTGCAAGGGCGAAGTCCCCGCGCACGGCCGCGGGACGGAGCGGCGGACGTGCCCCCTCGGTTCGGGGATTGTCGCGCGGCGGACGCAAGCGGAAGGTGGACCGCAAAGGGTCGCTCCCGATGTCGTTCCGGATCACCATTCTCTGGCTCGCGCTGCTCGCGGCGGGTTGTGCCTCGCCCCGGCGCGGGGAGCCCGTGCGGGCTTCGTCGCCGGCTGTCTGGTCGAAGGGCTTCGAGTCGTTCCGAGACTTCGAGCTGTCCCTCGGCGGCACCAACGGCTCCCTCACCTTCCTCTCGCCCGAGATCACGCCGCCCATCGACTGGGACGAGCTGGTCGTCTCCTGGAACGTCGAGGCCGGTCCTGGCGTCGTGGTCCGCGTCGCCGCCTCGGCCACGTTGACCAACGGCGAACCGACCCGTTTCTACCGTCTGGCCGATTGGACCCTGGACAACCTCGCCGAACCTCGCCGCAGCCCGGCGAAGGAGGCCGACGCGCTGGCCGAGGTGGACGTGGACACGCTCCGGCTCTCGCGACCAGCGCGGTCCGCCCGTCTCCGCGTCACGCTGGACAAGACACTGCCGGTCGGGGCGAAGCTGACGCATCTCCACGCCACGTTCCGCAACCGGCAGACGCCGCTTCGGCCCGCTCCGGTCGAAGCATTGCGCCCGCTGGCCCCGCTCGATGTGCCCGAGCTTTCGCAGGTCGATCATCCCGAGGAACGCGGCTGGTGCAGCCCCGCCAGCGTGGCGATGGTGCTGGGCTATTGGGCCGACCGCTTGAACCGTCCCGAGCTGCGGAAGGACGTGCCCGAGGTCGCGCGCGGCGTCTTCGACCGGAACTACAACGGCACGGGCAACTGGTCCTTCAACGCGGCTTATGCCGGATCGTTTCCCGGACTGCGCGCCACGGTGGAGCGACTGGAGACGCTGGAGGACATCCGCCGCTGGCTGGAGCGCGGCGTGCCCGTGATCCTCTCCGGACCCTACAGCCTGCTGGCCAACAATCCCAAGGCGTCTTCCGCCGGGCACGTGATCGTGGTCGTCGGCTTCACGAATGAAGGCGATGTCATCGTGAACGACCCTTGGGCCGTGCGCGAACGCGGCCAGGCCGTCCGCCGCGTCTATGACCGCGAACACGTGGAAGCCGCCTGGGCCCGCTCCGGCCACACGGTCTATCTGATCCGGCCGATCCACCCATGAAGGCCGGGCGGTCAAAAGCCGTTGGCTTCCGCCGAGGATTTTCACCGCCGTTTCCGCGCGCTGAGGAGGATGCGCGTGCCGTGCTCGAACCAGACCTTGGCGTCGGCCAGTCCGGCGCGTTGGGCGTAGGCCCGCCATTCCGGCACGCGCCAGCCGCGCTTGACCGAGACCAGGCCGTCGCTGCGCAGCCAGGCGGGCACCCGCATCGCGGTCAGGACCGCCGCCAGGACCAGGTAGAAGAGCGCGTTGCGGTGCATGTCGCAGACCAGCGCCGTCCGGCGCGCCACTCGGTGGGCTTCGCGGAAATGCGCGACCACTTCGGCCTCCGTCTCCAGGTGGTGCGTCATCTGCGAGGCGATGACCACGTCGAACGCGTCGTCCGGAAACGGCAGCGCGGTGGCGGAGCCGGCCACGTTGCGGCCGGAGGGGTTCAGCGCCAGCGCGCGGGCGTTCATGTCCAGGTTCGTCACCTGCCAGTCCCAGCCCTTCGCCGCCGCCCAGGCTTCGAGCGTGCGGCCGAGCAGCCCGTCGCCCGCGCCCACGTCGAGCAGGGTGAGCTTTCGGCAGGCTTCTTCGCCCAGTTCGCGGGGCAGCCAGATCTCGAAGGGGCGGGAGAAGCGGGTGAGTTGGTTGACGCGGCCCAGCCAGAGATAGCCCTCGCGGACTGCCGCGTCGGTCTGGTCCGGGGCGTCGAGACATTCGGCTTGCGCGGCGCGATGACGGAAAAACATGCTGCGCGGGCACTCAAGCATGTCCGCCGTTCCAGCCCAAGCCCTCCCGCAACCTTCCCCGCTGCGGCGCTGGAGCGGACGCCTCCTCGGCCTCGCGCTCGTCTCGGCCGCCATGTGGTTCCTGACCCGGCCGTCCGACCGGATGGACGATCCCGCCGCGCCGCCGGCCGGTTTTCTTCTGGGAATGAAGCACGGGGCCAGCATGCCTCTGGCGCTGCCCCGGCTCCTGCTGGGGCACGACACGACGATCTACGCCCTGTCGAACACCGGCCGCACCTACAAGCTCGGCTACACCACCGGCGTGAACGCCTGCGGCGCGCTCTTCTTCGGAGCGACCTTCTGGCGGCTGAACCGCTTGAGGAAACGGCTGCGGAAGCCTTGAGGGCTCCGATGTCGTCGCCCGGCAGCGGGCGCTTTTCGCCGCGATGGCCCGGGGCAATTCCGGGCTGCCCGTGGCGGCCACCGCGGCGACGGGTGTCCAATTCCTCCGTTCCGCCGGAATCTTTCCTGTAACGACCGGCATGTCTTCCCAGCCCAAAGCCACCGACACGGCCGCCGCCCAACAGCGGTTCCTCTCTCTCTTCCTCCGCAGCGAGCGGGAGGTGTTCCGTTACGTCTCGGCCCTGGTGCCGCACACGGCGGACGCCGAGGACATCGTGCAGCAGACGGCGGTGACGCTCTGGGAGAAGTTCGACCAATACGACCCCGAGCGGCCCTTCACGCCGTGGGCCTGCCGCTTCGCGCTGAACAAGGCCAGGCAATGGATCGAGCGCAAGCAGCGTTGGCAGGCGCTCCTGGCCGGCGGCCTGGCGGAGGATCTGGCGGTGCGGCGGGAGGGGCTGCGGCCGGAGTTCGAGCGCCGCCTGGCCCACTTGGAGGCCTGCCTGGCGAAGCTGCCCGAGGCCCAGCGCGCGCTCGTGGAGGGCTACTACTACCGGCGCACGGGCATCCAGGCGCTGGCGGACGGCTCCGGCCGTTCGGTGGAAGCCACCTACAAGATGCTGCAGCGCGTGCGGCACACGCTCCAGCACTGCGTGGAATCGGCCGCGCGCGCGGAGGCCGCCGCGTCATGAAACCCGCCTTTCCCTCCCCCGAGTTCGACGCCGCCGTCGCCGATGTCCTCCACGGCCGGGCCGACGAGGAGCAGATGGTCGGCTTGAACGCCTTGCTGCGCGCCGACCCGGCCGCTTGCGAAGAATACCTCTTCCGCATCGAGCTCCACGCCCGGCTCGGGTCGGACCCCGATCTGTTCGCGGCCAAACCGGTCGAAGCGGCGGAGATCATCCCGTGGCACGTGGTCGCGGCTGCTCCGGAGCCCGTCGCCGGGACGCGGGCGCGAGGGTTCTGGACATCCCGCTGGTCGCGGGGTTTGGCTGCGGCGGCGTGCCTGGCCCTGCTGCTGGCCCTGGGCTGGGGGCGTTGGGCCGGGCGGGGATCTTCCCGACATCCCACCAGCACGGCCGTGGCGGTGCTGGCCCACGCGGTGGACGCGGAATGGAGCCAGGCCGCCGGGGCTCCGGCGGTCGGCGCGGCGCTGGACCCCGGTTGGCTCCGCCTCAAGTCCGGCCTCGTCCAGGTGGTCTTCTACAGCGGCGCGCGCGTGGTGGTGGAGGGCCCGGCGGAGCTGCGGCTGGATTCCTCCACCGGAGCCTTTTGCCGGAACGGCCTGCTCAGCGCCGAGGTTCCGCCCCAGGCGAACGGCTTCCGCATCGCCACGCCGCAGACCACGGTGGTGGATCTGGGAACGGCCTTCGGCCTGAACGTCCGTTCCGCCTCGACCGAGGTCCACGTCTTTCAGGGCGAGGTGCAGGTGGCCAACCCGGCCCGCCCGCAACGCAGCCTGCAGGAAGGCGCCGCCCTGGCCGTGGCCGGCTCCGGCGCGGTGAACGACATCCCGCTCGATGCCTCGGCCTTCGCCCGCGCCTCCGATCTCCTGCGCGATTCCGCCGCCCTCCGCGCGCTCCGCTACCGGCTCTGGCAGGCCACCAACGCCCGTCGGAACGAAGACCCCTCCCTGCGCCTGCACCTCGACCTGGAGAACGCCGCGCCGCCCGGCTGGAAGCTGCCCAACGCCGCGCGCCGCGCCCCCCAAGTGGCCGACGCCACCATCGTGGGTTGCCAATGGACCGAAGGACGCTGGTCCGGCAAACACGCCCTGGGCTTCGGCACCGTCAGCGACCGCGTGCGCCTCGACGTGCCCGGCGAGTTCCGCTCCGTCACCCTCTCCGCCTGGGTGCAGGTCTGGGGCCTGGACCGCGCCTTCAACGCGATCCTCATGGCCGACGCCTTCGATCCCGGCGAGATCCACTGGCAGATCCGCAACGACGGCTCCCTTGACCTCGGCCTCCAGGGCGGACCCGCACAGGGCGGGCAACAGGTCTTCGTCAGCCCCCCGTTGATCGGCCTCGAACGCTTCGGCCAATGGCTCCACCTCGCCGCCGTGATCGACGGCGACGCCCGGCAGATGGTCCACTATATCGACGGCCGGGAAGTCAGCCGCCACGCGATGCGCCTCGCGCCTCCCTTCCGCATCGGCCGCTCCGAACTGGGCAACTGGAACGTCGGCTCCTTTCCCCAGCGCTCGCCCGGGCTCATCCGCCACTTCAGCGGAGCCATCGACGAGTTCGCCCTCTTCGACCGCGCCCTGTCCCCCGACGAAATCCAGCGCCTCCATGCCGAAGGCGATCCGGCGGCGGCGCCGACGCCGTGAGCGTCCGATCCGGACGCTTCATTTTCGGGCTGAAGCCATGGTGCCTCCGGCTCACCGCGGCTCGCCGGAAGAGTCTCCGATCCACGGGCTCCATTCCCTGCCGCCCCGCACCGACACCAATCCATCCGGCAGCCTGGCCCCCAACGACGAGGCGGACAGCTGGATCTTGAGCCGGTTCCACGGGCTCTCCAAGTAATAGGGGACCGCGACCCGCCACTCGGCCGGCGGATTCGGGGCAGGCACTGAAAGGCTGGAAGCTTCGCCCGGATCGATCCACACGTCGGAGAACGGAACCTCGACCAGGCCTGGCGTGCCCTTCGACTCGACCAGACAGAAGCCGGGCAGGCAAACCCGGTGCGGACTGCGGTTCGTGACCTCCAGCGTCACCAGGACAGCCCCGACGCCATTGGTCGTGCTGCCCATCACCGAGACCCCGAGATGCCCGGACTCCGCCCAGGTGGAAAGAAACCACACCAACGCCACGCCCAGTGCCAGGGATGCGCAAACAGCGAGAACAGGTTTCA
>CAMLMI010000257.1 GCA_946480965.1 uncultured Verrucomicrobiales bacterium | reverse complement strand
TCATCCAGCTTGTCGCAGGACCAGAGCAAGCCGCGGGCGACGAGGTCGAGGAAGACGGGATCGGCCATGACGTGGTTACCGTGGCCGAGCGTGGTGCCGAAGACGCGGGCTTTGCCGTAGGTGTTCACCCAAATGACGGCGTGGGTTTGCTTGGTCTCCACGCCCCAGGCGTTGGCCAGCGGGACGAAGTTCGGGAACAGCTTCTCGTTCTTGTAGAGCTCGTCCTTCTGCGCCAGCCAGGTGGCGGGGAAGCCCATCATGATCGGATGGCCGGGAGCTTGGTTCGTGACAGTGAAGTCGCGGCCGCTCTCGTGGCTCATGGAGCGTTGGCCGAGGAGTTCGCGCCAAGCGTCCGTGGCCGCCATCCGGTAGCTGTGGGTGGAGCAGTGCAGCATCACGGCCGGAACGCCCGCGTGGTGCGCGGCGGCGATGCGCTCGACCAACGCGACGTTGGTCACGAAGCCGTAGCATTCATTGTGCAGCACCACGTCGTAGCCCTTCGCCCAGTCGGGATTCGCGTAGATGCTGACCTCGTTCGTGCGCGAATCGCCCTCGTGGACAATGGTCCAGGCGACGTTGGCCCGGGCACTGAGACCTTCGCTGAGAATCTTCTTCTGGTTCGCGTAGTCGTGGCAGCAACCGCCCGTGACCATCAACGCGCGCAGCGGCTTCACTTCGTCGGCGGAAGCGGTCAGGGCAAGGCTGGCCAACAGGAGGGAATGCAGGAGGCGGAACATGGGGGGGAGCTTCGGGAGAGGGCGATGGGCGTCAAGGGCGGGGTTGATGGTGAATGAACCGCGTCCAATTGCTATCCGCAATGATCGCCAGCCCGCTGCCGGATTCGCGAAGTTCCACCGCCCGTTCGATCTTTCGCCCGAAGCTGCTCTGAGCCCAATCCCGGCTGGCGAAGGTTCCAACGACCAAGAAATTTGTGGTGGATGTTGGAAACGAATCCGAAGCGTGTCCGCCTTTCGATTCGATTGCTGCGAACACCTTGCGACGCGTTCCGAAAGCGAAACGTCCGGTGATGACGAACTGATTGCCCTCGAACGTGACTGGATCAGGGACCGGTGAACTCAGTGGCAAAGAGGAAGCGTAGCTCTCCGTGGCGTCTGCTTGGTCGGTGTATCCACAAAGCGCCTCCATGATCGATTTGAGCTCCAGCCTTTCCTCCTCATCACAGCGACCGTCGGCATAGATTCGCTCGATTCGGCCAAGGATTTCCGTGAACGGCCAAACTGGCTCTTGAGGTGCGTGCTGGCTTACCCAATCAGCGAAGAACTTGGCTTCCTTCTCAACGACCTCCCCGTCCGCGAGGATGCCAGCGCAGATCCCGCAAAGCTGGTCGATGGCCTTCGACGTGTTGTTGGCTTGGTTCGCCCGGAAAAGCCGCACCGGTTGTCCGTGAGCGTCTCTCGGAGCCACCAAGGTGTAGGTTCGGGATGCGCTCATGTCTCCAAGTTGGGTTGCGATTCTTGCCGCAGCGATCCGTTCTCCAGCAGCGACAGAAAAGATGCCTCGTCCAGAATCCGAATCCCCAAGGACTGTGCTTTGTCCAATTTGGATCCGGCTTCCGCCCCAGCCAGCAAATAGTCGGTATTCTTGCTGACGGAACCAGACACAGCCCCACCCGCTTCGCGAATCATCGCGGACGCCTGATCGCGTGACAGACTTGGGAGTGTTCCGGTCAGAACAAACGTTTTTCCGGCCAATGGCTTCGCCGCTGACTGGCTCGATGCCACCACCTCGGAACTGCTCGGGTTGATTTCGAGCGCTTTCAATCGGTCGAGAACTGAACCGCCCAGCGCCGAACCGAAGAACGCCAGCAGGCTCCTCGCTGCGATAGGTCCGACCGGAGTGACCGCGTCTCGTGGATTCTTGCCACCCTTTGCTGGCTGCGCCCAACCGGCCGCAATCAGCTGCAGTCCCAGATTGTCAGCCTCTGTCATCAACTCCTTCCAGACCGGCCTAAGCCCATCACGCTCTTCCTTGGGACGTTTCTTGTTGGCGTCGGAGAGAGGGCTGTTCTGGAGGACACGCTCGTTCAGTTCGGAAAGCCTCACTGTTCCCTGAAGCAGTTCGGAGGTCGCGAGGGTCCTCAAATCCTTATGATGCTTCGCCAGATCATAGGCTGTTTGCTCGCCGATATCGGGAATGGCCAGCGCATGGATCCAGCGGTGTAGCGGCGCGGTCTTCGCGCGTTCCAAAGCTTCGAGGACCTTGGTGGCGTTCTTCTCGCCGAAGGTGCGGGGCTCGTCGTCGGTGCCGAGATTGAGCTTCGCGAGCTGTTCGAGCTTCAGGTCGAAAAGGTCGAGCGGTTCACGGACGAGGCCGCGCTCGACGAGCTTTTCGGCGACGATCCCGCCGAGCGACTCGATGTCGAGGGCCTTGCGCTGGGCGAAGTATTCGACGCGTCGGGTGAGCTGCGCGGGGCAGCCGGCGATGTTCTGGCAGCGCCAAGCGACCTCTTCGGCGTCGCCGGCGGAGACCTTCTCACGGGCGATGGGACCACCACAGGCCGGGCATTTGCCGCCGATGTGCTCGACGAGGTTGAAGGGCTTGGCGTCGGCCGGACGTTTGGTGGTGAGGACTTCGACGACTTCGGGGATGACCATGCCGGCCTTGCGGATGACGACGGTGTCGCCGATGCGGATGTCCTTGCGGCGTATTTCGTCCTCATTGTGCAGCGTGGCGCGGGACACGGTGGAGCCCTGCACGAAGATGGGTTCCAACTCGGCTACGGGCGTGAGGACGCCGGTGCGGCCGACCTGGACGGTGATGGCTTTCAGGATCGTTTCCGCCGGGGTGATCCAAGGAATGGGCTTGTGGACGATGGCGTAGCCGGGGGCGCGGGAACGGCCGGGAATGCGCGCCCAATCGGCGAGGGTGTTGACCTTGATGACCACGCCGTCGATCTCGTAGGGCAGGCGACGGCGAAGGTCTTTGGCTTCGTCGTATCCGGAGACGACTTCGTCGCGGTAGGTGCGGAGCACGTGGTCGAGGTCGGTGCACTCCCACCAGATGTTCTGGGTGGGAAGGCCGAAGCCGGGGAGCGCGCGGAGCATCTCGGCGTGTGTCTCGAACTGGATGCCTTCGCAAGCGCCGAGCGCGTAGAAGACGGCGCGGATGGGACGTTGGGCGACGAGTTTGGGATCGAGCTGTTTCAGGGCTCCGGCGGTGGCGTTGCGGGCGTTGGGGAAGGGCTTTTCACCGGCGGCGATGAGCTTGGCGTTCAGTTCCTCGAACTCGCGGATGGGCATGTAGGCCTCGCCGCGGACTTCGAGCAGAGCGGGCGGGTTCGAGAGGGGAAGTTCCAGCGGAATGGAGCGGACGGTCTTTAGGTTCGCCGTGATGTCGTCACCGAACCGGCCGTCGCCGCGTGTGACGCCGAGGGCGAGCCTGCCATGATGGTAGTGGACGCTGATTGAGACGCCGTCCACCTTGGGCTCCATGACGTAGCCGATGGAGGTTTTGCCCAGACTGCGGCGCAGGGAAGCGTCGAAGGACTTCAACTGCTCCAACGTCCCCTCGTCCTGGGCGCGGCTGCGGAGATCGTGGTCGGGTTCTTCTTCGCGCGTCGGGTGGTCGGCCGCCTCGATCTTGTCGAGCGACTGCATGGGCAATCGATGCTCGACCCGGGCGAAGCCATCGGTGGGTGCGCCGCCGACGCGCTGGCTGGGGGATTCGGGGGCGACGAGATCCGGAAAGGCGGCTTCGAGTTCGGTGAGCTCGCGATAGAGCCGGTCATATTCGAGGTCCTTGATCGAAGGACTGGCGAGGACATAGTAGGCGTGGTCGTGATTTCGGATCTCCTTGGCGAGAGCGGCATGGCGTAGGCCGGCTTCGGCGCGTGTCATGGGGGGATTGTTGGAACAGGCTTCGACGCAACTCAATGGTGGCGGAATTCCTCGACTGAAGACTTCCCGGCGAATGGTCGAGCCGCCTAGCTTTGTGCCGGAGCGTTACTCGGGCCCATAGCTCAGCGGTTAGAGCAGGGGACTCATAATCCCTTGGTCGCAGGTTCAAATCCTGCTGGGCCCACCACTTCTAGGAAATCCCGCGAAATCGCGGATGAACGACCACGGTTTGAGGGCTGAACCACGGGCTTTTTTGCTGACGAGGGTCAGGTTCGAGCCGAAGATGTAGGAGGCGAGTCTCTTTTTCTCGTGAAAAGAACCTGTTTTGGCGATTTCACCCGTGTTTCCGGCCCTTTGTATCCAGTTCCGCATTGGTTCGAGCCACGGAAGACTGTGGTCTTCGAGGTTCTTGATTTCCTCCTGCAATTCCTTCTTTTCGCCCATGAGGGCGGCTTTGCGTTCGGTGAACGCTTCTTGGTCGATGAGACCTTCGAACCTTCGAGATAGGCGTCGAGAAGCTTCTGGACCTTGGCCGCAATGGCGGTCAAAGTGATTTTTGTTTCTCGTGGAGCCATGTCCGTGAGGACTGGCTCTGCGTTCGTTCCTCCGCGTCGAGCTTCCGCAACATTTCCTCGGCCCATGCCGCTGTAAACGGCGGACGAAAAGTGAGGCGAGGTCACGGGTGTGACGGGGCTGTCCTAAAGTGCGGCATCTTCATCAACCATGAAGCATGTATCGCGATATGGAGCAATGGACCGAGATTCGGAGACGGGTGTTGGTGGAGGGGGTGAGCCGGCGGCAGATCCTGCGGGAGACGGGGATGCACTGGCAGACGCTCAAGAAGGTGCTGGAGCAAAGCCAGCCGCCGGGCTACCGGCAGGTGCAGCGACGGCGCAAGACCAAGCTGGGGGACCATTCTGGAGCGGATCGGACAGATCCTGAAGGAGGACCGGGCGCTGCCGCGCAAGCAGCGGCACACGGCCAAGCGAATCTGGGAACGGCTGCGGGAGGAGGGTTTCACCGGCGGCTACACGGTGGTGAAGGACGCGGTGCGGGATCTGGCCCAACAGAACCAGGAGGTGCTCGTGCCGCTGGTGCACCGGCCCGGGGAGGCGCAGGTGGATTTCGGCCACGCGCTGGCCAAGGTGGACGGGCAGCTGCGCAAGGTGGTGTTCATCGTGATGGCGCAGCCCTACAGCGACGCGTCGTTGGTGATGGCGTTGAGCGCGAATGCACGGAGACGTTCTTGGAGGGGCATGTGCGGGCGTTCGAGTTCTTCGGCGGCGTGCCCCGGCGGATCACTTATGACAACACGAAGGTGTCGGTGAGCCAGATCCTGGGCCGGACGCGGCGGTTGACGCAGGGTTTTCTCCAGCTCAAGAGCCATTATCTCTTCGACCACCACTTCTGCCGGGTGGCCCGGGGCAACGAGAAGGGCGTGGTGGAGGCACAGGTGAAGTTCACGCGGCTGAACCTCTTCGTGCCCGTGCCCCAGGTGCGGGACTTTGAACAGCTCAACGCCCATCTGAGCCAGCTGTGTCCGGAGGACCGGGAACGTCGGCTGCGAGGGCAGACGGGAACGAAGGCCGAGCTGCTGGTGGAGGACCAGCAGGCGTTCCTGCCGCTACCGGCGTCACCGTTCGACGCCTGCCGCAAGGTGTTGACGCGGGCCAGTTCGCTCTCGCTGGTGCGTCTGGACGGCAACGACTACTCGGTGCCGGTGCGATGGGCACACCATGCCATCGTGGCCAAGGGCTGCTGCGACTAGGTCGTGCTGTGCGCCGATGGCGGAGAAGTCGCGCGCCATGCGCGGAACTGGGGCGACGAGCAGGTCCACTTCGAGCCGCTGCATTACCTGGCGCTGCTGGAGACCAAGCCCGGAGCCTTGGACCACGCCCGGCTCCTGGCGGGATGGACGTTGCCGGAGTGCTTCGCGCTGCTCCGCCGGCGGCTGGAAGCCGAGCGGGACGGCGACGGCACCCGCGAGTATATCCGGGTGCTGCGCCTGCTGGAGAAGCATCCGCTGGCGACGCTGCGGGCGGCGGTGGAAGCGGCGCTCCGTGTGGGGGCCATCACCCGCGACGCCGTCGCCCAGTTCCTCCATCCGCGCGAGGACTGGCGGGCCACGCCGTTCTCCCTGGACGGCCATCCCCATCTGCGCCACGTCCGCGTGGCCGCGCCCGATCTGGCCGCCTATCGCGCACTGGTGGGAGGCGCCGCATGAGCAAGGCCCCCTCCGTGCTCCTGCTGGAGCATCACCTGAAGGAACTCAAACTGCCGACCTTCCTGCGCGACTACGAAAGCGTCGGCAAGGTGTGCAGCCAGGAACGCAGCGACTATCCGGCCTACCTGCTGCAGCTGGCCGAACGCGAGCTGATCGACCGCGAACGCCGTGCCACCGAACGCCGCATCAAGGAGGCGGCCTTCCCCGTGTTGAAGACCATCGAGACCTTCGACTTCGCCGCCCAGCCCTCGATCAACGAGCCGCTGGTCCGCGAACTCCGGCGCGGCGAATACATCGGCAAGCGCGAGAACCTGCTGCTCGTCGGCAACCCAGGCACCGGCAAGACCCATCTGGCCACCGCCCTCGGCTTCTCCGCCTGCCGCCAGGGCAAACGCGTGCGCTTCACCACCACCACCGGGCTGGTGACGCAGTTGCTCGAACAACGCGAGACCCGCACCCTCCAGCGCCTGCACAAACAGCTCGAACGGCTGGACGTCATCATCCTCGACGAACTCGGCTACGTCCCGTTTTCCAAGACCGGCGCCGAGCTGCTCTTCGACGTGGTCAGCCGCGCATACGAACGCACCAGCCTGGTCGTCACCACCAATCTGCCCTTTGAACTAGGTGATTAGCAAAAAGCTAGGGCAGGCGGAAGCTGCCCGATGGACCGGAA
>CAMLMI010000256.1 GCA_946480965.1 uncultured Verrucomicrobiales bacterium | reverse complement strand
GGGGCCCGCCTATGTGCTGCTTCTCGGCATCGCCCTGCCCATCGCGCTGGTGGTCAGCGTTGCGAATGTCCGGGCCCAAATGGCTTGGGAGCGGTATCGCGCCGAACTGGTGGCCGATGGGGTCAAGCTGTCGATAACCGATCTGCTTCCGGGAAGCGTTCCGGACGAAGAGAACGTGGCGATGGCTCCATTCTTCGCACCGATGCTTCACTTGTTTTCCGGAGACTCCGTCAACCGTGCCGCCGCTTGGGACGAGATCCGGG
This sequence comes from uncultured Verrucomicrobiales bacterium, assembly GCA_946480965.1. Next base: position 6,494 of record CAMLMI010000256.1, on the reverse strand, counting down.
CGACGATCGATTTGGCGAAGTTGCCGGACAGCGTCGGTCGGGACGGGGGAACCGCCGCCTTCAAGCAGCGGCCGCTGGATGCCGCCGCGCTTCAGCAGGCGTTCCGTGACGACAAGAAGTTTACCAATGCAGTGGCGGCGGCCGATACGGCGGAGGGCTTGCTGGAAACCTTGCGCTATGCGGACCCGCAACTGGCCCTGTTGCGGGAGGCGCTGGCCCGGCCGAGTGCGCGGTTTCCGATCCGCTACGAGGACACGTTTTCGGCGCTGCTGCCGCATCTGGCTCCGATGAAGGGGATTTCACAACTCTTGGCCGTGCGCGGCGGAGCCTTGGCCCAGACGGGACAGGGCTCCGCCGCCCTGGGAGACGTCTTGACGATCCTTCGGCTGGCGGAAGTCATGGAGGAAGAACCGCTGTTGATCAGTTGCTTGGTGGGCTACGCCGTCCAAGGTTTGGGACATGGCCCGATTTGGGAGGGACTGAAACACCGTGTTTGGACCGAGACGGAACTGAAGCGCTTGGAAGCGGCGCTCGGTGCCAGTGATGTCGAGGGCGCAATGCGACGAGGCCTGGAAGGGGAGCGGTTGTTGGGAACGGACGGGCTTCTCGACGTGGTGGGGAATCCGGCCAAAGTTGGGATGTTCGCTGAATTCTCCATGGGGAATGCCATTCCGACGGCTCCTGCTCGGTTCGCCCGATTCATCGTCTATCGAAACGTCATCCGGTTGAACCGCTACTCGGATGTTGTTGCCGGTCGGCGGCCCAATGATCCCGCGACTCAGGAAGCCAAGCAGGATCTTGTGGGAATGATGGAGGGTTCCAGCGATTCGGCGGTTCCTCGAATGGGGGAGGGAGATGGCATCCGGAACCCTAGCAGGATCTTGGCGGACCAAATCTTTCCTGCGGTTAACAATGCCACCAACAAGACGCTCCGAGTCCTGTCCGAACTCCGCGTCGCGCGCACCGCCATCGCGCTGGAGCGCTTCCATCTGGCCAAGGGCGCGTATCCGGCGGCGTTGGCGGAACTCACGCCCGCCTACTTGGCGGAGGCGTTGCCCGATCCCTACACCGGCGAGGCGTTCCGCTACGAACGCTCGGCCGACGGGCGGTTCCGTCTCTGGTCGCTGGGGATCAATCGCCGGGACGACGGCGGGGCTTTGGGCACCAAGGCGTATTCCAAGGACGCACCCGCGACCGATCCCGATGACCTCTGCTGGGCCTACCAGCCGGTCGGTGCGCAGTGATCCGCCGAATAGGAAAGGCGAGCGAACGGTCCGTCCGCGCCCGCCTGCCGGAGCCTTTGCCAGAGGCTCAACCCTTGGGCGCGGGCATCTGCTTGAACTTCGCCAAGGCGTCCTTGCGCCAATCGCCGGTCGATCCGGGGGACGAACTGGAGGGCTTGGGCGAAGAACTCAGGACCAAGGGCGAGAACCGCTGGGGAGTCGGGCTGGGGCGGGAACGGACTGGTTCAACCGGAACCGTGGTCGTTACCGGAGAAGCCGGGCGCGAAGGTGCGGGAGCCGGCAACTCCGGTTCGGCGGGGGTGAAGAACGAAGCCGGGCTGCCGGAGCCGGGCAGGGGAGGTGGAGCCGGTTGGGCCATGACCGGAGCCGAGACCAGAACGGCGGGACGCTCCGGCTCCGGTTCGTCCGTGCGCCGCCAGCCGATCTGGATCGAAGGGATGGGGCCGACGTGGACGGTCAGCCGCGAATATTCCAGTCCCGGCAGTTCGACGGAGGCGGCCGTGGCCTCGGCTTTCTGCATCGCGGAGAGCAGCGCGTAGATCGTCGGGCGGGTGCGGTTCTCGTTCTGGAGCCGGACCAGCACCGATTCGCGCACCTCGTCCAGCTTCTCCAAACGCACGAGGAGGCGCGGCGCCATGCCGGGCTCCATGTCCACGCCGGTCAGATGATAACCGGCGGCGAGGAAGACGGATTCGCTCTCGCCGATCTCGACCAGCGCGGCGGCCATCTGGGAGTCGTCGTTCATCCGCAGGGCGGAGACGGTGCCCTGCACCTCGGAGCGGAGCTGCTGGAACTGCCCGGCGGCGGTGTGGACCGCGCCGCGCAGCCGTTCGGCCCGCGCCGGGGCGCTCTCGACCACCTGTTGCAACTGCTCCGCGCGCTGGCGGAGGGACTGGAGCTTGGCCTTGAGGTTTTTCATGGGGTGAGGGTGGCGAGTAGGACGGGCCGCTGGCCCGTCAGGTAGCCCGACCTGCCAGGTCGGGAAAAATTCATGACGACCGCAGGCTGGCAGCCTGCGCTACGTGACGGTCTGGCAGACCGCCCTACTAGGGAGGAGGAGCCGGAGTGGAGCGAAGAGGCGACGAAGGGACCGAGCAGTGTCCTCCGTTGAACCGGTTTCTTGCTTGGAGGCTGCTGTTGAACGGGAGCCTCCAACCCGGAGGGTTGGCATCTATTAGCCGGGGGTTGAGCGCAGCGACACCCCCGGGAAAGACGGCCCCGTTTCAGGGCGCACCCCAACGGGGTGCCATCGCCGTCCATCCCGGTGTTGCTTTGATGGCATCGCTGCGCGATGCGGTTCGTCGGGGAGATCGCACCGGGGGTGTCGTCGCGCTGCGCGCTCCTCAACCCCCGGCTAATGGATGGCAACCTTTCAGGTTGCTCGATCCGGGCGTATTCCAAGCGACTTCGGATACTTCCCGACCGTGAGATTGTGGTGCTTGCGGTCGGTTCAGCCGACTGGATGAAGTTCTGTCGCTCCTCCGGAGCTTTGGCATGACGAAGTGAATCGTCCCACAGCTCACGCTGTGGGCTACGATCTGTCGCCGCTCCGCGGCTGAAATTGCGGGAGCTCATTCGCTTCACCCTTTCGGCAACGGCGGTGGTCCGCCGGGCTCCTTGCCGGTGCTTCCATCCTTCGGCCTCTGCGACTGCTCCAGCACCTGGTGGAACTTCTCTAGGAACGCCTGTTCATTCGCCAGCATCTCCTGCGTCAGCTCGATCTCGACCGTGCCCTGCTTGGCGCGGGTGGCCAATAGCTCCTGCGCTTGGCGGAGGTGGTCGCGTTGCTGGCGCGACAGATCCTTCAGGCTGGCGAGCGTGCTGTGGATCATCTCCAACTCGTGCGAGAGGCTGTCCACCTTGTCCGTGGTCTTGGCCGTCTGCACGGTGTGGATGGCCTGCGAAAGCTGTTCGCCGAGGCGCTGGAACCCTTCGCCCAACTCGCGGCCCACGGCAGGCGCTTCGGCCGGGACCACGACCGGTGTCGGTGCCGGAGCGGGACGATTCAAATGCTCGGTCAAGGCGGCTTGAAGCGATTCCAGGCCCTTGGCCACGGGAGCCAGATCCAGCACCACGGAGGTCGGCACGGCGACGGGCTGCGCGGGCGGTTTCTGCAATGCGGCTTCGATGGCGCCGAGGCTGCGCTCGACCGGTGCGAGGTCCAGCCGCAGCGGGGCCGGTTCGCGGGAAAGGCCGCTGTGCAGCGTCTGGCCGATGGTCTCGAGGCCGCTCTGGAAGAGCGCCAGTTGCGCGACGACGCGGCCGACGGGATCGGACGAGTCCGCGCCCTTGGTGAACTGGTTCCGGCGAAAGCTCTTCTTGATCTCGTCCCACCGCGCGGATTCCTCCGGCGCGAGCGCGCCGATCATTTCCTTGAACTTGAGCAGATTCGACTCCGCCCCGGTGGTCAGCGTCTGCGACTCGCCGCGGTAGTGGCCCATGACGAGGGCGCGGACCTCGTCGTCGTTCATGATGGCGACGACCTTTTCGGCCAGCCGGTTCATGTTGCGGTAGGAACCCTGGAGCTTGAAGGGCGGCTCGGTGCGGTGTTCGTCGGCCTGGGCGGCGGAGGCGATGTATTCCTGGTTCACGCGCATGACCACCTTCCGGATGGCCACGAGCTTGGTCATCACGGAGAGGATCTCCTCCACCTCGTTCGAAGAATAGCTGCCCTCGAAGCCGTCGGTGCTGCGCTCGCCGGTCGTGGCCATGCGGACGAAGGCGCGCACGTCCTGCTGGCTGCGGTTGGCCAACGGGGCGAGAACGGCGTTCGACGTGATCGCGTTCTCCAGGTAGCTGGCCTCGAACCACTCGGCGTTGCCGCCGATGATGTCGCCGAGATTGTAGGTATCGGCGCGGTTCGCGAGCATGTCGGGGATTTTGAACTTCTGCCCGCTCTCGGTGTAGGGGTTGCCCGCCATGACCACGACGACCTTGCGGCCGCGCAGGTCGTAAGTGCGGGGCTGGCCGCGCCAGACGCCCTCGATCTTCCGCTGGCCGTCGCAGAGGGAGATGAACTTCTGGAGGAACTCGGGGTTGCAGTGCTGGATGTCGTCCACGCAGATCAACGCGTTGTCGCCCATCTCCAGCGCGAGGTTCAGCTTCTGGACCTCCTCGCGGGCGGCGGCGTTGGGCGCCTCCTCGGGATCGAGCGACGTGACGGCGTGGCCGATGGCGGGGCCGTTGATCTTGATGAAGACGATGCCGAGGCGGCTGGCGACGTATTCGAGCAGCGTGGTCTTGCCGTAGCCGGGCGGGGAAATGAGGAGCAACAAGCCCATCAGGTCCGTGCGCTTGGCCGCTCCGGCCGCGCCGATCTGCTTGGCCAGGTTGTCGCCGACCATCGGGAGATAGACGCGGTCGGTGAGCTGGTTGCGGACGAAGGACGAGAGGACGCGCGGCTTGAACTCATCGAGGCGCAGCCGGGCCTTCTCGCGCTCCAGCAGCTTCTGCTTCAAGCGGTGGAAGGCCTCGAAGCGGGGCACGACGTCGCGCTCGAAGCTCCGGAGCCGGTCGGTGAAGTCGAGGTAGTCGAAGGTGTAGCGACTGCCGTCGAGGCGCGGGTGCGCGCCGCGCAGGGCTTCGAGCACACGGCGCGATTCGGCATGGACCGGCGTGCGGGGCAGGGCGTCGCCGCAGAAGAGGATGGCGGTGGCTTCTTCGAGGTGGCTGGTCGAACGGGCGGCAGCCCCCTCACCCCGGCCCTCTCCCCCAGTGGGGGAGAGGGTGTCCGCAGGACGGGTGAGGGGGACGCCCGAAGCTTCGTGGCTTCGCGATTCCGTCGTGGCGCGGTTCAGAAGAAACCCCTTCACCCAGTCGCGCACCAGTTCCAGTTCGCTCGACGGATGCCCGTTCAACGCGGCACGGGCGGCGGCGAAGGTGTCGTCGTGGCCCTTGGTCACGAGGTGCTGCTGGAAAGCGGTGGCCAAGTGGTCGGCCTCGCGCGTGACGGTGAAGGTCTCGCCCTCGCTCAACTCGTGGAACAGGTATTCACCGGCTTCAGCGGCGAGGGCTTCCCCATACAACGGCTGCGCTTTCAGGAACTCCGCGATGAGCCGCTGGAGCGCGGCGACGTAGTCCTGCTGGATCGGATCGCCGGGGAAGAGACGGTTGCGTTGGCCGAAGGCCTTGAGCTTCGCGGTCCAGAGCGTGCGGGTTTCCTCGGGGCAGAACTTCGTCCAATAGACCACGGCGCAAGCGCGGGCCTCGGGGCGGAACCGGGCGCGCTGCAGGGCCAGATGCGTTTCGGCCAACACGGCGAAGATGCGGGCACCGTCGAGATCGTGGAGGCCCTTGGTGTAGCCGTCCTGATAACGCGCGCCCATGAACTCCTGCACGGCGGCGAGGCGCTGGTCTTCGGAAAGGGCGAGGAAAGTTTCGAGGCTCGTAGCCGCCGACGTGAGGAGGCGGACTTCGTTCGAGCCTGATGCGCTTCCATCCGCCTCGTTACCTCGGCGGCTACCAGAGTCTAGGCTCCGCAGCATCTGCCACGCGAGGTATTCGGCGCGATAGACGGTCGTGTTCTCCGAGACCACTTCCTGATCCCAGACCGAACGCGTGGCCAGGAACGCCTCGTCGGCGATGGGCTCGAAATACTTCGTGCTCGTCAGGTGAAGGTTCGGCACGCCGTCGCGGATCACGACCGTGAGGTCCAGCGGCTGGGTGTTGACGTTGAACTTGTGCTTGCCGAGCTGGATGACGGCCGCGCCATCGACGAACAGCTCCTGCTTGTCCTTCAGGGTCCGCACCGCCTCCTGCTGCACGGACTTGAGCCGGCCCTGGAGATCGTCGGCCTTCACCGAATCGCCTAGCTCCATCAGCTGGCCGATGGTCTCGCGCACCTTGGCCGCCATCAGGTCGGAGGCCATGTAGGTGTTGATCTCCTCCAGCGACTTGAAGCCCGCGAGCCGGTTCTGGATGACCTTGAGGATGCGCTCGGCGGCGGAGAGGAGCGCGTTGGCGCGCTTGTTCCGTTGCTCGACAAGCGCGAGCTTGCGCTGCTCGAAGGCCTCGTAGAGTTCCGTGCGGCGCTCGGCGAGCTGGACGGTGTATTCCTCGAACCCGGCGAACGCGCCCTCCAGCTCTTCGAGCTGCACCGTCAACCGGTTGAGGTATTCCTCGCACTTGGCCGGGGTGTCGCAGAGGTCGAGGTAGCTGGAGGCGGACTGGCCGAGGAGCTTGAGCTGGGCGTTGAACTGCGCCGCGCCCTCGGCGGCGACCAAGGCTTGAAGGTGCTTCTTCAGCGCGGCC
>CAMLMI010000255.1 GCA_946480965.1 uncultured Verrucomicrobiales bacterium | reverse complement strand
GGCGACGAAGGCGGGAAAGTCGTAGCTACGGGAACCCCGAACGAACTGATGGCTGTCGCCGGGAGCCGCACGGGCGAGGCGCTGCGACACTGAGTATCAGGGATTCAACCGCAGAAAACGCGGACGACTCAGCGGCAGGCGCATGGAGCGATGGGCCTTCCGGGCGTCGGAACAGTCCCGCAGGGACTGAAGGTGAATAGCCGCAGGTGCAACCTGCGGACCGAGGCACCACCCATTTTTCCCGACCCTGAAAGGGTCGAACCATCGGGCTCGTCGCGGCGGCGAATTCAACCCCTAGCGGGGTTGTGAGGAGGACGATGCCGGTTCTCCGCAGGTTGCACCTGCGGCTATTCAGGTTCGGCTCCTGCGGAGCCGGGAACGGTTCGCGCAACTTCGAGATTCGGAAACAACAGGGAGCGCAGCCGCCCCATGTCCACATTGTTCCCACTGGATCGCTCCGGCCGCGTCGTCCGCGTTTTCTGCGGTCAACCCATAGAAGTTTCACCCACAGGCTCAGCGCTCGCCTTGCAGCGTCTTCTTCAGGAAACGCCCCGTGTGCGAGACCTTGCAGGCGGCCACGTCTTCCGGCGTGCCCGCCACGACGAGTTCGCCGCCCGCTTCGCCCGCTTCCGGACCGAGATCGATCACCCAGTCGGCTTCGGCGATGAGGTCCATGTTGTGTTCGATCACGATGACCGAGTGGCCCGCATCGACGAGGCGCTGAATCACGTCCACCAGCTTGCGCACATCAGACATGTGCAGGCCGATGGTCGGCTCCTCCAGGACGAAGAGATCACCGAGCACCGTTGGACTTTGGACCTTGGACTTTGGACCCGGCTTGAGTTTGTCCGGTGCGGGCTTCAAGCCGCCGAGCAAGTGCGTCACCAGCTTCATCCGTTGGGCTTCGCCGCCGCTCAATGTGGGGCTGGTCTGGCCGAGCTTGAGGTAGTCGAGGCCGGTGTCGCGCAGGGCTTCGAGCGGACGTTTGATCCGCTGGAACGCGGCGAAGAACTCGATGGCCTCGGCCACGCTCAGCTCCATCACCTGCGCGATGTTCTTGCCGGCGTATTCCACGTCGAGCGTCTCGCGGTTGAAGCGCGCGCCGCCGCAGGCCTCGCAGCGCACGAAGGCGGGCGGGAGGAAGTTCATCTCCAGCTTGATCTGGCCCGCGCCTTCGCAGACCGGACACCGGCCCTGGGCGCTGTTGAAGGAGAAGCGGCTCGCCGTGTAGCCGCGCATCCGCGCCTCGGGCACCTGGGCGAAAAGCTCACGGATGTCGTTGAAGAAACCCACGTAGGTGGCGGGCGTGGAACGCGGCGTGCGGCCGATGGGGGATTGATCGACCTCGTGAATGGCGCGGATGAGTTCGCGACCAGTGACCTTGGCGACGTTCCGCTTTCCGCCTTCCGCTTTCCGCTTTGTCGCGGCTTCCAACGCTGGCAACAGGCACTCCTTGATCAACGTGCTTTTGCCCGAGCCGCTGACGCCGGTAACGACGACGAAGCGGTTCAGCGGTATCTCCACGGAGACCTCCTTGAGGTTGTTCACCGACGTGCCGGTGAGGGACAACGCAGGGTAGGCTTCCAGCCTGACCTTCTTCTCAGCCGACTTGGCTTTCGTGGCTTTGGTCAGGCTGAAAGCCTGACCTACCGGGCGCCGTTCCCCACGGCTCGGGAACTTCCGGGCCGCTGCTTCCTTCAGGCTAGCACCGGTCACGGAACGGCTGTGCGCCATCAGTTGCTTGAGCGTGCCGGCGGCGACGATCTCGCCTCCATTCACCCCGGCGGCGGGGCCGAGGTCGATGACGTGGTCGGCCGCCATCATGGTGTCTTCGTCGTGCTCGACGACCACGAGGGAATTGCCCCGGTCCTTCAACATCTTCAGCGCCTTGAGGAGCTGCTCGTTGTCCCGCGAATGCAGCCCGATGGTCGGCTCGTCGAGCACGTAGAGCACACCGCTGAGATTGGAGCCGAGTTGGGCGGCCAACCTGATGCGCTGGGACTCACCGCCGCTGAGCGTGGTCACGCTGCGGCCGAGTTGGAGATAGCCGAGCCCGACCTCGCGCAGGAACTTCAGCCGCTCGCGGATTTCGGGCAAAATGTCGCGGGCAATCTCGGCGTCGCGGTTTTCCAAGGTGAGCTGCTCGAACCAGGCGAAGGCGTCATCCACCGAAGCCTGGGCGAAGAAGTCGATGGTCGGCTGCGTAGCCGCCGAGGTGACGAGGCGGTCCCCCTTGGCCGGCTTGGTCGCAGTCCGCTTCCTCACGTCAGCGGCTACACCCAGCCGCACCGCGCGCGCCACGGGACTGAGCCGCGCGCCGTGGCACTCGGGACATTCCTCATGCTCGCCCTCGGTCCAGCCGAACCACGATTCCTCGATGGCGTCCGCGCGCGCGCCGCGATCCACGTCGGGCAGATGGAACAATTCGCCGAAGCCCCGGCACTTCGGACACCAACCCGCCGCCGAGTTGTAGCTGAAATTCTTCGGGTCCAACTGCGCATACGCCTTGGAGCATTTCGGACAAGTCCGCTCCGTGGAATGCACCGTGACCTTCCCATGGTTGTCCAAGGCGAAGAGCGTCCCCTGCCCGATCTTCAACGCCTCGTCCACGATCTGCTGGGGCGATTTCCCGGCGCTGTTCGGCGCCTTGGCCACGGCGGCTTTCTTGCCGCGTCTCGGCCCTTCCAACACGCCCACGACCACTTCCACATCATGGTCCTTGAAGCGATCCAAGCGGAACGCTTCGTCGGTGCGGTAGAGTTTCCCGTCGGCGCGAATCTCTTCGTAGCCGTGTTTGGCCGCCCAAGCAGCGACATCGGAGTGGAAGCCTTTCCGCCCGCGCACGACCGGCGCGAGTAAAAGCAGATCACCGCGTTCCTCGGCTTCGTCCTGGAGCGATTGACCGACCTGATCGCGGGTGCGGCCTTCGACCGGCAGTTGGCAGTCCGGGCAATACGTCGTCCCGAGCTTCGCGAACAGCAGCCGCAGGAAATGGTAGATCTCGGTGACAGTGGCGACCGTGCTCTTGCCGCCGCCGCGCGAAGTGCGTTGCTCGATGCTGACGGTGGGCGGTATGCCGGTGATCAGGTCCACGTCGGGCCGGGACATCTGCTCCACGAACTGCCGGGCATAGGCGCTCATCGCGTCGAGGAACCGCCGCTGGCCCTCGGCGAAGAGCAGGTCGAAGGCGAGCGTGCTTTTGCCCGAGCCGCTGACGCCGGTGACGACGACGAACTTCCCGCGCGGAATGGTCAGCGAGATGTTCTTCAGGTTGTGCTCACGCGCGCCGTGGATGGAAATGGCGTCGTCGGGGGCGGCGGCTTCAAACGTCGAAATCACGGCGCAGAGGTAAGCAGGGAACGGGGCGCTGGCAAACGAAGTTGCTGCTTGGTTCAACAACGACGGAAGACAATGGACTTCCCACGAATTCTGTCCGTGAAAACCCGCGACATGCGTATCCGACCGGACACCTCTTCCCAAGAATCCCAACGGGATTCCGTCTTGTAGCCCAGGGTTGCGAGGCACGAGCTACCCTGGGTGACACGCATCAGGATTCTCCAACCCTGAATGGGTTGCGTCCCAACGTGGCCACAACCCCGTTGGGGTTGATGGATGAACGGCTGGTTCTCCTAAGGTTGGCTCTTCGCGCCAACCTTGGGCTACGGACTGAATCCCGTTGGGCTGGTGTCAAATGAATCCCGATTTCGCACTGTTTCGGTAAGCTTCTCCGTTTCAGCAGTTAAACATCATGAGGCTGGCGCCTACTCATAGTGGGTTGAACATTTTTGCGAACAGAAACGAACCGCCACTGTTTCCATTTGTTGCCAACATTCACCAATCATGGCCGGACAGCCCGATAGTATCCGGAATTAGTGGGAGCCGACTTGTCCTGAGCCGTTCCACTTCCATTGGGTGCCACAGGAATGTTGCCGATGTTGGTCCAGGGCCCCGTCGGGAACAACGCCCGTTGTAGGGTCCAAAGGGCTCCGGTGCTGCCGTTGAATCTGAGGTCCACCTCACCCGGTTTGACGGACAACAGCTCCAGCCGGTTTTGAATGCCGGGCGCCACCGTGGTTGTCGTTTGCGGCGGCGTGGCAGGTGTGGGAGCCGGCTCGCGATGACCTGCGCCGTCGCGGGCGGCGGCGAAGAAGCCGTAGCTGCGGCCCAACTCGCCTTCCCAGAGAGCCGAGGTGGCGGCGGTGTTTTCCAGCCAGAGTTCCCATGTGCCGCCGTCAGTCCTCACGTAGATGTCGTAGCCGGCGATGCCCGCGCCAAGGTCGGTGCCGGACCAGTTCACGAGGAAGGTCTCCGAACTGATCTCGGCGGCAAGGGCGATGACGGCGCTGGTCGGGCCGTCGGCGTCGATGGTGACGAGAGCTTGGCGGTTGGGATCGGGCGGCGAGGCCGGGTCTTTCAGGTCGCTGAGGTCAGTGCGGTAGGTCACGCCGCCAGCGAGGGGATCGAAGGTGATGAAGCCGATGTTGCGGATTTCGGTGCCGGTGGAGAGATCCCGCTGCGGGCGGATCACGTAGGCGATGTGGCCCTCGCCGCGGCCGGTGCCGTCCTCGGGCGGGAGGAAACCGATATCCACGCTAGGCGGCAGGCCGGTGTCAGGCATGAGCGAGGAGAAGCGGGCGCGAATCTCGCGGGTCGCACGGTCGAGACGGATTTCGATGGTGATCTCGAAATCCGCGCCCTCGACCGTGACCAGTTCGGAGTGTTCGTAGTTCTGGCTGCCGGGTGGGACGATGAAGAAGTAATCGCCGAAGCCGGCGCTGGTGAACTCGACGGTATCCAGATCGAGATGCTCGGGCACGGGATTGCGAATCTCGACGACCTGCGCGGGCGCGGTGGCGTTTTCGTCGTTTTCGTAGTTGATGCGGTAGGCGAAGGAGCTGTCGTCGCGAAGATGATTGGCCAAGCCGTAACCAGCTGGGGCGATGAGTTCGTTGGGATCGATGGCCTGGGCGATCGCACCTGTTGTGGATGTGATTTTTCCCCATGGGATATGATCGGAAACAATTAAAGCACCACGCCACGCGTAATAAACACCAAATCCGATTACATCCGTTGTGACTTCATATGCAGTTCCTATGCTCTCATCTACCAACCAATCGACCAATGCAACCTTTTTAAGACCAGGAATCTTCTTAATAATTTTTAGCGATTTCAGGGGAAACTTCGCCAGCTCCACAGTCCCAAATCTAAAAGTTTCATATAATCCTCGGTTGAAATCACCAGCCTTGAAGTAGCCGCGTATCCCCATCAAGTCATTACCGTATCCGAGGCCTTTCATGGCCCAGCCAGCGAAGCTGCTGGTGTGGCCGCCAATTTTTTGGATGAGCGTTCCTCCGGACGCTGTCGCTAGGCCGACAATGTCTCGCTGCATTGTTTGAATGTCCTCCTCATAAACTTTAGACTTGTAAAACAACAACCCGGACGGGTCTATTGCCGATATGGGATCATTCTCAGCATAAAGGTAGTCGTGTGAATTTAATGAAGGTAAAATCCCCAAAGGATCAATTTGTATGAATCTTCCAGTTCTAAAATCATAGTAACGCGCACGCATGAGATACAGCCCACTGGGTTCAATCGATACTCCAAATTTTCCAACATATTGAAACGGATTCGAGTTTTCTTCCGACGCTCCAATAACCGATCCGAACGGATCGTAGTCATAGTAGTTCTCTATTTTTCCATTGATGCTTGTTAGTTCACGGACGTGCCCGATGGCGTCAAAGTTATAGAAGGCTTGAGTTCCAGTGGATGAATTGCGTGCCACGAGGCCCATGCCATAATCATAACGAACCGACAGGCCGCCGGAGCCACTGTATTCCGCCACCATATTCACCAATCCGACAGGGTCGTGGAGTTGGCGCGTTGTCTGCCCATTCCGGGAAACGCCGATCCGATTCCCAAAGGCATCATAGGTATAATCCCAGTCGCCATCCATCGGTGTGGCCGCACGGATCAGCCGGTTCTCGCTGTCGAACTCATAATGCGTTATGCCTGCGGCTTCTGTCCTGCGGATCTGATTTCCATCGGCGTCAAAAGCGAAGGCCGCACCGCCAGCCTGTGTGTATTGATTTAGGTTATTGGCTGTGTATTGCCTCTCTGTGCCGTTGTCGTTCACGACCATCCGGTTTCCCCCTGCGTCGTAGGTGTAGGTGACCTGGCGTCCGTCCGGATAGTTGACGCCGGTCAACTGGCCGATGGCATCGTAGGTGTAACTGGTCGTGCCCTCCAGCGTGGTCATTGAGGTGCGGTTGCCGTCGGTGTCATAGGTGTAGTCAAATCGGGAGATCGGGACGCCGTTGGTGCCGTGGTTGACGAGGCTGAGCACCTGGCTGGCGTCATCGTAGCCGTAGGTAGTCCAGGTGCCGTTGCCTTTATTTTCACGGTTCAGGCGACCGGCTTGGTCATAGAGGTATTCGATGATTGCGCGGCCGGTGCCGTCCTCCAGCCGCCAGAGGCGTCCGAGGTCGTCGTAGAAATACCGCAACGTGTAGTCGTCGTGGCTGGTGCGGCGCGTCCGGCGTCCGGCGGCGTCATATTCAAAGGTGAAGCCTTTGCCGTCGTGATAGGTGAGGCTCGAAAGCTGGTCGCGGCTGTCGTAAGTCATTCGATTCGTGCCGAGCAGCGAATCCACGATATTGGTCAGGTTGCCGCGCGCGTCGTAGGCGTAGTCGAAGGTGCGGCCCTCGTGGGTCTCCTTGCGGGTGACGCGACCGAGGTGGTCGCGGAGGAAGGTGTTGGTGTGGCCGCGCCGGTTGATGACGGCGATGACCTCGCCGCGCGCGTCGCGGGTGTAGGATTCCCGGCTGCCATCGGGAT
>CAMLMI010000254.1 GCA_946480965.1 uncultured Verrucomicrobiales bacterium | reverse complement strand
TCGGCGGGCAACTGGGCCAGAGCGCGGAAAAGCGCGGCCATCGCCGGGAGGACGGTGGCGTGGTTCGCGATGATTTCGTGGATCATCGCCTTGGCCGGATGCAGGGAGCGGACGAGCACCACGGAGCCGCCGGTGCGCATGGGCAGGAGCACGCAGACCGTGAGCATGAAGGTGTGGAACATCGGCAGCAGCAGCGCGAAGCGGTCGAACTCCACGACCAGCAGCACCCGGCGGCAGGACTCGACGTTGTGGGCGAGGTTGCCGTGGGTGAGCATCGCGCCCTTGGGTTTGCCGGTGGTGCCGGAGGTGTAGAGCAGGGCGGCGAGCTCCGAAGGTTCGCGTGGGACCACCGGCTCGTCCGGACTGGCAGGCAGTTCGCCGAGGGATTCAACCGGCCAGATCGCGAGTGACGGCACGGCGGTTTGCACGGCCGTGAAGATGTCCGCCAACGCCGCCTCGGAGATCACGATCCGCAAGCCGGCATCGGTGACGACGTGCTGGACTTCCTCAGCCTTGAGAAAGGTGTTGATCGGCACCGCGACGGCGCCGGTGGTGAAGACGCCGAAGAGCGCCGAGATGAACTCCGGCCGGTTCTTCAGGAACAGGCCGACCCGGTCGCCGGGCTGGATGCCGAACCGCTCGCGCAGCAGCCGGGCGATGGCGCGGGCTTGGGCGGCCAGTTCGCCGTAGTGCACCACGTCGCCGCCCCAGAAGACGGCCTCGCGGTCGGGCGCAGCCAAGGCGGTTTCCAGGAAGGCTTGGACGAGGTTCATGGCTGCGGACGATAGCGGCCCGACTCCTCCGGGGAAGCGCGGAGACTGCTTCGCACGTAGGACTTTGGTCGGACCGGATGGCCGGTCTCCACGGTGACCGGCGTTGTGGCGGCGGGCCGCGCAAGTCTTGAAACTTGTGGCACGGCAACCGTGGAAGCCTGCGCTACTGGGCTCGGGGTCACTTCATCGGGCCGATCAGCTCGATGAAGGTGCCGTCCGGGTCCTGCACGAGGACGAAGTGGCTGTCGCGTCCGAGCGGCACCGGGGTTTCGCCGAGGAGCTTGATCTTCCGTTCCTTGATCCGCTGGACGATGGGCGTGAGGTCCTTCACGAGGATGGTGATGTAGCGCATCCCGGTCTGGCTGCTGATGAACTCGCTCTGCTGGGGCTTGGGCTGGTCGCCGAAGCTCATCAGCTTCCATTGGGTGGCCTCTTCACCCTGGCCGAGACGGAGCACCTTCACGTCGGTGGGGACGCCGTTGGCCAGTCCCGACTTCTTGGAGAAGTCCGCGCCGATGGTGAAGCTGCCGGTCTGCACCATGCCGACGACGTTGGTGTAGAAGTCGAGGGACTTGGCGAGGTCGCGGACCACGACGCCGACGCTGATGGTGGTGCTGGAGAATTCCCCGGTGGCGGCGCGGGCGGAGGCGGCGAGCAGGCCGACAAGAGCGAGAAGGGCAAGGGCGTGTTTCATGGGATGGAGTGGTGCGGCGGCAAAGCTGTTTTTCGAAGCGTCCGGGGTCAAAGGGATTCTCGTGCTTTGGCGTTCTGTTTTCGTCCTTGAACGTCCTTGAAATCCCCTCTCGCCAAACGCGCCGGATCGGGCATCTTCCCGCCATGAAGCCGGAGCTGGAGGTCATTCAAAGGGTGGTCGCGGGCGCGCGTCTGCGGCTGCGTTGGCAACGGGGGCTCAATCTCCTCGGTCGCGTCCTGTTTGGCGGGACGTTGGCCTGGGTCGCGGTGCTGGTCGCCTACAAGCTGGCACCCATTCCCCCCGAGATCGTGCCGTGGTCCGGCCTGGCCGTGCTGGTGGCCGCCGCCGCCGCGTGGCTGGCGGGATTTTTGGGCGCATTGCCCGACGCGGTGGTCGCCCGGCAGGTCGATGCCGCCGCTCGTCTCAAGGACCGCGTCTCCACCGCCATCGAGATCCGCGACACCTCCACCGAATGGGCCCGGCTGCAGTTGGCCGACGCCGCCGAGAAGGTGATGGATCTCCGGGGAGCGGCGCTGTTCCCCGTGCGGCTGCATCGGGCGTTCGGCCGCACCGTGCCGGCGCTGGCGATTGCTGCGGTGCTGGCCTTCGTCCCCGAGTATCGCACCGCCGCCCATCAGCAGGCGCAGACGGACAAGGCGGTGTTGAAGGACGTCGGCGAGAACCTCGCGCAGGTGCTCAAGCGGGAGGTGGAGAAGCCCGTCGAGAAGACGCCCGAGACGGTCAACGGCATCGAGGGAGCGATCGACCTCGCCAAGGAAATGGAGAAGGCCAAGCTGAGCCGGGCCGATGCGCTGAAGGAGCTTTCCAGCATCCAGAAGAAGATGGAGGACCAGGCCCGCGAACTCGGCCAGACCCCGGGCTTGAAGCCGCTCCAGCAGGCGGCGAAGCAGTCGCAGGGCAACTCGCCCTCCGGAAACTCCGAGCTCCAGAAGAAGCTGGCCGACGCCCAGAAGGCCCTTGAGAAGCAGGGCCAGTCGATGGACGACGCGTTGAACCAGCTCAAGAAGGACATGGAAAAGGCCAAGGACGCCGCCGCCGGGATGGCCAGCAAGGACGGCGGCATGTCGCCCGAAGCCAAGCAACAGCTCGCCCAGCAGTTGGCCGAGATGGCCAAGCAGGCCCAAGCCCTTGGCGCTTCCATGCCGGATCTCGAAGCCGCCATCCAGGCGCTCCAGAACAGCCAACCCGACGCCTTCCTGCGCGACATGAATTCCGCGCTCAACGAACTGGAGAACCTCCAGGCGATGGCCCAGGCCATGGCCGAAGCGGAGAAGATGTCCGCCCAACAGCAGGCCAAGACCTTGGCGGAACAGTTGAAGAAGGGACAGTTCCAGGCCGCCCGCGAGACCCTCGACAAGATGGCCGAGCAGTTGAAGAAGGGCGAGATCAGCAAGGAACAGCTGGAGAAGATGCTCAGCGAGGTGTCCGAGGCCTGCAAAGCCGGCGACAAGTTCGGCAAGGTCGGTGAATGCCTTAGCAAGGC
This sequence comes from uncultured Verrucomicrobiales bacterium, assembly GCA_946480965.1. Next base: position 3,884 of record CAMLMI010000254.1, on the reverse strand, counting down.
TTCCAACGCCATGAAGTCCGGCAACAAGGGCGAAGGTGGCCAGCAGCTCGCCGCCGCTTCGGAAGAACTCCAGCGGCTGCTCGACCAGATGGGCGACATGGACGCGCTCCAAGCCAGCTTGGATGCCTTGAACCGGGCGCAGTTGGCGCTGTCCCAGTGCAAGAGCTGGGGCCAGTGCCAGGGCGGCATGAAGCCCGGCATGGGCCGGAAACCCGGCAAGGGCGGCCCGGGCGTTGGCACCTGGGAACCCGAAGGTGGCTATCTCTACTATCCCGAGATGTCCGAGCTTTTCGACTACAGCGACATGGAGCGTCCCGACATGGACGCCAAAGGCCACACGGATCGCGGCGACGGGGAGCTGGCCGAGGGGCTCAATCCCACCAAGCTCAACGGCCAGATGAGCCCCGGCGGCCCAATGCCCAGCATCACCCTCAAGGGCGTCAGCATCAAAGGCACCAGCAAGGTCGCTGTGGAAGAAGCCATGACCGCCGCCCAGAGCGAGGCCCGCGCCGCCATCAGCGACGAGAAGGTGCCCCGCGCCTACCGTGGCGCGGTGCGCGACTACTTCGACGACCTGAAGGAGTGATCTCCTCCGGTGCCGTTTCGTCGCCGGGCTTGCATCCGTCCCGCCGTTCCCTTCACTCGTAGGGCGTGAGGTTTCTTCCGGTCGCCCACCGCGAACTCCTGGCCGCAGGCCGCCGCCGGTCCACCTGGATCTGGAGGTGCATCTACTTCGCCGCCACCTTGGCCGTCTGCACCTGGGCGTATTTCGACGCGGCCCACCGCTCGTTCTCCCACCAGGGCGAAGAGGTCTTCGCGGTGATGGTCGGTTTCATGGCGTTCTACGCGGGCATCGCCGGGGTTTACGCCACGGCGGACACCTTCGGCTGGGAGAAGCGCGAGGGCACGCTCGGCCTGCTCTTCCTGACCGACCTCTCGGGCTGGGACGTGGTCTCGGGCAAGGGTCTGGCCAAGGCGCTCAACGTCTTCTACGGCCTGCTCGCCATGTTGCCGCTGCTCTCCGTGCCGCTGCTGCTCGGCGGCGTGACCGTCGGACAAGTGGGGCGCACCGCGCTGCTGCTGGTGGGCATGATGGTCCAATCCCTGGCCATCGGCCTGTGGGTTTCCTCGCGCAGCACGAACGAGCGCCGCGCCATCATGGCGACGCTCGGCCTCGTGCTCGCGCTGTTCCTGGGACCGGTCTTCACGGCCGCGTTGCTCGACGAGGCCTACGGCTGGTCCGAGCGGGAAATCGTGCCGGTCGGAATCCCCAGTCCGTTGTTCGGCATGATCGCGGCGCAGTTCGTCGGCACCGGCGGCGGACCCAACTGGCCGGGGGAAACGTGGCTCGTCTCGCTGCTGTGCTCGTTGGCCATCGCCGGGCTTTGCCTCGTCTCGGCCAGCCGCCATCTGCCGCACAGCTGGAGCCCGGAGTTGCTGGCGCACCACCGGATGCGGAGGGAAGGGCGCTGGTCGCCGTTGCGCTGGCCGGGCATGGCGCTGGGCCGGATCGCGGCGCTGCGCCAACGCTGGGACGAACGGCTCCGGCGCCATTTCGGCGCGAGACAACGGCGGCTGCTCGACGTCCATCCCTATGTCTGGCTCATCAACCGGGCGGCGGACAAACGGCTCCTCGCGACGGCCACAACCGTCGTGCTGCTTTCGATCTGGGGCCTCAGTCGGCTGGCCCATGGCCCGGTGATCGGCGGCTCTGAGCTCTTCTACTACTTCTTCGCCGTCCTCGCGTGGCTGCTGAGGATCTGGATGCTGGCGGAACCGGTCATGCGTTTGGGCGAAGACCGGAGGTCCGGCGCGCTGGAACTGGTCATGGTCACGCCGCAGCAAGGGCCGGAAATCCTCGGCGGCATCCAACGGGCGATGCGGCGGCAATTCGGCTGGGCCGTGGGTTTGTCGGTCACGGTGGCGGCCGTGGTGTGGTGGATGGACGACGCTCCGGGCTACTCGCGGGCAGGGGAATGGGAATGGCGCGGGCTGCTCTTCATGTCGGTGGTGGCGCTGCTGGTGGACTGCTTCGCGCTGCAATGGATCGGGCCTTGGCTGGGGCTTTCTTCGCGCTCGGTCACGACCGGTCTCGTCGCCGGCATGGCGCTGCTGGCGGCGCCCGACATCCTCCGGATCAGCATCGACGTGCTGGCCTCCAACACGCGCTTCGGTTTCTTCCGCTGGCTGCAACAGGCCGCGCCCGGCCACTGGAAGGCGCTGGTCTCCGCGCTGCTCGTCGGGATGTCCGCGGCCTGGTTCGCGGCGGCCTGGGCGTATCGCCGCTGGATCTGGCCGAAAGGGCTGAAGTGGCGTTTCACCGTGGCGGCCTTGCTGGCGGCACCGGCGTTCCTGACCCTCTTCGTCGGCTACAAGGCGCTGCGGCTGACCAGCTCGTTCTACTCCCCGGCGCTGCTGGCCGAATGGACCCACTGGCTGCTGATCGGCGTGGCCGTCTGGTCCTGGGCCAAGCCCGCGCTGGAAAAACGCTTCCGCGATCTGGCCACCGCCCCGCACCGGCCGGTCGAGTAGCGGAAGCCGGGGCGGGCCGGGCTCCCCCCGAGCTTTCTCCGAATCTGTGTTCATCCGGGTCCATCTGTGGTTAAACCCCTCCGCGTGCCGCCCCTGAAGATCATGCTCATCGCCGGCGAGCCGAGCGGCGACCAGCTCGCCGCCGAGCTCGTCACTGCCCTGCGTGCCGAACTGGCCGCGCGGTTCCCCGGCCGCGCCGTGGAATTCATCGGTGCCGGGGGCGCCAAGATGGCGGCCGTCGGCGTCGCCCTTCGCCTCGACCTCACCCGACACTCCGTCATCGGACTCATCGAGGTGCTGAAGCACTATCGCCAGTTCAAGCGCATCTTCGACGATCTCCTCGCCTACGCGACGGAGCAACGGCCGGACGTGGTGATCGGCGTGGACTACGGCGGGTTCAACCTCCGCTTTGCCAAAGCGCTGAGAGCGAAGGCCGGTAGGGCGAAGGCTCCCGCCGAGCCGCCCGGAGGATTCCCAAACGACAGCGCAGCCCAAGCGGCCGCCGGATCACGCCTCGGAGTCGCCAGAGACGCTCTTTCCACAGCAGACAGCGCCCAGGCGGCTCGGCGGGAGCCGTCGCCCTACCCTTGGAGCCCCCGGCTCGTCCAGTTCGTCTCCCCACAGGTCTGGGCGTCCCGCGCCGGCCGCGCCAAGACCATCGCGGAAACCCACGACCTGCTGCTCTCGATCTTCCCGTTCGAGAAGGCGTGGTATGCCGCGCGGCATCCGCAACTGCGTGTCGAATTCGTCGGCCACCCCGCCGCCGACCGCTTCGCGGGAATTCATTCGGAGTTGGGCGTTGAGCGTTCGGCGTTCGATGTTTCCTCCGCTTCCCGTTTGTTGCTCCTCCCCGGCAGCCGACCTTCCGAACTGAAGCGGCACTTGCCCGTGATGCTCCCCGCCGCGCGCCAAGTTCTCGCCGCCACCTCGGCGCAAGCCGTCATGGTGCTGCCGAACGACGATCTCGCCGCGCTCGCCCGCAAGCTCTCCGGCGGTGACCTGGACGGGATCGAAGTCCGCATCGGCGGCCTCGCCGACGAACTCCGCCGCGCCACCGTCGCCATCGCCTCCACCGGGACCGTCACGATGGAGTGCGCCTACTTCGGCGTGCCCACCGTCGCGCTCTACAAGATATCCTGGACCACCTACCAGATCGGGAAACGCATCGTGACCGTGAAGTATCTGGCGATGCCCAACATCCTGGCCGACGAGATCGTTTTCCCCGAGTTCGTCCAAAACGCCGCCACGCCGGAGAACCTCGCCGCCGCCGCGCTGGAACTGCTGAACAACCCACGCCGCCGCGAAGCCGTCCAAGCCACCCTCCGCCGCATTGTCGCCTCGCTCGGCGAACC
>CAMLMI010000253.1 GCA_946480965.1 uncultured Verrucomicrobiales bacterium | reverse complement strand
ACTCAGGACAAATAGGAGATGGATCTGACAGGGTAACGCTCACCGTTTTAGGAAAGGCCCGAGACGACAAGGTGGACTTGGTCTGCCACGTTTCCGTGGCCAGCCCGGCTTCACAGCCCCCAGCGAACAGCGCCGCCCTCGGAATCGATCTGGGGTTTCAGACGCTGATTCCGCCTGGCGGCGGAGCTATCTTGATCGACAGGTCGAAGACGTCCGTCACGGCAGTGGTCGTCTCCGCAGAGATCGGGAAGATGGAATAGGATCGACCTGTTTCAGCGCTGGATTCCCACCTGCTGCGGTTTGGCATTCGTCTTCCAGCCCTGTCTGGATAGTCAGCAGTGAGCCGATCAACGGAACCGCTCCTTCAAGGGCGTTCCATAGGCGAGCACCAAGATGGCTCCGTCGGCCATCAGGGTCACGAGCGCAAGGAACCCAACCACCGAGGAAGCCACGGATATTCCGCCGAGCAGGACGAGCACGCCGTTGGCCACCGAGAACATCGCGAACGCCGCGCGTGCGCCGGCTGAAAACCCATAGAGGCCGATGGCAATGGGCAAGTAGAGAAGCGTATAGAGCCAGTGGATGCCTCTCGGGAGGGTGAAGATCGCGGCCTCCCCGTCCCGATCCAGCAGGTCGAGCATCTCGTAGGAGAAAACCCGCGACTCGGCGTAGGGCGCGAGCAGCGCCAGGGCAAACGCCGCATTCGCGACTACGACCAGCGCCCTGAACAGCTTGACCGGATCGGCGAGAACATCGCGCAGATGCACCTCCGGGAGCGCGGCGTCCTTGTGCGGCGGCGCTGCTGGTGGCGGGGTTGCGGCCTTAAAACCATTCGTGCCGCACCCGGTGCAGCGAGCAGCCAAGTCCTCGTTTTCTTGGCCGCAGTAGGTGCAGATCTTCATGGCGCGCGCGACTCAACCCTCCCCCTTTTGCGGCGACAAGCCCGCAGGCGGCTGACCGGGCTCTTTGCGGTAGGCCTACCAATCCGCCAAGCAGGACCCGAGGTCGTGAACTTGTAGAGGCTTGTGCGAGTCGATGAGATCACGGGATTGGGAAAAGAAGAGGTGATTAGGGCATGTCTTCAAACGGCGTAATGGAGCCAATCGAGGATGGCGGCGAGGGAGATGGAGGCGAGGAAGGGGCGGTTGTTCTTGTCGAAGCGGGAGGCGACGGAGCGGCAGCGTTTGAGGCACTGGAAGAAGTCCTCCACTTGGTGCCACTGCCGGTAGCGGCCCCGATTATGGCGGGCCGGAGCCTTGCGTCCCACGCGGGGCGGTATGCAGTGGGTGTTGCCCGTGTCGGCCACGACCCGTGAACCTTGCGGCGGAGCGACATCCTCGGCCCCGCGGATGTCGGCCCGTTGTCCCGGATCCAGGCGCAGTTGCAGGGCCCGGCCGCGGCCGTCCACCAGCGCCGTTAGCTTGCTGTTGAGCCCGCTCTTGGTGCGGACGATGGCCTGGTTTGTTGGCCTCCGGCGGGGTTGCTCCCGGGCTGGTGAACCTTGATGTGGATGGCGTCCAGATGACGGAGAACTCCCGTGGCCTTGTGGCCGAGCAACGCCAGCACCTTTGTCCAAAGACCCGATTTGTTCCACCGGCTCCAGCGGGTGAAGACCGAGCTCAAAGACCCGAACCGCTCGGGCAGATCCCGCCTGCCCTAGCTTTTTGCTGATCAACAATCCAAAATGGCCGCAATCAGCGCCAACGGTGCGTAGCTGCTGATGAAAACCAAGACCTTGAATGGAAGACGCAGGTTCAACTGTGAGTTTTCTCCGACGGAGCAACCTGCTCTTGCCGTTCCTCAAGAGAACGGGAAATCGGGGCCGCAATTTGTAGGGCTTCACAGAAGATGCACGCCTCCCTCGAAACCGAAAATCTGACGCTGGTTCCGCAGTCCGTGGAAGACGTTCGCGCCATGATCTCCGCCATGCGCGCGGAGGAACGGCGGCAGTTTTCGGCCGATTGGCTGGCGCGGTTGGACGCGGCCACGGTGGACGACGTTTGGACCTACGGCTTTTCCTTGGTGCATCGGCAGAGCGGCCAAGTGATCGGCCAAGGCGGCTTCAAAGGCCCGCCCTCCGCCGACGGCATGGTGGAAATCGCCTACGCGGTGAATCCGAATCAGCAGGGCAAAGGCTACGCCACGGAAGCGGCCAAAGCCATGACCGCTTTCGCCTTCCGCCACGCAGAGGTGCAACTCGTCCGCGCCCACACGCTGCCCCAGCCGAACGCTTCGACGCATGTCCTGACCAAGTGCGGCTTCCAGCATCTCGGCGAGGTCATTGATCCGGAGGATGGCCCGGTCTGGCGCTGGGAGAAGCGGCGGCTCCAGTAAGCGCCAAGGTCCACGCCCGGAAGATTGTCGTTCAGCAGGATTGCGTATTCCGGACCGAGCCCGCCCACTGCGTCATGCGGAGCCTTCGGATCGAACATCTGACCACCTACGAATTCGGCGCGCTGGTTCGGCTCATGCCGCATCAGCTGCTCCTGCGGCCGCGCGAAGGACACGACATCCGGATCGAATCCTCCCGCTTGGACATCACCCCGCCGGGCCAGATCAAATGGCACCGCGACATCTACGGCAACTCCGTCGCCACGGTGGATTTCCACCTCATGGCGGCCACGCTGCGCATCGCGAGCGAGGTGGTGATCCATCATTTTGACGAAGCTCCGACAGACTTTTTGATCAGCCCCCAGGCCGTGGATTTCCCGTTTCAATACGCCGCTTCCGAAGCCGCGAACCTACTTCCGTATCAGACGCTGTGTTATCCGGACGATGCGCCGGCCGTGATCCGTTGGGTTGACCAGTTCCGGCAGCCTGGGCAGCCCACAAGGACGTTTGACCTGCTGTTCGGCATGAACCGGGCAATCGCGAACCGGCTCGCCTACCAGACGCGGGAAATGCCCGGAGTGCAGTCGCCGGGGGAAACGCTGCGGAAGGGGAGCGGGTCATGCCGCGACTTCGCGACCTTGTTCATCGAAGCGTGCCGGTCTTTGGGATTCGCGGCCCATTTTGTGAGCGGCTATCTGCACAACCCCGGCAACCAAACGTCGGCGGGGGCCACGCACGCATGGTCGGAGGTCTATCTGCCGGGAGTCGGCTGGAAGGGCTTCGACAGCACTTCGGGACTGTTGACCGGAGCGGACCACATCGCCGTGGCCGTGAGCCGCCATCCCGCAGACGTGCCGCCGGTTTCTGGAAGCTTCTCCGGCCCCGGTGGCTTGCAGCCCGCTCTGTTGGTCGGGGTGAAAGTGTCGGCGGTCTGAAACCGAGCCCTACGCCAGAAAGAGCGAAGCGCAATCCCTGCATGATGCGTTCTGGCATTGTGCGCGACTCCCGAGACGTAACTCGTTGAAAATGGTCGGCCCGCGCTTTGCTCAATGAACAAGTGGAACGAAACGAATCTGACAACCGAATCAGCCCGAGGTTCATAGGGCCCGGGGCCGATCAAAACTCAGAGAACGTCGATCCACTTGAGACCGGGGCGAGCACGGATCGCTGAGAAAGCAACGTCCTCCCTAGACTGGAGAACCTCTCGGAGGTGAACAGCCACCCGGCCTCTTTCTTTTTCAACCCGAAAGCTATGGAAGCATGAAAACGCAGGATCATGCCAGTGCGTTGGCGATGGTGGAATTCGTCTGCGACTCGGAAGACTTCGGCGGGCAGAAGGACTACGCCATGCCTGTCGTGCCGATCAAAGGCGACATCGTTCGTTCGATGTCCAAGGACTTCGTCGTCACCAAGCGGACGTTCAAAGTGGACAGTGGCGGATTCCTCGGCGTCTTCGTCGAAGTTGAGCCGGTCGAGTAGTCTGGCCTTGTGTCGTGTCTGCCGTGAACGGGTCCAGGAAGACGGAGCCTGGTGCGTCACACTGGGCAGCCCAAAAGGAATTGGGTCGGTGTCAGACCTCGAACGGGTTCAATGTCCGGCATCCAGCCAGTTTGAAGGAGGATTCATCTCGAGTGACGACGGTCAGTTTCTTGCTCAAGGCGATGGCGGCGATCAGGGAGTCCTGAACAGGCAGCGGCTTCCCCTTTTGAGCGGTGATTTCTCCCCAGACGCGGGATGCCTTTTGGTCGAAAGGGAGGACGCGAAAGGCTTTGGGAACATCCTCCGCAAAGGCGCTGAGAATGCGGCGGCGTTTGTCGTTGGGAGCCAACAGCAGTATCCCCTGCCAGAGTTCACCCAAGACCGTGGTTGCCGTGGCGAGCGTCTCCGGGCGGACGCTTTCCAGCCATTGAACACAGGCGGGATTCGGATCGGTCTTGGCCAGCTCGCTGAGGACGTTGGTATCCAGGAGATACTTCACAGCTTCACCTTCCGGACGAGTTCCTTGGAGCGGGGAATCTCCGGCAGTTCGTCCACCGCATGCCGCATGAGCTGCTTGAGCGTCCGGGTTGGCTTCCAGTCGTCGTCCGAAAGATCAGCGGACACAAGCGGCTCCAAGACGATCCGGGGGCCGTCCGTGCGGACGGAGTAGGTCTGTCCGGGGCGTCCGCCCAGCTTGGCCAGGCTGCCCCGGGCTTTGGAGTCGAGTTTGAGGGTTGCCATCATGGTGGGATGATCGTCCCACCGGCGGCATGTGCCGTCAATCCCGGCACATGCCGCTTCCCGAAACACTCGCAAGGGAGAGCCGTCCGCATCCGTCCTCGCGCAGGTTGGACGGACAGGGCGGAATCGGGCGAGAGCGTCCGGTAGGCGTCCGTGCGGCGGTGGAGAGCCGCCCAAGGGAAGCCGCGTGGAATCCGGACGCGGTTCCTCGGACGTGCTGTCCGTATCCGGCACGGCGTCCGGGGCGGGCTTTGCGGACGCTTCTTTGTCTGAGCCGAAGATGTCGGCCAAGACGGCTCCCAACGCGAGTCCGGCTCCGACATCGAGCAAAGCGGACGGGTCCAGGAGCAGCCCAAAGAAAGCGTCCGCGTCCGCTTTTTCCACCAACTCCCGGCAGTGTAAACGGCGGATGAAAAGTGAGGCGGGTGGCGCCCGAAAAGTGAGACACCTTCCGGGGCGGAAGGAACGGGGATTTGTGGATCGGGTCAAGCCCGGGGAGCGGGCGGCTTTTTCCCGAGCCGGCGCTTGGCGTCGTTGAGGCGGTAGCTCTGGCCGTTGGCTTTGAGGATGCGGACGCGGTGGGTCAGGCGGTCGAGGAGCGCGCCGGTGAGCCGTTCGCTGCCCATCACCTCGGTCCACTGCTCGAAGGGCAGGTTGGTGGTGCGGTTGTGCGCGTAGAACTGCGTTCCACGGCGCACGAGTCGGAAGGTCGCTTTCATAGACGGTCGATGGTTTCACGACCGGCGTGTTTTCCCTGTCCGAGTAGCGGCGGAGTTCTTCCGTTGTATCGCTCGGGTTTCAGCGAATCCCTGAACCGATACCCTGCGGGAGTATCAATTTCGGTATCACTGCCCATCGATAGCCGGGAAAACGGTCTCTAAACTGTTGAACGACAGCTGTTCAAAATTTAATCCGAAGCCTCCCGCCGAGCCGCCGGAGGATGCCCTTCAATCCAGAACGCTTCGCTGGCGACTCCGGAACACCTTGGAGCCGCCAGTTAAGCTCAGTTGAAAAAAAGTTTGCCCCAAGGCGGCTCGGCCGGAGCCTTCGCCCTACCGTTTCGGCCTCGAAGTCAGATTCCTTTGCCCAAGCGACTACTGAGAGCCCGCCAATGAGGAACAACTTTTCGGACGGCTCGTTGTTCTGTTCTTCATGCGTTCCACGAGCAGCGACTTGGAGATTGGGGCCATCATCGCCGTCTTAGTGGTTGGTGGCTTGATCGCTTTCCCCTTGTTCTGGTCTCCACGCGCCCACGCGCCCGACAATTCCTGCATCGCCAACCTCAAGCAGATCCAAGGCGCGATTGAACAGTATGCCTTGGAGAACAAGCTGGAGGCACCCCACCGAGTCTCCATCGCCGACATCTCCGGGAGCACCAGCAAGATGATTCGTCCCTTGATCAACACGGATATCACCTGTCCTCGCGGAGGAATCTATTCGATCACCACGGTTGGGGAGATGCCGCGCTGCTCGCATCCGGAACACGCTCTCTGAACCAACACGCGCCATGAATTCGGACAAGTTCTCCAATTGGGCCAAGGGCGAATTCTCCAAGCGGAGCGTCAACTGGGAGGCTTTGTTCATCATTTGGGCCATCGGCGCTTTTGTGACGATGCTTGCGGCGGTGTGGCTGATGACAAACCCGCATTTCTACCAAAGGGTGGCGCATACCAACGCCTGCATCGCCAACCTCAAGCAAATCCAAGGGGCCATCGAGCAGTATGCGCTAGAGCAGAAGCTGGGGCCGACGAATCGAGTGAAGCTCCGGGACATCTCCGGTGGCACGGACAAATTCATCCGCCCGAGGATCAACTTGGATCTGACATGTCCGCAGGGTGGAACCTACTCGATCAAGACCGTGGAAGATGCGCCGCGATGCTCGGTGACTCGCCACACCATTCAGTGATCATGGCTTGGTTGGATCGAATTCAGATCACGATCATCGGCTTGGTGAGCTGCGCGCTGTTGGCCGTGATCGTCCCGAATATCCTCAAGGCACGACGGACTCCATCGACGAACGGATGCGAAGCGAATCTGAAGCAGATTCAAGGCGCGATTGAGACGTATGCTCTGGAAATGAAGCTGGAGGCGACGAACTGGATTTCCATCAACGACATCTCTGGCGGTGCGGGTAAGTTCATCCGTCCGTTGATCAACAGGGATTTCGTCTGTCCTGCGGGAGGCGTCTATTCGATCTCCCTCGTCTCCCAGCCGCCGCGTTGTTCGATCCACGGCCCCTAGCGCTGATGCGTCCGCTCAGCGCTCCAGCCCGTAGAAGTCCAGCACTTCGCCCAGCTCTTGCTGG
>CAMLMI010000252.1 GCA_946480965.1 uncultured Verrucomicrobiales bacterium | reverse complement strand
GCAGGACTTGAACCTGCACGCCTTGCGGCACTACCACCTCAAAGTAGCGCGTCTGCCATTCCGCCACGTGCGCGTGACTGCGGGGCGGAAAATGAACCAGCCGCGATTCTCCGGCGCAAGCCGGATTTTGCAGAATCTCGGATTCGGGCCCCGCGAACGCGGCGGACGACGGATCGAACTCCCGGCCGCCGCCGCCATCTCTTGCCCGGTGGCCGTTGGTTCCCCCACGCTCCGCGCGGCTTGAAGATCCTCGTCCTATCGTTGTCCGGCATTGGCGACACGCTCATCGCCACGCCGCTCCTGCATGAACTGCGGGACAATTTTCCGCAGGCGCGGATCGACGCCTTCGTGCTCTGGAAGGGCTCGGCCGATCTGTTGGAGGGCAATCCCCATGTGGGCCGCGTTTGGCAGAAGAACCTGATCAAGGACGGCGCGTGGAAGTCGCTGCCGTTCCTCCGCCGGCTCCGGGCGGAACGCTACGACGTCTCGGTCAACGTCCACACCCAGGGCCGCGTGCAGTATCGCATGGTGGCGCGGTTCATCGGCGCGAAGCTGCGGCTCAGCCACGCCTATGAGAATCATGGACTGCTTGACCGTTTGCTGGTGCAGCGGCAGATCCCGCAGGACTACACCGTCCACAGCATCGAGAACAACCGGCGGTTGCTGCCGTTGCTCGGCGCGAAGCGGACGTTGGCCGATCCGGGCTATGAGATCTTCCTGAGCGATGCCGAACGCGCCTGGGCAGAAGGCTACTTGAATGGGCACGGACTGGGTTCGCGGAAGAAGCTCGGCATCCACGTCGGCTCCGGCGGCACCAAGAACCTCGCGCTGAAACGCTGGCCGCTGGAACGCTACGTCGAGCTGCTGAAGCGGCTGACGGCGGAGCGGCCGGAGCTGGCCATCCTGTTGTTCGGTGGACCGGAGGAACAATCGGCCCACGAGCGGCTGAAGGAAGAGGTGCCGTCTCCCAACCTGTTCTTCCCCGCATCGCCGAACCTGCGCCAAGCCGGGGCGTTGATCGCCCGTTGCGACGCTTTTCTCTCGGTGGACACCGCGCTGATGCACTTGGCGGCGGCGGTGCGGGTGCCGAAGCAGATCGTGGTCGAAGCGCCGACGTTGAATCCGACCAACCGTCCGCCGCGCCGTGACACGATCCTCGTGCCCAATCCCGCCGTGGCTGGGCGCCACCTCGATTACTACCGCTACGACGGCGGCCCCATTCGGGGGACGGACGCGGAGATCACGGCGTTGATGAACTCGGTGACGGTGGACGCGGTGCGGACGGCGGTGGACCAAGCACTGGCTTGAGCATGTCCCAGCGGGAAGCCTTGCGTTGCCGGAGGCGGTTTCAGTCGGCTAAGGTTCGTTGTCTCTTCCCATGAAACGCCTCCCTCTCATCGCCTTTTGGCTTCGTTCACCCGTAGGCTTGGCGCTGGCTCTGGCGGCGCTGGTCGGAGAGTTTTTTCGCCCGGCTTTCGCTGCTGCTCCGCACATCGCGCTGCCCTCCGGTCCCGGTCTCGCGGCGAAGTATCCGGGCGATGTCGGCATTGCGGACGATCCGCGCGTCTTCTTCGTGGAGAACTTCGAGGAACCTTCGCTGGGCGAAATGCTGGCGCGCTGGGAAGCCGTCGGTTCCACGAACGAAATGGCCTTCACGAACGACGTGGCGACGGGCAGCGGCGGCAGGCAATCGCTCGTGATGGATCGCCAAACGGGTCAGGGAGCCACGCTCTATCGCCGGTTGAAGAACCGGGACGGAGGCTGGGGCGCGGACCGGGTCTTCGCCCGCTACTACGTGAAGATCGATCCCGACTGCGGCGAGATCCACCACTTCGGCACCTGTCTCGGCGGCAACTGGCCCGCCACCCGTTGGCCCTCGGTGAAGGCCGGTTTCCCGACCGACGGCGCGAAGTCCTTCTGGTCCGGCATCGAGCCCTTCGGCCAGTCCTGGACCTGGGACTTCTACACCTACTGGAGCGAGATGCGCGGCAGTCCGCCGCGCGGCCAGACCTGGGGCAACAGCTTCATCCAGGACAAGAAGCTCAGGGTCGAGAAGGGCCGCTGGGTCTGCATCGAGCACATGATCCGGATGAACACCGTGGGCGACACCGACGGCGAACAGGCGCTGTGGATCGACGGCAAGCTGGTCAGCCATCTGGGCAAGGGTTTTCCCAAGGGCGTGTGGAAGTTCGACCGCTTCTTCCCCGGCCAAGGCGGCGACGGCATTCGTTGGAACCGGGAGAAGGGCGAGCGCGAACCGCTCAAGACTCCGGTGGATGGCGCGCCGTTCGAGGGCTTCCGCTGGCGGACGGTGCCGGAGCTGAACGTCAATTTTCTCTGGCTCTACGTCTATACCGAGAAGCCCGCCGGCCATCGCATCCGCGCGCAGTTCGACGACGTGGTCGTGGCCACGGAATACATCGGGCCGATCCGGACGCGGGAATAAGGTGGTTCGCGGAATTGGACACGGCCCCCCCTGGCCCCTCCAAGGAGGGGAACTGTTGAGGCGCGTCCGGTAGTCTGATGACGCCCTGCCTTATCCCCTCCTTGGAGGGGCCAGGGGGGGGTCGCGCTCCGTCTGGAGACGGCATCCCTTCGCCCAGCCACACGCCCCTTGCTCCCGATTCCTCCGGTCCCTACGCTCCCCGGCCTAATGTCTCTGAAAGCTGGCATCGTCGGTCTGCCCAACGTCGGCAAGTCCACCCTGTTCAACGCCGTCACCCGCACCCGCAAGGCGCAGGCGGCGAACTACCCCTTCTGCACGATCGATCCCAACGTCGGCATCGTCACCGTGCCCGATGAACGCCTCGCCGTCCTCCAGAAGATCGCCAAGACCAACGTCGTCATCCCCGCCGCCATCGAGTTCGTGGACATTGCCGGTCTCGTGAAGGGCGCCGCCGCCGGTGAAGGCCTCGGCAACAAGTTCCTCAGCCACATCCGCGAGGTGGACGCCATCGTGCAGGTCGTCCGCTGCTTCGAGGATGCCGACATCCATCACGTTGCCGGCACTGTCGATCCCGTCCGCGACATCGAGGTCATCAACACCGAGTTGATCCTTGCCGACCTTGAAGCCGTCACCAAGAAGCTCGAACGCGTGGCCAAGGACGCCAAGCGCGGCGACAAGGTCGCCATCGCCGAGCAGGCCGTTCTCCAGAAGCTCCAGCCCGTGCTCAACGCGGGCAAACCCGCCATGCTCGCCGAGCTCACCGCCGAGGACAAAGTCATCTCCAAGGCCCTGTTCCTCATGACGGACAAGCCCACGATCTTCGCGTGCAACGTGAAGGAGAGCGATCTTGCCACGGCAGACACGAACCCCTACGTGCTCAAGGTCCGCGAATACGCCAAGACCCACCTCGCCTGCGAAGCCACCGTCATCAGCGCCCAGATCGAGAGCGACCTCGTCGATCTGACCGAAGAAGAAGCCAAAGCCTTCTTGGCCGAGCTCGGGGTGAAGGAATCCGGCGTCGGCGCCCTCATCCGCGCCACCTACCACCTGCTCGGCCTTCGCACCTACTTCACCGCCGGCGAGAAGGAAGTCCGCGCCTGGACCATCCATAACGGCGACACCGCCCCGCAGGCCGCTGGCGTCATCCACAGCGATTTCGAGCGCGGCTTCATCAAGGCCGAAACCGTGGCCTACAAGGATCTGGTGGAATGCGGCAGCGTCGCCGCCGCCCGCGAAAAGGGCCTCTACCGGATGGAAGGCAAGGAATACGTGGTGAAGGACGGCGACGTGCTGCTCTTCAAGTTCAACGTGTAAAACAGGGCAGGCATCCTGCCTGTCACGGGCTCCCGCTGGGGTCGCGTTGTCGCGCGGCCCAAACATCCGGAGGAAATCAGCGCAGCGCCGTTTCCGTTCCGGCAACCGCGACACAGTCCTATGGAACACAGCTTCTGGCACCAGCGGTGGGAGAAGGGCGAAACCGCCTTCCACGAAAGCGACTTCAACCCGCTGCTCGTGAAGCATTGGCCCCGGCTGGCCCTGCCCGAGGGGAGCCGGGTCTTCGTGCCGCTCTGTGGCAAGACCCTCGACATCGGCTGGCTCCTCGCCCGCGGGCACCGCGTCGTCGCGGCCGAACTCAGCGAGATCGCCGTCGGGCAATTGTTCGAAGGGCTGGGCGTTCAGCCGGCCGTTTCGGATCTGGGTGACGTGAAGCTCTTCTCCGCGCCCGATCTGGATGTCTTCGTCGGCGACATCTTCCGCCTGACCCGGGCCCGGCTTGGTCCCGTGGACGCCATCTATGATCGCGCCGCGTTGGTCGCGCTGCCCCATCCGATGCGCCAACGCTACACCGCGCACCTGAACGCCCTGACCCACTGCGCGCCGCAGTTGCTGATCTGCTACGAATACGACCAGACCGTGATGGACGGCCCGCCCTTCAGCATCACCGACGCGGAGCTGCACGAACACTACGCCGCCAGCCATACGCTGGAGCGGTTGGAGTGCGGTGACTTGCCGGGCGGATTGAAGGGCCGTTGCCCGGCGCTGGAGAAGGTCTGGCTGCTTCGCCGTCGCTAGGAGAACGTCGTCCCCGTTTCTCTACTCCGGATACACCCACGAGCCGCGATAGGGCCGGCTCATCAGCTTCGAGGCTTCGGGATCGCCGATGATCTGTTCCTTGTCGCCGTCCCACTGGAGGCTGCGGCCGGTGCGCCAAGAGATCATGCCGAGCAGCGGTAGCACGGACGAACGGTGGCCGATCTCGATGTTGGCCACGCTCTTCTTGCCGGTCTCGATGCCGGCGATGAAGTCGGCCCAGAGGAGCTGGAGGTTGTGGCCATCGGGCTGTTGGAGCTGGGAATCTTCGTGGACGGTCTGCGCCTTGGAATCGCTCGGGTAAAAGGTCCAACCATCGCCCCAGCCGACGTGCAGCGTGCCCTTCGTGCCGTAGTAGTAGGCGCCGATGCCGTGCTTCTCCGCGCGGTTCTCGGCGAAACGGCGGTGCTCCCAAACACAGGTGAAGGTCTCGAAGTCGTAGGTCGCCACCTGATGGTCGGGCGTGTCGCCGGTTTGCTGCTGGTCGTTCAACACCGGCGCGCCGGCGATGGGCCGCCCGCCCGCGCAGAACACGCGCTTGGGATATTTCTCGCCGCTCCACCACAGCACCTGGTCCAGCCAGTGGACGCCCCAATCGCCGAGCTGGCCGTTGGCGTAGTCGAGGAAGTTGCGCCAGCCGCCGGGATGCAGCTTTTGGTTGAAAGGCCGTAGCGGCGCGGGCCCGCACCACAGGTCCCAATCCATGCTGTCGGGCGGCGTGGCGTTGTTGGAGGCACGTTCCTTTCCGCCGCCGCCGTGGGCGAAGATGCGGACCATGCCGACATCCCCGACCGCGCCGGACTTGAGGAACTTCATCGCGTTGACGTGGTGCGGCCCGATGCGGCGATGGAGCCCGACCTGGACGACCTTCCCGCTGTCGCGCGCCGCGCGGAGCATGGCCTTGCTCTCGTTCACGGTGTGGCCGGTGGGTTTCTCCACGAAGACGTGCGCGCCCGCCTTCACGGCGGCGATGGTCTGGAGCGCGTGCCAGTGGTCGGGCGTGGCGATGAGGACGATCTCGGGTTTCTCCTTCTCCAGCAGCTCGCGGTAGTCGTTGTAGGTCTTGGGCGAATCGCCGTTGAGGTCGTTGACCTGTTCGGCGGCGACTTCGCGGACGTTGCGGTCCACGTCACAGAGGCCGACGACCAGCACGCGCCCGCTGGCGATGGCCTCCTTGAGGATGTTCTTGCCCCACCAGCCGCAGCCGATGAGCGCGGTGCGGTATTTCCTGGCCGGATCGGCCCCGCGCAGGATGAACGGGGCGGCGGTCAACACGGTGCCGGCGACGGCCGCCGAGTGCAGGAAACGGCGGCGGGAAAGAGGCGTGGTGGCGTTCATGGTTCCAGTGGAGGGAGTTCGCCGTGGGTTTATTCACCTGGGCTGCGACTGGGCAATCCCCGCTTTCGTGCCGGTGTATAAGACAGCCGCTCGTTGGAAAACAAAACGCCCGCCGACGGGGTGCGTCGGCGGGCGTTTGTGCGGGAGACTATTCCTACTTCCGCAGATCCACCGCCACGACGTCGCCGCGCGAGTTGCGGCAATAGACGAGGCCGTTGGCCAGCACGGGTGCGGTCCAGGTCTTGCCGCCGAGGATCTGGGCGTTGGCCGTGGGATTGAAGCCGCCGGGCGTGGCTGGAGCCGTCATCAATTCGCCGCTGCCGCTGAGGGCGATGAGGCGGCCGCCCGCGATGATCACGCCGCCGGAGCCGAAGTTCGGGTGGCTCCACTTCTGTTGGCCGGTGGCGAACTCGATGCACCGGAGGCTGGCCTTGCTGGTGGTGTCGCCGTCCACGCCGTAGAGATGGCCTTCGTGCAGGACGGCGGCGTTCATCTGGGTGGCGAGGGTCTTGGACTTCCAGACCTGCGCAGGTTCGGCTCCGCCCAGCTTGTATAGCGCCGCGCCCTTGCCGTAGCCGCTGGAGAGGAAGAGCTGGCCCTCGTGCAGGATGGGATCGGCGGCATTGACGCCGTATTGGGTCAACCAACGGACGCTCCAGGCGGGTTTGCCATCGGCCAGCTTCACGGCGGTGTAGGCTTCGCCGGAGCTGAAGACGGCGAGATCGGTGCCGCCTTCTTTGAAGGGCAGCGGCGTGGAATAACCGGCGGCCTTCGGGTCCGACTTCCACACGATGGCCCCGGTCTTCCGGTCCAAGGCCACACCGGCTTCGCCGACGTTCAGGAACACGCGATCACCGGTCACCAAGGGCGCACCGCCGAAGCCCCAGTCGGGCTGACGTGCGCCGGTTTCCTTCTCCACGTTCTTTGTCCAGACGACTTTTCCATCGGCGAGATTGAAGCAGAAGACATCGCCCCAGCGGCCCATGAGGAAGACCTGGCCGCCTTCGATGGTCGG
>CAMLMI010000251.1 GCA_946480965.1 uncultured Verrucomicrobiales bacterium | reverse complement strand
GGCGTCAAAAAGATCGAACTCAAGTAATCCGTCCCACCGGCCGATTTGCCTGCCAAAGATATGTCCACGCCCAAGACCATCTCCCTGAGGAAAAGCTTCAGGAACATCCGCGTCGTCGTAGCCCTGCTCCTGGTGTTCGTCACGATCCAGGGAGTGGTCCTGTGGCGCGTCTGCCAACGCGGCACCGCTTCGATCCAGTCCCTCGAAAAGGAAGGCCTCCCGAGCCTCCAACAGGTGGCCATCCTCCAGGAGAACCTCGCGCTCTTCCGCCTGCACTCCTACGAGGGCCTCTTCGCCCAGGAAGCGGAGAAGCCGGCCAAGGCCAAGCAGGCCGAGGAACGCCGCGACCGGAGCAACGCCGCCATCGCCGAGCTGAAGAAGCTCTTCCCCGAGGGCGAGGCCGCCGGCCAGATCCTGGCCACCGAGAAGGCCTTCGCCGAGGCCTCCAACGCCTTCGCCAAGGCCCGCGCCCTGATGGACTCCGACTTCGCCGCCGCCATGAAGGCGCTCGACCAGGAGCTGCCCGCCAAGATCCAGGCCCTGACCGACGCCACCGCTTCCCTGAAGTCCACCTGCTACGCCTTCTCGACCGAGAGCGCCAAGCACGCCGTCTCCAGCTTCGGCACCATCCGCCAGAACGTCATCACGCTCGGACCCGCCACCGCCGTCGTCGCGCTTATCGCCTCCGCGCTCGTTACAGTCCTCGCCTGGCGCACCCGCCGCACCATGCGCGACATTTCCGACCGCCTTTCCAGTGGCTCGGACGACATCCTGCACGCCGCAGAGAACATGTCCGGCACCAGCCACAAGCTCGCCGAATCCGGCGCGTCCCAGGCCGCGTCGGTTGAAGAAACCAGCGCCTCGATGGAGGAGATCCGCAGCATGGTCCAGCGCAACTCCGACAACGCCACCAGCGCCAAGGCCCTCGCCAACGAGGCGCGCGGCGCGGCCGAAGGCGGAGCCAAGGAGATGGTCGAGCTCTCCCACGCCATGGACGAGATCAAGGCCTCCTCCGACAACATCGCCAAGATCCTGAAGAGCATCGACGAGATCGCCTTCCAGACGAACATCCTCGCGCTCAACGCAGCCGTTGAAGCCGCCCGCGCCGGTGAAGCCGGACTCGGATTCGCCGTCGTCGCCGACGAGGTCCGCAGCCTCGCCCATCGCGCCGGCCAGGCCGCCCGCGAAACCGCGAACAGCATCGAGGAATCCCTCCGCCGCAGCGCCCGCGGCGTGGACATCTCCAAGCGCGTCGCCGTCGGCCTCGAACAGATCGTCGAGAAGGCCCGCCAAGTGGACGAACTCGTCGGCGAGATCGCCGTCGCCTCCTCCGAGCAGTCGCGCGGCATCACCCAGGTCAACGGTGCGATGACCGAGATCGACCGCGCCTCGCAGGCCATCGCCGCCGAAGCCGACCACAGCGCCCAGAGCTCCCAGCAGCTCGATCAGCAGGCCAAGGATCTCCGCACCGCCGTGGCCGAACTCATCTCCTTCGTGGACGACACGCAGAAGGCCGTCCGCGCCGCCGCCGCTGCTCCTTCCCGTCCGGCCCATCACACCGAGACCAAGGCTCCGGCGGTCAAGACCGTCGCCTCGAAGCCCTCTGCCAAAGCCGAATCCAACGACGACTTCTTCGCCCCCGCGCCGCGCTCGGCGGCTCCGGCGACAAAGACCACCGTCACCTCCGGCAACAGCAAGACCGAAGGCTTCGCCGACTTCGATTTCTGAACACGACACCGCCCTGGCCGAAAGGCCGCGGCACTGAACCGGCCGGGATCAAGCCCCCGGCCGGTTTTTTCGTTTCCTGCGGTCCACGGTAAACATCCCGCTGTCGCCGCACGGGAAGAGATCCTAGCATCGCCGCATGGCGCTCGATCCCTCCCAGCTTGCCCAGGCCCTGGTGGCCCTTGGTTGTCCGACGGAAAAGTCCGCCGAGATGGCGGCGCAGCTCGACAAACGCGCCCACCAGCTCGCCGCCGAACGCGGGCAAACCTACGACGAGGCGCTCGTCCATCTGCTGAAGCTCATGGCCCAGGGTTGGGCGGCGGCGGGCCGGGTTGGGCCGGTGGCCTGATCCGGAATCCTTCTCGTTCTCGGTCTCCTTCTCGCTCTCTTTCGTTCCGAGGAATGAGAAGGATTAGGCTTCGGCGAATTTTGGATTCCATCGACCGCCCCGCTGCCGTTCCATCGCCGCCGATGCTCAAGCCTTGGCCCCTCGTCTCCTCCCGGCCGGTCGGTGATTTCCGCATCTTCACCATCCGCACCGACCGCAAGATCAATCCCCGCACCGAGAAACCGTTCGACTTCTATGTCATCGATTCGCCGAACTGGGTGAACGTCGTGGCCGTCACACCCGACGACCGCCTCGTGATGGTCGAACAGTTCCGCCACGGCACGAACACCGTGGAGCTGGAGATTCCCGGCGGCATCATGGACGCGGAAGACGCCTCGCCGGTCGAAGCCGGGCTGCGCGAGCTGCGGGAGGAAACCGGCTACGAAGGTTCCGGGGCGCGACTGCTGGGCGACGTGGCCGCCAATCCCGCGATCATGAGCAACACCTGCTTCACCGTGCTGGTCGAAGGCTGCGAAGCAAAACACGCGTTGAGCTTCGACGGCGGCGAGGATCTCGTGACGCGCCTGGTCCCGGTGGCCGACCTTCCCCGGCTGATCGCCGAAGGCCGGATCAAACATCCGCTGGTGATCGTCGCTCTCTGCCACTTCGACCTGCTCCGGCGCGGGTTCAAGGCGGCGAAATAGGTCGCGAACCTTTGTTCAGGCGTAACGGTCGGGGTTCAGGAGCGACAGGTCTTGGGCTGGTTTTTCGCCGTTGAGGATCCGGGCGACGATCTGGCCCGTCACCGGACCAAGGCTCAGGCCCATCATGGCGTGGCCGGTGGCAAGAGTGAGATTGCTGAACTTCTCGGTGCGGCCCAGATACGGCAGGCCATCCGGCGAACAAGGACGAAGGCCGCGCCAAGGCTTGATGCCCGCGAAGTCTTCCACGGCGAACTTCGGGAAATACTTCGGCACGGACTTCACGATGCCCTGCACGCGCACCGGATTGATGTCCTCGTTCAAACCCGCGATCTCCATGGTGCCGCCGACACGCAAAGTCTCGCCCATCGGCGTCACGGCCACGCGGGCCTCGGTGAAGATGGAGCAGAGCTGCGGCAATTGGCGCGGCTTGGCCAAGGTCAGACTGTAGCCCTTGCCCGCCTGCATCGGGATGTGCAGCCCAAGCTGCTGGGCGAGCAGCGGCGACCACGAGCCGCCGGCCAGGACGTATTCATCGGCGGAGAAAGTGCCCTTGTCGGTGCGAACCTCTTTGATCTGCTTCGAGCTGCGGACGATCTCGGTCACTTCTGTGTCCCACTGGAAAACCACGCCCGCTTGATCGAGTCGGTGCTTGAGCGCCGCCATGAACTTGCCCGGCACGAGATGGCAGTCCTTGGGGAAAAGCACCGAACCGGCCACGTCCATCGTCACCCCCGGATCGGCCTTGGCCGTTTGTTGGGCGTTGAGCACTTCGGCGGGCACACCCAACGCCCGGGCCTTGGCCGCAAAAGCACCTTCTTCGTCCAGCGTGTGCTGGGTCTTGCAGAGCATCAACAGCCCGCGCTTAACGAGGCCAAAGTCCACGCCGGGCAGATCGGCCAGCTCCTCATAGGCGGCACGGCTGGCGAAGTTGAGGTCGCGCAGCAGGGGCGCGGCGGCGGCCACGTGCTTCGGATTGGCCGCTTTCCAGAACTTGAAACCCCAGTCGATGAGGTCGCCGTTCAGCCGAGGTTTGATGTAGAAGGGCGACTCCGGGTTCCACATCCATTTCAACCCGAGGGCCACCATGCCGGGCGCCGCCAGCGGAACGAAGTGGCTGGGCACGATCATGCCCGCGTTGCCAAAGGAGCAGCCGTCTCGCTGCTCGGGATTGCGGTCGATGACGGTGACGCGGTGGCCTTTCTGGGCGGCGTAGTAGGCGGAGCAGAAGCCGATGATCCCGGCTCCGACGATGAGGACGTGTTTGGACATGCGGAAAAACTTCAGGCCGTCCGCGCCGAATCGGGCGGGAACAGCTTGGTGCTGAAATACCGCTCGGAGCGGTCGCACAGAAGGGTCACGACGGTGGCGTCGGGACCCAGCTTGCGCGCTTCTTCGAGCGCGGCGGCGACGTTTGCACCGGAGGAGATACCGACGAGCAGGCCGAACTCTCGGTTCAACCGCAGCGTCATTTCCAGCGCGGCGGGGCTGGAAACTTTGCAATGACCGTCGAGCGGCGCGCCGCGCAACAATGGCGGAATGAAGCCGTCGGCCAGGCCTTCGATCCAGTGGCAGCAGGATTCCTCGCCCGCGAGCAGCGCGGCTTCGGCCGGTTCCATCGCAATGATGCGCGCCTTGGGAAACTTCTTTTTGATCGCCGTGCCGCAGCCCGCCAGCGTGCCGCCCGTGCCGTAGCCGGTGACGAAGACGTCGATCGGTCCGGGCACCTGGCGGAGGATCTCCTCGCCGGTCTCGTGCTCGTGATCGAGGGCGTTCAGCGGGTTCTCGAACTGGCGTGGCAGGAAGTAGCGGGAATCCTTCGCGGCCATCTCCCGGGTCATGTCGATCCCGCGCTGGTAGCCGCCGCCGGGAAAGAGCATCAGCTCCGCGCCGAACTGGCGGATGATCCGGCGGCGTTCGCCGCTGGCCACCTCGGACATGACGATCACGACCTTGTAGCCCTTGGCCGCGCCGACCATCGAAAAGGCGATGCCGGTGTTGCCGCTGGTGCATTCCAGAATGATCGAGTCGGGGCCGATCAGGCCGTTCTTCTCGGCGTCCTGGACAACGGTCTTGGCCAGGCGGTCCTTGATGCTGCCGCTCGGATTCAGGAACTCGCACTTGGCCCAGATGGTCCGGTTCTCGGACTGGAAGCGGAGCGGGATCATCGGCGTGTTGCCGATCAGCCCGAGCAGCGCGTCGCCGCGCCGCGTGGTGGAAGGAAGAGAGGACGGTTCTGCTACGGAGGAGGTGTTCATCGGATGCCCCAACGGAATGGATCGTGTTCGTCGAGGAACAACTTGGACTCCGCCATGACACTGGCCCGCCCGGTGATGATCGGGGCGACCTCGCCCTTGTCCCGGTTCAGCCAACGGAAGCTCCCGGTGAAGGTGCTGCCGATGATGCTCTCCTGGAACCAGTCCGCGCCCTCGGCCAGTTTTCCGTCCGCGGCGAGGGCCGCCAGCTTGGCGCTGGTGCCGGTGCCGCAGGGCGAACGGTCGTAGGCCTTGCCCGGACAGAGGACGAAGTTGCGGCTGTGGTGGGCGGGATCGCCGGGAGCGCCGAAGAGTTCCACATGGTCCACCTCGGGATGCCCCTGCGCGTTCACCGCCTGGCGGATGCGCCACGTCACGTCGGTCAGTTGCTCGACGTTTTTCAGATGCAGCGTCCAGGGATGCTTCTCCACGAGAAAGAACCAGTTTCCACCCCAGACAACGTCGCCGGTCACCGGCCCCAAACCGGGGACGTCCACCGTCACGGCCTTCGCTTTCCGCCAACTCGCCACGTTCGCCACCGACACCGAACCGTCCGCGTGCAGCGTCGCCGTTACCTCGCCCACAGGCGTCTCCACGCGATGCGCGCCGGGGCCGATCTTACCCATGTGGGCCAGCGTCACGATCAAGCCGATCATCCCGTGCCCGCACATGCCGAGATAACCGACGTTGTTGAAGAAGATCACGCCCGCTGCGCAGACCGGATCGACCGGTTCCACTAGGAGCGCGCCGACGATCACGTCCGAACCGCGCGGCTCGTTGACCACGGCCGAGCGGTAGTGGTCGAATTTCTCCCGGAACACCACCAGCCGCTCCGCCACCGTGCCGCGGCCGAGATCGGGACCGCCGGAAACAACGGTGCGGGTCGGCTCGCCGCCGGTGTGGGAATCAATGACGTGGATGGTTTGCATGGGGTGTCTTGGAAAACTACGGAGAGAACTGGGAGAGGCGCTGGCCCCAAAGGGATTCAGTCTTCCTTCGGATCGGGCACGTTCTTGGTCGCGTCCTTGATCGCCTCGGGCCACGCAAAGGTCGGTGACTTGGAGAAATCATAGCCCCGCAGGTGGGCGCGTTCCGCCTCCGGCCGGTCCATCGGCTTCCGATAGGTCCACTCGCGCGGACCGAAGACCTCTTCGCAGAGCGCGGCCAAGGCCGGATCATAGGCCTTCAGCTCAGCCCGGGTATTCACGTGGTTGTGGTAGGGATCGTTCTCGCGGTTGTTGCCGAACCACGACTGCACGGCCTCCGCCCAGTATTCGTAGGCGTTGCTGCCGGCGTAGAAGCCCACGTAGCGACCGTTCTTCTGCGCGTCTTCATAGGCGGCTTGCAGGCGCTTGCTGAAGGTCGGGTCCACCGTGTCCAAACCGAAGCCCTGGATGGCGTGGGCGAACTCGTGGATCAGGATGTTCTCCTTCGCATACTGGTCGCCGGGGAAGCACAGCAGGTTCTCCTCGCCGCAGCTCACCACGGGAATCTGCGGCGACGCACCCAGGCCGCGGGCTCGCCGGTCCCAGAACGCCTTCGGCATCATGCGCGCTTGTTCCGGCAGATCGGTGGTGAACTCGTCGTGCGCCATGATGGCGAAACGGAGTTTGTTGCTGGCCATGACGGAGAGCAGATCTTCCCTGCCCTCCATCAGCTTCAGGATGAGCCAACGCGCTTCCAGCAACGCATGGTCGTCCACCTCGGCCGACGCCACGATGGGCAACGGCCCGGCGGCGACGAATTTCTGATAGAACGGAGCGAGCTTAAGATCGGCCCGCACGGCTTCTGGAACCGGGCCAACTGCGACTGGCTTCTCGGTCTTCGAAACGCAACCCGTCACGAAGAGCACGGCCACCATCCACAGAGAGACGCCCAGCGCCCGTCCCAAAGCTGGAGCCATCCTC
>CAMLMI010000250.1 GCA_946480965.1 uncultured Verrucomicrobiales bacterium | reverse complement strand
ACGGGCGCACGGTCGGCCATGTGCCCGGAGGCTGGCACGTGCGAGGCGGTTCAGCAAATGGCGGGGAGGAGGTAGGGCGGCGGCTCCCGCCGAGCCGCCTGAGGGCGGACTCCGTTTTCGGAAAGCATCACTGGCTCCTCCGGAACGCGAAGGAGTCGCCAGGGCAGCGGTCTCGTCGTCAGGAGATCCCACGGCGGCTTGGCCGGAGCCTTCGCCCTACCCATCTCGGTTTGCCGAGAAAGGCTACTCGTAGCGGAGCGCGTCGATGGGATCTAGGCGGGCGGCCTTCAGGGCGGGGAAGAAGCCGAAGACGATGCCGATCACGGCACTGGTGCTGAAGGCGATGACGACGGATTCAGTGGAGATCAGCGTGGGGAACTGGGCGAAGCGGGTCAGCAGCGGCGCGAGCCAGTAGCCGGTGAGGATGCCGAGCAGGCCGCCGAGGGCGCTGAGGAGGACGGCTTCGACGAGGAACTGGCGGAGGACGTCGCGGCTGCGCGCGCCGACGGCGAGGCGGATGCCGATCTCGCGGGTGCGCTCGGTCACGCTCACGAGCATGATGTTCATGATGCCGATGCCGCCGACGACGAGGGAGATGCCCGCGAAGAAGCCGATCAGCACGGTCATGATCTTGTTGTTCGCGTTGAAGAAGTCGCTCGTCTCCTGCTGGGTGCGGATCATGAAGTCGTCTTCCTTGCCCTCGGTGATGTTGTGGCGCTGGCGGAGGAGGTCGGTCAGTCCGGCCTGGACGAGCGGGATGGCGTCGGGGGACTCGGCCTGGACGAAGAGGGAGCGGAAGCGGGTGTCGCCCGAGAGGCGCTTCATCACAGTGGTGTAGGGCGCGAGGAGGACGTCGTCCTGATCCTGGCCGAAGCTGCCGGAGCCCTTGGCGGCGAGCCAGCCGACGATGGTAAAGGTGGTGTCTTTGACGCGGATCTTCTGGCCGACGGGGTCCACGCCCTCGCCGAAGAGGGTGTTGGCGGTGGTGGCACCGATGAGGCAAACCTTCTGGGCGGTGCGGACGTCCACCTCGGTGAAGTTCATCCCGCCCTGTAGCGGCCAAGAGCGGGCGTCGAGGTATTCCTCGCTGACTCCGGAGATCTGGATGGCGCTGTTTTCGTTGCCGGCGATGACCTGGGCCTGGGTGCGGGCCTCGGGGCTGGTGGCGGCGACGCCTTCGACCTCGCTGCGGATGGCCTCGTAGTCCTCGACGGTGAGGTTGGGGCGGCCGCCGAAGCCGCCGCGCACGCCGCCGCGCGCGGTGTTGCCGGACATCACGGTGATGAGGTTCTGCCCCATGCTGGCGATGCGCTTGTCCACCTCGGCCTTGGCCCCGGCGCCCATGCTCACGCCGACGATGACGGCGGAGATGCCGACGATGATGCCGAGCATGGTGAGGAAGGAGCGGAGGACGTTCCGGCGGAGGGCGCGGAGGGAGATCTTGAGGACGGCGATCATGGGTCAGGCGAGTTGGACGGCCTTCTGTTCGGCGTCGAGCTTGGCCAGCTCCTGCGGGGCGAGGGAACGGTCGGCGACGGGTTCGTCGCTACGGATCAGGCCGTCGCGCATGACGACGACGCGGCGGCAATACTGGGCGATGTCGAGCTCGTGCGTGACCATGACGACGGTCATGCCCTGGTCGTTGAGCTGCTGGAAAATGCCCATGATCTCGATGCTGGTGCGGGAATCGAGATTGCCGGTCGGTTCGTCGGCAAGGAGGAGCTTGGGCTGGTTGACGAGGGCGCGGGCGATGGCGACGCGCTGCTGCTGGCCGCCGGAGAGCTGGCTGGGCGTGTGGTCGAAGCGTTGGCCGAGGCCGACGAGCTCCAGCGCGGCCATAGCGCGTTTGTGTTGCTCGCGGGCGGGCAGGGGAGGGCGGCCGTAAAGCATGGGCAGCTCGACGTTCTCCACCGCGCTGGTGCGGGCGAGGAGATTGAAGCCCTGGAAGACGAAGCCGATCTTCTGGTTCCGCAGATCGGCCAGCTCGTCGCGGTCCAGGCTGCCCACGTCCACACCATCGAGCAGGAATCGGCCGGAGGTGGGCCGGTCGAGGCAGCCGAGGGTGTTCATCATGGTGCTCTTGCCGGAACCGGAAGCGCCCATGATGGCGACGAATTCGCCGGGTTGAATCGTAAGGTTCACGCCGCGCACGGCGTGGACCTCGACCTCGCCGCTGCGGTAGGTCTTGCGGAAATCCTCGAGCTGGATGACTGGAGTGGCCATGCGGGGCGGAGTGGGGATGGAGGGTCAGCGCATCCGCATTCCGCCCGGGCTGAAGGGATTGCCGCCCATCGGCGAAGCGGGGGTCGTGGTGGTAGTGGCTGAGACCAGGCCGGTGATCACTTCGTCGTTCTCGGACAATCCTTCGAGCACTTCGACGTAGGTCGAATCCTCGGCCCCGGTTTTCACCGTGATGGGCTTGGCCAGCTGGAGCGGCTTGCCGTCGGGCGTGTTGGTGGTGACGAGCGTGTAGATGGTCTGGAACTTGGGCGTGTTGTCGATGACTTGGCGTGGCGCGCCGCCGCCCCCGCCGCCGAAGCCGCCAAAGCCTCCGCCTTCACCGCCCCCGCGACGCCCCCCGCCTTGGCCGCCCTGGCCCCGCATCCGCTCGCGCATCTGCTGCATCTGTTGCTGCTGTTCCGGCGTGAGGCTGGCCATCCACTTCTGGCGCTCGTCGTCGGTGGGACGGCGGCCTTCGCTGGCCCAAGGCGGCGTGGGCATGCCTTCGGGCATTCCGGGACGCTGCGCCACGGCGGGGGCGTTGTTGGTGCCGGTGGCGGAGAGTGCGTTGGTGGAGGCGGTCTTGAGCAGGGCGCTTTCGGGGGGCTTGGTGCGCAGGGCGGATTTGGGCAAACGGAGCACGCCGGTCTTCTGCGCGGTGATGATGTTGGCGGTGGCGGTCATGCCCGGACGGAGCTTGAGGTCCTGGTTGTTGACGCTGACCACGGTGGTGTAGCTGACGACGTTCTGGTTGGTGACGGCGGCGTAGCGCACCTGGCGGAGTTCGCCCCGGAACTCGCGGCCGGGGAAGGCATCGACGTTGAATGTCACCGGTTGGCCGACCTCGATGCCGCCGATGTCCGCCTCGGAGACGAGGGCGCCGATCTCCATCGTGGCGAGGTCGTTCACCAGGATGAAGAGCGTGGGGGTGTTGAGGCTGGCGGCGACGGTCTGGCCGACATCGACGTTGCGGGAGATGACGATGCCGCTGATCGGCGCATAGATGGAGGTGCGGGAGAGATCGACCTCGGCCGTGCTGACGGCGGACTGCCGGATCTCGACGGAAGCGCGGGCCTGTTCCAGCGCCACCTCGGTCTGGTCATAGACGGACTGGGAAATGAGCTTGGCCGCGAACAGCTCCTGGTCGCGCTTGAAGTTGACCTCGGCGAGCTTGAGGGCGGCCTTGGCGTTGGAGAGGTTGGCCTTGGCCTCGTTGAGCTTGGTGACGTAGGTGGCGGAATCGATCTGCGCGAGGAGCTGCCCCTCGGTCACGCGGGAATTGAAGTCCACGGTGACGTTGGTGATCTGGCCGGAGACCTGGCTGCCGACGACGACGCTCTTGAGGGGGGAGAGGGAGCCGTTGGCGGAGACGGACTGGACGATGTCGCCGCGCGAGACCTTGGCCGTGCGGAACTGGGCGGGCTCCTCGGCCCGGCGGCCCTGATACCACCGCCAACCGCCGTAGCCCGCCCCGCCGAGAACGAGGAGAACCACGATCCATTTCACTGCGCCGCTGCCGGATTTGCCTGCCATGCGAATAGGTTGTCTAGGGTGTTGGAAATTGCCAGTCCGGGGTCGGTTCGACCTGCCGGGCGGACTGACCGAAGAGACCCCCGGAGCGGCCGAAGGTTACTGGGAATTCCGTGCGTCTGCGCCGAACTGGCGGGTTGACGCCGGGGGGGCTTCCAGTGGCTAACTCCCCGGTCGCATGTCCGAAAACGCGCTGCCAAAGGTCAGCTTCATCATCCCCGTGCTCAACGCCGCCGGGATGCTGGACAATTGCCTGCAATCCATCCGGCGGCAGACCTACCCGCGCGACCGCTACGAGATCCTTCTCGCCGACGGCGGTTCGACCGACGGCACGCAGGCCATCGGCGAACGCCACGGCGCGGTGGTCATCGACGACCGGGCCAGCCGCAACATGGAGGAGAGCAAGCGCGTCGCCTTGGGCCAAGCCACGGGCGAGTTCGTCGTCTTCGTGGATGCTGACAACGAGATCACGCATCCCGACTACGTGGAGCTGGCCGTGACGGCGTTGCGCGACCGGCCTTCCGCCTTGGGCGTCGAGGGCTACTATCTGCCGTCGCCGAAGATGACGTCGCTCTGTGCCTACCTCACGCACCGGCTGCACATCAGCGATCCGCTCTGCTGGTTGATGAGCACCAATCCCCGGCTTGTGGCGCGGGAAGGGGAGATCGAACGCTGGACGCTGCCGGAAGGCACGGAGTCGTATCCGCTCGGGGCGAACGGATTCGTCTATCGCAAGGCCGATCTCGACGCGGTGAAGGCCGACCAGAAATTTCAGGACACGCACGTCGCGCTCTTCCTCATGCGCTCGGGCAAACGCGAATGGCTGCGCGTCGCCGGGCGTGGCGTCCACCACTACTACGTGGACACGCTGATGAACTTCCTCCGCAAACGCCGCCGTGCGACGGTTCATTTCCTCAATGTCCGGCGCGAGTTCGGCAACATGTGGCTGGAGCAGAAACCGCCGGTGCCCGGTTGGTTGGCCTGTGTCTATTGCGTGAGCTTCGTGGGCCCGGCGTGGCACGTTCTCCTCGGGTTGGCGCGGACGGGCGATGTGCGTTGGCTGTGGCATTTCCCCGCGTGCTTGGCTTCGGTCGGCGGCGCGGTCTGGGGCCTCGTGACACACAGGCTGAACTCCAAGGACCAGAAGCTGGTGGCGAAGCTCCAGCCGAAACAAAAGCTCCGCTAGCCCTCTGAAATTTCCCATGAATCCAGTGACCAAAGTCGTCGGCACCCTGAACAGTGTCCGACGGCATCCGTTGAGCCAGGGGTGGGGCGTGCGTTCGATGTGGGAGTTCGTCGTCGCCCAACTCGCGTCGCGCCGGGTGCCGGGCGAGGTCTGCGTGGAGCTGGCCAACGGCACGCGGTTGCTGGTGCCGCCCCACATGAAGGGCGCAGCGCACTTCATCTATCCCGGGATGAACGAATTCGACGAGATGGCCTTCGTGCTCCATTTCCTCCGGCCGGACGATCTCTTCGCCGACATCGGGGCGAACATCGGTGCCTACACGGTGCTGGCGGCGGCAGGAATCGGCGCGCGCGGCGTGGCCTTTGAGCCGAGTCCGACGACCTTTGCCGCGTTGAGCCGGAACATCGCGCTGAACGGCATGGGTGATCGGGTGCGGTTGCGGAACGTGGCGCTGGGAGGGAAGCCCGGTCATCTGGAATTTACCCGGGGACTCGGCACCGAAAACTTCGTGGTGACGGGAAACTCCGGCTACACCGGAGCGACCGACCGCATCGAGATCAGCACGCTGGACGCCGAGTTGGCCGGTTGTTCGCCCAAGCTGATGAAGATCGACGTGGAGGGGTTCGAGACCGAGGTGTTTTCCGCCGCCGATGCGGTCTTGGGCGATCCGTCCGTCGCGGCCATGATCATCGAGCGCAACGGCAGCGGGAACCGCTACGGCTACGACGAGGACGCGCTCCACGTCCGCATCCGCTCTGCCGGATTCAAGCCCTGCCGCTATCGCTCGGCCGGACGGGTAGTGGAGCCGGTTCCCGACAGCTTCGAGGGCAACATCGTCTATCTACGTGATCCCAAAGCCGCGCAGCAACGGGTGTCGTCAGCGCCTGCGTTCCGGGCCAAGGGACGACAGTTCTAGACGAAAAAACGCCAAGCCGCATAGGCGCTTGGCGTTGTCGGGAAAAGCGGATGCCGATTCTTGGGCCGGAGTTCAGCCGAGACGATAGGTGATCCGAGCCTTGTTCAGGTCGTAGGGCGACATCTCCAGTCGCACCCGGTCGCCTTGGTTCAGGCGGATGAAGCGCTTACGCATCTTGCCCGAGATGTGCGCGAGCACCTCGTGGTTGTTCTCCAACTCCACCCGGAACATCGTTCCGGCGAGCACGTTCTTGATCTTTCCTTCCAATACAATGCAGTCGTCCAAAGGGGTCCTTTTCCAGCTCCGCCATTCGGGGAAAAACGCATCTAGGCCGGACCGGCGAAAATAGTCCTGGCAAAGAAAAAGGCGCGAAGCCCGGGTTTCCGGAGCTTCGCGCCCTACGAAAACAATCAGATCGAAGCGATCTTAGTAGCGCTCGCGACGAGGGCCACGGTCGCCGCCGCGATCACCGCGGAATCCACCGCCGCCGCCACCACCGCCACCGCCGCGGTATCCGCCGCCGCCGCCGCCGGGAGGACGCTCCTCACGGGGACGGGCTTCGTTGACGGTCAAGGTGCGGCCGTCGAGCTGGGCTCCGTGCATCGCGCTGATCGCGGCTTGGGCGGCCTCGGGGGAATCCATGGTGACGAAGGCGAAGCCACGGGACTTGCCGCTCATCCGGTCCATCATCAGGTCGACACGGGACACGGTGCCGTGCGCGGCGAACGCGTCCTCGATGTCGTTTTCAGTGGTGTTGAAGGAAAG
This sequence comes from uncultured Verrucomicrobiales bacterium, assembly GCA_946480965.1. The sequence goes on along the minus strand of CAMLMI010000250.1, from coordinate 309 downwards.
ATTTCCCACAAACAGTTTCGTGCTCATTCAATGATTGCTGCCAGGCTAACTTCCTATTCTCAGACTGTTCCCGACTGTCGGGTTTCAAATCATCACTGAAGAACGAACTTTCAACTGAAGATTTACCAGGTCCTGGAGGGACGAGCTGTCTAACAAGCGGCTTGAAAAGTGCCATCCTCACGCGGGCTGGCAAGCCTTATTTACTGGATCAACCGAACTGTTTTCCGGGGCCAAGTTGCGGAGGCCTTGGGGGTTGCGTCCGGTGGGCTGGAGGCGTTTTTTACTCCTTCGGAGCGGCCCTCGGATGAC